>NZ_JADQDD010000030.1 GCF_019263595.1 Pseudonocardia sp. KRD291 | reverse complement strand
CCGAGGCCTCCCGCCACATCCGGGCGACGATCTCGCCCGCCGGCTCCTCGACGGCCAGGGCCGCGCTCTGCCCGGCCCACCGGTTGACCCGGTCCACCCGACCCGGCTCCCCCGCCCGGTAGCGGGCGACGAGGCGGCGCTGGTGCGGGTACGGCGCGGGGACGGGGGCGCCGGGCTCACGCCAGGCCAGGACGTACTCCGACGGCGCGGCGCGCCCGAGGCGTCCGGAGTAGGCGCGGGTGGTCACCGTCGCCTCCGGGGCGAGGCCGTCCAGCGCCGCGGACCAGTCCTTCGCGATGCCGGTCTCGGGGGCGCGCAGCAACGCCGTCCCGACCTGGACCGCGCTGGCGCCGAGGGTGAGCGCGGCGGCGACCCCGCGCCCGTCGGCGATCCCGCCGGCGGCGACGATCGGTACCCGCAGGTGGTCGGCCAGGCGCGGGAGCAGTGCGAACAGTCCGACCTCTGTGGACTCGGCGGCGGCCGGGTGCACGCTGCCGCGGTGCCCGCCGGCCTCCATCCCCTGCGCGACGACGGCGTCCGCGCCGGCATCCTGGGCGGCGAGCGCGTCGTCGAGGGTCGTGGCGCAGGCGAACCAGGCGATGCCGGCCTCGTGCAGCGCGCGGACGTAGCCGGGCTCGTAGAGGCCCATGATCGAGGAGACGGCGGTGGGGCGGGCGGCGAGCATCGCGGCGCACTGCTCGTCGAAGTCCGGTGCCGCGCCGCCGGCCTCGCCCGCGGTGCCCAGGCCGTCCAGGAACCGGGAGGCGGCCTCGATCCGGGACGGGTCGTCGTCCGGCGGGTCGGGGATCCAGAGGTTGAGCTGCACCGCACCGGAGGAGCCCGCACGGAAGCGGCGCATCCAGTCGGTGATCCGCTCGGGCGAGTCCTGCAGTACCCCGGCCGCACCCATCCCGCCTGCCTCGGCGACGGCGACCGCCAGCTCCGGCGGGCAGGCACCGGCCATCGGCGAGGACACCACCGGTACCCGCAACCCGAACCGCGTACAGAATTCCTCGGCCCGTCGGCGGGGCCCACTCGACTGCGTCACGCCCACGAGTGTGCAAGGTCCGCGACCCCGTCCGCACCGGGGACGGTCCGTGGCTGGACCCCGGAGGGGTGTGCGGGCAGGATCGGGTGGCGACTCCCCGACCCGAAGGAAGTGCCCGCGATGCGCACGACCCCGCCCGCCGCATGATCGGTGACACCTCGTTCGTCGAGTACCTGCGTGCGCACGCGCCGCAGATGCTGCCCGGCGCGCTCCCCCGCGACCCGTCGCTTCGGGTGGGCGCGGACCTGCGCGCCCCGCACGGCACCACGATCGTCGCGCTGCACTTCGCCGACGGCGTCCTGCTCGCCGGTGACCGCCGCGCCACGCAGGGCAACGAGATCGCGCAGAAGGACCTGGAGAAGATCCTGGTCGTCGACGACTTCTCCGCCGCCGGTTTCGCCGGCTCGGTCGGGCACGCGCTGTCGATGCTGACGATGTTCGCCGCCGAAGTCGAGCAGTACGAGAAGATCGAGGGCGCCCCGATCAGCCTGGGCGGCAAGACCCGGCGGCTCTCGACGATCGTCCGGGAGAACCTGCCCGCCGCGATGCAGGGCTTCGTCGCGATCCCGCTGTTCGTCGGCTACGACCCGCTGGAGCCGGACCCGGCCCAGGCGTTCCGGATCGTGTCCTTCGACGCGAGCGGGGACGCGGTGCGCGACCGTCAGGGCTACGAGTCGATCGGCTCCGGCTCGGTGTTCGCGAAGGGCGCGCTGAAGAAGCGCCACTCCCCCGACGCGGACCGCGCGGGCGCGGTCTCGGCCGCGGTCAACGCGCTGTGGGACGCCGCCGACGACGACTCCGCCACGGCCGGTCCGGACCTGACCAGGGCCCTGTTCCCGAACATCATCCTGGTGACGGCCGCGGGCACCGAGACCGTCCCGGACGACGAGATCCGCGCCGCCACCGAGCGGATGCTCGCCGAGCGGCGACGGCGTCCCGGCGGCTGACCGGCCCGCCGATTCGGAGGGCGATGAGCGAGCTCCCGCTCGCCGGGGCGATCCGGCTCCCCGACGGCACGCTCGTGCGCGGCCGGGGACGTCGGGACCCGCTGCCCGAGGGGCCGGCACCGCAGTTCGGCCTCTACCCCGGCAGGCCACCGGACCGGGGGCGTCGGACGCTGCTCCGGCGCACCACCCCGTGGCTGCCGGACTGGCCCGCCGAGTGGGTCGACTGGCCGGACTTCCGCACGCCGCGCGACCCCCGGCGGGCCGCCGCCGCGATCGTGCGCGCCCACGACCTGGCCCGCGCCGGCCACCGGGTCGAGGTCGCGTGCGGCGGCGGTGTCGGCCGGACCGGGACCGTGATCGCGTGCATGGCCGTGATCGCCGGGCACCCGCCCGACGACGCCGTCGCCTGGACCCGCCGCAACTACCGCTCCCGCGCGGTGGAGACCCGCGGGCAGCGCCGCTGGGTCGCGTGGTTCGCCGAGCACCGTCGCCGGGTCGATGACCTTGCATGATCATGGGGGGCCGGCGGGGACCCGAGACCGTGGCCGTCCCGGCCGGCAGGGTGACACTCTCGGACCGGCGGACCCGCCGCAGCTGGCGCGTCGACCTCGCCGCTCACCGGGTCGCCGTCCATCCCGTCACGCGGGAGCTGTACACCGCGATCACCGGTGACGACCCGGGCATCGCGAGAGGTGCACGGCTGCCCGTCGAGAGCGTGTCGTGGTGGGACGCGGTCAGGTTCTGCAACGCGTTGTCCGAGCGGACCGGCCTGAGCCCGGTGTATCGGGTGCACGGCGAGGACGTCACCTGGGACCGCACCGCCGCCGGATACCGCCTGCTCACCGAGGCCGAGTGGGAACACGCCTGCCGCGCAGGCACGGACGGGCCGCGCTACGGCCCCCTCGACGACATCGCCTGGCACCGGGCCAACTCCGGGGAACGCATCCACGACGTCGGCGGCCGGCAGCCGAACAGCTGGGGGCTGCACGACACCCTGGGCAACGTCTGGGAGTGGTGCTGGGACCTCTACGACCCGGAGGTCTACGGCACCTACCGCGTCCTGCGCGGCGGTGGCTGGTTCGACGAGCACTGGAGCTGCCGCGCGTCGGTGCGCCGACGCAGCCACCCGACCCTGCGCCTCGACGACGTCGGGTTCCGCGTCGCGCTCGGGCCCTCGGAACTGTCGGTGCCGGGGCCTACGGTCGGCGCCCATCGAGGTGAGGAGCGCCGAGGATGACCGACCAGGACGCTGTCATGACCGAGATCGCCGCCGCGATCGAGCTTTCCCAGGGCGGGCACACCGCCACGGCGAGGGAGCGGTTCTCCGCGATCTGGGAGGAGATCGGGCCGGCCGCGGACCCGTTCCACCGCTGTGTGCTGGCCCATCACGCAGCGGACGTGCAGGCCGACGTCGCCGACGAGCTCCGCTGGGACCTGCTCGCGCTGGAGGCCGCCGACCAGATCGGTCCCGGACGGGCCGAGGAGCACCATCCGTCGCTCGCCCTGGCCGGGTTCTACCCCTCGCTGCACCTGAACCTCGCCGACGTCTACCGCCGGCTCGGTGACCGGGACCGCGCCGGCGAGCATCTGGACCGGGCGCGGGAGGCGATCGGCACGCTGGGCGACGACGGCTACGGCCGGATGATCCGCGACGGCATCACACGGTGCGCGGCCCGCCTCGCCGAGACGACCGACGGGTGACACCGTGGTGACCGAGCAGCTCCTCACCTGGCTCCGTGACTCCGATCCGGCCCTGCGCTGGCAGGTGGAGCGCGACCTCCTGCGCGAACCACCCGAGGTGTGGGAGGCGACGCGGGCGAGGATCGCGACCGAGGGGTTCGGCGCACGGCTCCTCGCGCTGCAGGACCCGGACGGGCAGTGGGCGGGCGGCGCGTTCTTCCCCGCGGACTTCCGCGGCACCCCTCCCGACGACCCGCGATCCGACGGCACCGAGCCCGACAGCCCCGGGCCCGACGCCGGGCAGCCGTGGACGGCGACGACCTGGACGCTCAACTCGTTGCGGGAGTGGGGCCTCGATCCCGCCGTCCTGCGCCGGCGCCGCACCGTCGAGCTCCTCGCCGAGAACAGCCGCTGGGAGTACGAGGACCTGCCGTACTGGGGCGGTGAGGTCGACTGCTGCATCAACGCCTGGACGGTCGCGAACGGTCTGTGGCTCGGCGCGGACGTCACCGGTGTCGTCGACTGGTTCCTCGACCACCGTCTGCCCGACGGCGGCTGGAACTGCGAGTGGGTCGAGGGCTCGACGCGGTCGTCGGTCCACTCGACGCTGAACTCCCTCAAGGGAATCCTCGCCCACGACATCGCGACCGGAGGCACCGAGGCGACCCGCGCCGCGCGGCGCTCCGGCGAGGAGTACCTGCTGGAGCGAGGGCTCTTCCGCCGTCTGTCGACGGGTGAACCGCTGGCACCGTGGGTCGGGCGGTTCGCGTACCCGTTCCGCTGGTTCTACGACGTGCTCAACGCGGCCGAGTACTTCCGCGACGCCGCGCTGGCCGACGGCACGGCGCCAGATCCGCGGCTGGCGGAGGCGATCGAGCTCGTCCGTGCTGCCCGGCAACCGGACGGCACCTGGCTGCAGGCTCGCCGTCACCCCGGCCGGGTGTGGTTCGAGGTCGACGTCGCGGCCGGGGAACCGTCGAAGTGGCTGACCCTGTCCGGAACGCGGGTCCTCGACTGGTGGGACGCGCGAACCCGCTGAGCCGGGAGATCGTCAGTCGGCCGCGTCGAGCCGTCGGAGCCAGACATGCGCGGCCCGTGTTCGTGCGCCGGATGAGTCTTTCTGATCTAGCCTCCATCGCGTGTCCACGACGTCGCCGACCCCGGAGCCATCGAGGACCCGGGTAGCGGCCGTGACGGGCGTGACGATCACCGCCGTGGTGTTCATCGTCGTGCTGTTGTGGTCGAAGTGGGTCCCGTACACCGGTCAGGCTCTGCGCGCGGCCGGCAACGGCACGTGGAGCGGGTCAAACGTGCTCGGCGTCGGGGACGTGCGTCCCGGCGACCCGCCGTCCTGGCAGGCGGCCACGTCGTTCCTAGTCGCCTACGGTCAGGCGGTCTGGAAGGCGCTGGTCGCCGCACTGCTGATCAGTGCCGCGTTGCAGTCGCTGATACCCCCGGGGTGGATGGTGCGGCTGCTCAACCGCCGAGGGCGGATCGCCAGCGCGGTCGCGGGCGGGCTGGGCAGTACGCCGTCGATGATGTGTACCTGCTGTACGGCCCCGGTGGTGGTCTCGCTGCGTCGCTCGGGCGTCTCCAGCGCCGCGGCCATCGCGTACTGGCTGGGTAACCCCCTGCTCAACCCGGCGGTACTGGTCTTCCTGCTCCTCGTCGCGCCGTGGGAGTGGACGGCGACCCGGCTGGTCGTCGGGCTGGTGGTCGTCGTCGGCGGCGCCGCACTGGTCGCGCGTCTGACCGAGGGGCGGCACGCCCCGCCGGGAGTCGCCGCACAGGCGCGGGGGGAGACCGCCGACCCGGACTGGCTCCGCCGGGCACCGGCGCGCTTCGGCCGTTCCCTCGCCCGTCTGGCGCTGGTCATCGTTCCCGAGTACCTGATCATCGTGCTGCTGGTCGGGGCGTTCCGCGGGTGGTTGTTCCCGCTCGACGCCGCTTCGGGCTCGGGACTGCTGATCGTGGTGCTCGCCGCCGTGGTCGGAACCGCGGTGGTCATACCCACCGCAGGCGAGATCCCGATCCTGCAGGGCCTGGCCATCGCGGGCGTCGCCGCCGGACCGGTCGGTGCCCTGCTGGTCACACTGCCGGTGGTGAGCCTGCCCGGGATCGTGATGGTCGGTCGCGCCCTGGGCTGGAGGGCCACGGCCGCGACGGGCGCACTCGCCGTCGCCGGCGGTCTACTCGGGGCCGGTCTGCTGATGGTGCTGTGACGTCCGCGCGGAAGTCGCTCGGGCGGACGGGCGTCACCTGTCACGCTCCGACGATGACGTTCGGAGAGAAGGCCGGAATCCCCGACGGTCTCGTCGTGGAACTGTCCCGGGGGACGGTGCTGGACGGGCGCAGCGACGAGGCCGATCGCTGGATGCAGATGCTCAGGGACCGTCGCGAGGAGTGCATCGCGACGCTGGACCGCGAGCGGATGGCGATCGAGATCGTCTTCCGCCTCCGCGAGGACGGCCAGGACTACCTCTACTGGCTGACGGTGTGCGGTTCCGAAGGAGCCGGCCTGGACCTCGACCGCCCGATCGACCGCGATCATCTCGCGGCGGCGAAGCGCACGAAGGAGCCCGGATGGGTCGAGGCCGAGCCACAGGTCGTTCTCCTGCCGGCTCCCGTGGATGACGCCGTACGGCGCTGGGCTCTGCGGCCACGGGACACCCCTACGGCGGCCGACTGACGAGAATGGATCGTGCCGAGCCGCGACGACGGCATCTGGATCGGCCCCCGGCCGTGCCCGTCCGGCCGATTACCCCCGCCAGCCCGCGCGCGCCAGGATCGCCTCGATGACCGGCTGTTTCGCCTCTGCGTAGTAGTTCATGTCGGACCATTCCCGGCCGGCGAGGGACCGCTTCGTCGACTCGTACAGCTGCCGATCCCCCTCGTCGGTCCGGAGACGGTCGCGGAAGACCCGGTACTTGCGGATCTCCGCGTGGTCGGGCGGATAGCAGTGCAGGTTGACCGGCTCGTCCGGCTCCCCGATGCGCAGGCAGCGATGACCGGGCTCGCGGGCGCGCAGGTCGTAGCCGGCCGCTTCGAGGTCGGGCAGGTAGGCCGGCTCGTCGTCCGGGTCGTCGATCCCCACGACGATGTCGATGGTCGGCTTGGCGGCGAGTCCGGGGACCGACGTCGAGCCGATGTGTTCGATCAGCCGGGCCCGGTCGCCGAGGACCTGACGGAGCTGGGCCGCACGCGCCTCGAAACGGGCGGGCCAGCTCGGGTCGTGCTCGGACAGCGCCACCCAGACGGGGCGGGGCCCGTGGACGAGCACATCGGCGAGGACGTCGTCGGTCAGCGGTTCCTCGGTCACGGCGCGACCCTCTCGGTAGGCAGCACGCCAACGTATCGACCGCGAGGGGTCGCCTCAACCGGTCTGCGGTGCACTGCGCGGTCCGGACCGCTGCCGCCGCCCCGAACCGACGCTTGACCTGAACCGCACGTGAGGTCGGACCCTGTCCCCACAGCCCACCGAGCCGAGGAGCAGGCAGTGCCGGATCTGACGATGGGTGTGACCGAGCTCGTGATCGAGGCCCGCGACCTGGACGCGTCCGAGCGGTTCTACAGCGACGTACTCGGCCTCCCGGTCGTGGGCCGCTGGGAGGGCGACGCCTTCCGAGGCCGCGAGGCCGTCTGGATGCAGTCCGGTGACCGGACCCGGATCGGGTTGTGGAGGCCTCAGGTCGGCATCGCCGGTTCGCGGGGCGGGGTCCACGTGCATTTCGCGATGACGGTCGCGGAGGCCGACTACGACGCCGTCGTTGCCCGGATCCGGTCGCACGGTGAGTACGTCGACGAGGTCTACTTCGGGGACGACCCCACAGCTGCCGGCCAGCGCTCGGCGTACGTGACCGATCCCGACGGCCACGTGGTGGAACTCTGGACACGCGACGTGGCCACGCAGGGCGCGGCCGGCCCGCCGCACGCGACAGGGCCCGCGGTCGCCGGTGTCGACGGGTAACCCCGGTGCATCCCGGCCGCGGTCAGGGCGCGAGCAGCGGCGGGACGAGGTACAGGACCTCGAACGCCTCGTAGATCGCACCGACGACGAACAGGACGAACGCCGGCACCCAGAGCCAGCCGAGCCGGCTCAGTCCGCCCACGTAACCCTGGCGCCGGGTGGACGCGCCGACCGTCGACGGGCGGAGCCAGGACCTGCCCAGCAGGTAGGCGCCGAGCATGACGAGCACGTACGCCTGGAACTCGATGAGCAGGGTGAGGGAGTGTGGGAGAAGGATCTTCGTGGCGGTCGCGTCGACCGGGGCCAGGACGATGCCCAGGTCGAGTGTCTTGAGCCCGAAGACCACGAGCCCGGCGAACGGGACGACCAGTGACGGCAGGACGATGAGCAGCAGCGCCGTCGCGAAGACGTTGACGAGCAGGATGGTGCCCGCGAACGTCCAGACGTTGTCGATCACCGCCATCACCAGCGACGACGTCCAACCGTCCTCGGCCTGTACCGGCGCGCTCCGCGCCGCGTACAGGTCGGGGAACAGCATTCCGAGGGCCATGCCGAGGAGGGCCAGCCCGTAGACGACGACGTTCATCACGAGATAGGGGCGGAGGTCGGCGCGGATGACCTGGAAGGGCCTGCGAAGGGCTCGCATGTCTCGTGTCCGTTCTGTCGGTGGCCCGCGGTTGCCGACCATATCGGTCAGAGTTCTACCAAAATGGTCGGACGAGCGCTAGTGTGGCCCCATGCCTCGCCGAACCCGGGACCAGACCGACGCGGAGATCGTGGACCGCGCGTCCGCGCTGTTCGCACGTCACGGCTTCCGGCACACGTCCCTGCAGCAGGTCGCCGACGAGGTCGGCTACTCGAAGGCCGGCCTGCTGTACCGCTTCCCCAGCAAGGACGCGATCCATCTCGCCGCCGTCCGGTCCGCTCGGGAGCGGACCGCGTCGCTCGTCGAGCGGGTCGCCGGCGTGCCGGCCGGGATCGAGCGCGACCGCGCACTCGTGGAGGCACTGGTGGACGCGACGCTGAACTGGCCGGGGACCGCGGCGTTCCTCTCCTCCGTCGTCGCCAGCGCCCCCGAGGCCGCGTCACCCGAGCTGCTGCAGGCGGGGACGGCGCTGGCCGGCGCATTCGGACTGGGGCCGGAGTCCTACTCGGACGAGCGGCTGGTGCGGGTCCTGAGCGCGACCGCGGGCATCCAGTCGGCTGCGGACGCCGCGGTCCGCTCGGGGCGCGAGCGGGAACTGCTCCCCCACATCATCACCGCGGCGATGGACGCCCTCGGCCATCGGACCTGATCAGGGGAAAGGCCCGAACGCGCGCCGAGAGAAGGGCGGAGCCGCTCACAGTGCTCCGGACCGCGGGGCGTACATGATCACCGCGACGCCGATCAGACAGATGAGGGCTCCGGTGACGTCGTACCGGTCGGGCTCGAACCCATCGGCCACCATGGCCCACGCCAGCGAGCCGGCGACGAAGACCCCGCCGTACGCGGCGAGGATGCGTCCGAAGTTCGCTTCGGGCTGCAGGGTGGCGACGAACCCGTAGAGGCCGAGTGCGACGACCCCGGCTCCGATCCAGATCCAGCCGCGGTGCTCGCGCAGGCCCTGCCACACGAGCCACGCACCGCCGATCTCGAGCAACGCCGCGACGACGAACAGGGCGATGGAACGGGCGATCAGCATGTGGGGCGGCTTCCTCGGAGGTGGCGAACAGGTCGAAGGGCAAGCGTGAACGCGTCCCCACACTGCCGGGTTCGGGTGATCTCCCCGCGCGGGTGCCTCCCGGCCGGTCGGAGCCCTAGGCTCGACGGCGTGTCGCGCATCATGGTGGCTTCGGGGTTCGTCTGGGCCGACTACCCGGGTCTCCGTGCCGGGAGGATCTACGCGGGCAAGCCGGACCTGGGCAGGCATCCCGATGCCGAGACCCACCTCGTCGACGGCCCCGACGGCCCCGACTCCGCCGAGACGCTGTGCGGCCTTCCGCGCGCGCAGTTCCCGCACGAGTTCCCGGAAGCCACGGCCCTGGGCAAGGGTGCGGATCTCTGCCCCACCTGCCGGCCTGCAGGCGCCCCGATCCCGGACTGAGAGCGGGTCCCGTTCATGGCATGTCGCATCAGCGAGGTCGTGCTCGGCTGCCGCGACCCCGAGGTGCTGGCGCGGTTCTGGTGCGAGGTCCTGGACTTCGTCGTGCTCGACCGCGAGGACGACGGCACCATCGAGATCGGGCCGCGCGAGGGGTTCGGCGGGCCGCAGCCGACGATCATCCTCAGTCGCAGGGACGAGCCGGAGCCGGGGAAGTCCCGGCTGCACGTCGACGTCAACGCCACCGACCGCGACCAGGACGCCGAACTCGACCGCCTTCTGGATCTCGGTGCGCGCCCGGTCGACATCGGCCAGACCGGGCAGGAGCAGTGGCATGTCCTGGCCGACCCCGAAGGCAACGAGTTCTGCCTGCTCAAGGCCCGTCTCGACCCGCTCTGATGCGCGTTGCCCGGGTCGGGTTCCCCCGTTAGCGTCCCCGCCCATGGACACGATGCGCCTGGCCCGTGCCGAGCGAGCCGACGTCGTCGACCTGCTCGCATCGCTGACTGCGGACCAGTGGGACGCGCCGTCGCTGTGTGCGGGATGGCGGGTCCGAGACGTCGTCGCGCACATGTACAGCTACGACGGCCTGAGCCTGGGCGGTCTCGTCGGCCGCTTCGTCAGGGGCGGGCTCCTGCCGGACAGGGTCAACGCCGCGGGGGTCGCCGCCCACGCCGACCACGGTCCGGACGAGCTGCTCGCACTGGCCAGGAGCCACCAGCAGCCGCGGGGCCTCACCGCCGGGTTCGGAGGGAGGATCGCCCTGACCGACGCCACCATCCACCACCAGGACATCCGTCGCCCACTCGGTCTGCCCCGAAACATCCCGGCTGATCGGATGCGCGCCGTCCTGGACTTCGCCCGCACCGCGCCGCCCATCGGGGCGTCGAGACGGATCCGCGGGCTCACGCTCGTCGCCACCGACCTGGACTGGACTGCCGGAGGCGGACCCGCGGTCGAGGGACCCGCGGAGTCCCTGCTCATGGTCATCGCCGGACGTCGGGGAATCGCAGAGGAACTGACCGGCCCCGGCCAGCCGACGATCGCCGAGCGCATCGGGTCGTGACCCGGACGCGGCCGGCGCGCCGCCTGCGCCCGCCACCCGCCGGTCAGAACGTCGCAATCGGGTTGACCGGGCTGCCCGACGTTCCGGCGAAGCGGACCGGCGCAACAGCGAGGTGGAAGTCCCACTGGCCGAGCTCGGCGGCCGTCGTCGCGCACGGCTCCAGGTCGCAGTTGTCGAGCAGCCACAGACCCATCGCGACGAGGCCCACGGCGTGGACCGGCATCAACACATCGTCGTACCCCGACGGCTGGACGTCCTGAGGGGTGTCGGCGCCGATCAGCGCGACCTCCCGTTCGTGCAGCCACGGCAGGCAGGACGCGTGCCAGCCGGCCTGCGTGAAGCCACTCGCCTCACCGGTCTCGTACCGGGCGCGCCCGTAGCCGGTCCGCAGGAGCACCGCATCGCCGGACCGCACCCGCACGCCCTGGCGACGCTCGGCCTTCTCGAGATCCTCGGGGAACACACCCTGCCCCGGCTCCAGCCACGGCACGTCGCGGACCGCCGCGACGTCCAGCAGGACACCACGCGTGAGGATCCCGTTCGCCGCCGCCGTGACCGCGGCCCACGCTGATCCCGTGGCGGCGTCGACCATCGAGTGCGACCGCCCGTTGTACATCGAGCCGTCCCAGAACAGGTGGCACGGCGAGTCGACGTGGGTGAGCGTGTGGCCGTGGAAGGTGATGCCGAGCCGCTCGGACGAGAAGCCCCAGCGACGGTCGTTGTGGAACGCGGGCACCGGCATGTTCTCGGCACCCGGCATGTCGGCGGCGCACGGGCACGTCGTCGTCGACCGCTCCATGTCGTCCGGGACGGAGACCTCCCATGCACACGACACGCTCCTGCCGTGGCGCACGGACCGCGCCGCCGCCAGCCGGACGTCGTCGGTGACGTGGTTCAGGGTGCCGCGCTCGTCGTCGTCGCCCCACCGTCCCCAGTTCGACAACGTGTCGAAGTATCCGAGCACGTCGTCCTGTGTGGGCATCGGTCGCGCTGCCGTCCTGCCGGCATCGGCTCCTCCGGTCACGCGGTTCCGATCACCAGCAGACACGGCATTTCCTCTCCCGCCAAAGAGTAGAGCCCGCCGCCGGCATCCATCCCGCTACCGCCACCTCGATGTTCACCGCGGCGTGCTCGGCGTCGTCCAGCGGCGCGGCCATCTTCGACGAGGCCATGCTTGTCACCGTAGTCACAGGTCCCCTCACCGAGCGGCTCGCGCGGTGAGCGAGCCTCGCCGCGTCGTCACGATGCCGACGAGCAGCATGCACAAGGTCAGCATGTAGACGGCGAAGGCCCAGTCGGACGGGCTCCACGCGCGAAGGGTCAGGAGCGTGATCGTCGCGCCGATACCGACCAGGACGTAGAACAGCAGGTTCTCGGAGTCGGGGTCCCGCCACGCTTTCCGGATCGTCGGTAGTGCCGCTGCCGCATCGGCTCCGACAGCGAAGATCACGGCGACGGGAGCGGCGTCGAAGCCGAGCCACACGGCCAGGGCGAGTCCGGCGATGAGCGCACAGGCGACGTCGAACGATCCGATCCGGGCCCGCCCGTGCCTGGTCGCGAGCGCAGCGACGATGACGACGAGCGGACCGACACCGGCCGCGAGGGTCAGAACGGCCGGCAGACCGACTCCGGCGTCGAGCTGGGCGAGGAACCCGATCAGAGGTGCTGCTGCCCAGAGCACCCAGGTCACGAGGTTGGGCTGTGCGGCACCTGTCATGGTGGCTACCGCGTAACGGACGCTGCCGGCCAGTCCGAGAGCTGCGCTGAGGAATACCCAGTTCGGATCGAGCATTCGTGGCTCCTCACCTCACACAGCAGCAGTAGGTCGAGCCGGCCGACCGCCGGCCGTCACCTTGTCAGCCGGAGATGGAGGAAGAATGTCGTTCACAGAGCAGGAAGCCGACTTCATCCGTTCGCAGCCGCTGGGACGACTCGCGACGGTCTCGGCCGATGGGCAGCCCGACGTGGTGCCCGTCGCGGTCGAGTTCGACGGTAGTTGCTTCTGGGTCGGTGGCGGCGGATCGGTCGTCAGGACGCGGAAGTTCCGGAACGTCGCAGCCGGGAACCCGATGGTGTCGATCGTCTTCGACGACTTCCCCTCGTTCGAGCCGTTCATCGCTCGAGGAATCAGGATCTACGGACACGCCGAACAACCCATCGATCGGACCGGCATGGTCGGCCCCGGAACCTACATGCGGATCACACCGGTGACCTCGTGGGTCTGGAACCTCGCAGGCGAGGCCGTCGGCGACGAGTGGTACCCGGTTGTGCGCACAGACCACTAGCTAGAGCTGTTGTTCGAGCTGCGCCGCCACTTCGCGAAAGCGGCTGACGGGAACGAGGTGCACCCCGGCGAACGCTCCTGTCTCACGTAGCGCCTGGATCTGCTCGCACGCTGCGTCGACACCCGCGGCCGGACTGCTCGCGACGCGGTCGACGAGGTCGTCCGGGATCTCGATGTCGGGGATGGATGCCCGCAGCCTCGTCGCCATCCCGGCACTCGCGAGGACCATGACGCCGGCGTAGACGGGCAGGTCGGTCGGGTTGGCCTCGCGCCACCGCAGGAATGCATCGACGGAGTACCCGACCTGGACGAAGACGAAGTCGGCCGTCTGCTTCCAGGTCGCCATCCGACGGCGATGACCAGCGGTCACCCCGAGTCGAAAGGGATCGAAACCCACGAACGTGTCCTGATCGGTCGCCGCACGCGCTTCCTCGATCATGGCCCGCACGGTCAGCTCTCCGGTGCGATCACCGACCGACGGCTTGTCGCCCTGCACGAAGAGGAACTGATCGACTCCATAGGCAGCGCCGGTCAGAAGATCTCGTCGGAAGCCGAGCAGGTTGCGATCACGGGAGTTGACGCAGGCGATGCTGCTCCCGCCCATGGCCTGGACCTCGTTGGCCACCGCGATGCTCGACACCGTGGCGCGACCGATGTGGTTGTCGGGAATCAGGAACGAGTCCGACACCGGGCTCAGGACACCGATCTGGTGGCGGGCGTGCTTCAGGTCGGGCCTCGTCGGTGGCTCGATCTCGCAGATGATGCGGAACCCATCGGTCATGGTCCGACGATAGGGCTCTTGCCGCCACGTGCGGGCCGGTCGGCACCGGGCACGGCCGCGAGAGCGATGCGCAGCCCGGGCCTGCGACGAAAGCCGACCATTCCGGCGATTGCGACGAAGCGCGCGTCGAGTACAGTCGTGCAACACCTGTTTCATCACTCTCCCTTGAGCGGTGGCGATGGCGGCTGCACTCCCACCCAACGTGGGCATCCTCCTGCGGGGTGCCGGGACCGTCCTGGGCGGCTGCGTCGCGATGTCCGCGGTCATCGGCGTTGTCCTGGATGACCTCACGGTTGCGCTGAACTCGCTGGGCGTTCTCGGGGTGTGCGTGCTGTCGTGCGGCGTCGTGTTCTACTCGTTGGGCCTGTCGCGCAGCGGTATCGACACGGTGGATGCGGCTGCGAGAAGGCTGGTCCTGGTACTCGCTGGTTCGGCAGCGGTCACCACGATCCTGTATCTGCTGCTCCTGCGTCACGCCACGTTCCGGACCGATGCAGCCGAGCTCGGGCCCGTATCGGCTGCGGGCATCGCTGTCCTCGGCCTGGCCGGCACCATCGTGATCACGCTCTGGCGCGCACGATGACCTCCTTCGAACGTTGCCGCTGGCCCGGGGCCCGTTCTCCCCAGGTGGCAGGCGGAGGATTCGACCTACCGAGAGCGATTCTCGACGGATTCACAGCGAGCTGCCATATGGGGTCCGGCCTGCGGTGGAGCCGCGGCCCTCGCGTTCGCGTCCGCGTGTCGTCCGCGACGGGCTGTTCCCGCCTCGCACTCATCATGGTCCGCTCGACCATGTCGGGTCGCGCCTACGTCTCGGAGGTAGGCGATGATCTCGTCTCGCTCGGCTCGGGTCTCGCGTCGATCGGCCTCTGTGAGCCGGCGTTCGGGACCACCGCCGATGGCACGGCTGTTCCACGGCGTCAGGAAGGATCTGGCGGAGAGCGGTGTGCCCTCGGTGGGACTCGAACCCACACTGTGACCCTTTTAAGGGGCCTGCCTCTGCCGTTGGGCTACGAGGGCGTCGCGACAGCGTAGCCACCCTCCCCTCTCACGACCGGGCGGCGCACAATGCCGGACAGGGTGTGGTGACTGCTCGCGGGAGGTCGGCGTGACCACGGAGAAGGTAGATCTGCGGGGTGCTGCGGCGACCCTGCTGATGACGCTCTACATGCACGCGTTCGACGCCCGGTCGCGTCGGCCGATCCTCGGCGACCCGTACGCGCAGGACGTGCTCGACCGGATCGACTACGACGCCGCGGCGTTGCGGCGTACCACCGGTGACACCTCCGCGGTGGTCTCGCGGGCCAAGCGTCTGGACGAGTGGACGACGGAGTTCCTGGTCGCCGAGCCGGCCGGGCAGGTGCTGCACCTGGGGTGCGGGCTGGACAGCCGCCCGCTGCGCGTCCGTCCGCCGCGGACGTGCCGCTGGATCGACGTCGACCAGCCCGAGGTGATCGAGCTGCGACGGCGGCTCTACGACGTGCCCGACCACGTCGAGAGCATCCCGAGCTCGGTCACCGACGAGGCGTGGTGGGACCGCGTCTCGACCGACCGGCCGACGCTCGTCGTCGCCGAAGGCCTGCTGATGTACCTCACCGAGGAGGGCGTGCACGCCCTCCTCGGCCGGGCACTGGACCGGCTCCCGCGCGGCGTGCTGGCTTTCGACGCCGTCGCGCCGTGGACGGTGACCGCGTCGAAGTGGACGCCGGAGTTCCGCGCGGTCGGGGCACGGTTCCACTCGGCCTGGGACCGGAGCGTGTTCGAGTCCCGGTATCCGGCGCTGCAGCGGCTCGACGACGTCTCGGTCTACGACATGGCCGCGCTCGCCGAGCCCCGGCTCTGGCTGCGTCCCGCGCTGTTCGTCGCCGGCGCGCTGCCGCCGTTGCGGGACTCGATGCGCCTGCACCGCTACCGCTTCGGGCGCTGACCCCCGTCACACGGCAGGATCCTGCGCCGAGGGTGTCGAGGACGCACGGTCCGCTCCGACCCCGTGGTGACGGGCCGCGACCGGCGGCCCGCGGAGTGAGGGAGCACCGATGAAGTACCTGCTGATGATCTACGACAACGCCGACAGCCGGGAGCTGTTCGCCGGTGAGCAGGGCGCCGGGCTGATGGCGGAGATGGACGCGCTGTTCGCCGAGCTGAAGGAGTCCGGCGAGCTGGTCGGCAGCGACGCGCTGGCCGACCCGTCGAGCACCACGGTCGTGCGCGCACCGGACCCGGCCGCACCGGTCGTCACCGACGGGCCGTTGGCGGAGGCCAAGGAGCACTTCGGCGGCTACCTGGTCGTCGACGTCGCGTCGCAGGACCGGGCGGTCGAGATCGCGGCACGGTTCCCGAGCACCCGCTTCACCCCGATGGAGGTCCGGCCGATCCTCGGGGACGCGGGCGAGGAGATGTGAGCCCTGACCCTGCCCGCGGGGCACCGGCGCTCGAGGACCTGCTGCGCACGCTCGCGCCGCAGGTCCTCGGCGCGCTGGTGCGCCGGCACCGGCAGTTCGACGCCTGCGAGGACGCCGTGCAGGAGGCGCTGCTGGCCGCCGCGACGCAGTGGCCGGCCGAGGGCGTGCCGGACAACCCGCACGGCTGGCTGGTGGCCGTGGGGTCCCGGCGGCTGATCGACGCCCTCCGCAGCGAGAGCGCGAGCCGCGCCCGCGAGGAACGGCTCGCCGTCATGGACCCGCAGCTCGCGCCGTCGCCGGACGACGTGCCCACCCCGTCCGACGACACGCTGACCCTGCTCGTCCTGTGCTGTCACCCGTCGCTCTCGGCCCCGTCGCAGCTCGCGCTCACCCTGCGCGCGGTCGGCGGCCTCACCACCGCCGAGGTCGCGTCCGCGTTCCTGGTGCCCGAGACCACGATGGCGCAGCGGATCAGCCGGGCGAAGAAGACCATCCGCCAGGCCGGGGCGTCGTTCGAGCCACCGCCCGACGACGAGCGCGACGCGCGCATCGCCGTCGTCCGCCAGGTGCTCTACCTGATCTTCAACGAGGGGTACACGGCGTCCTCGGGTGCCGCGCTGGCCCGCGCCGAGCTGACCGGCGAGGCGATCCGACTGGCGCGGATGCTGCACGCGTTGCTCCCCGACGACGGCGAGACGACCGCACTGCTCGCACTGATGCTGCTCACCGACGCCCGCCGCGCCGCCCGCACCGGCCCGGGCGGCGACCTGGTCCCGCTCGCCGAGCAGGACCGGTCCCGCTGGGACCCCGCCGCGATCGCCGAAGGGGTCGCGCTGGTGGAGCGGGCCCTGTCGACCGGCCCGCCGGGGACCTACCGGCTGCAGGCCGCCATCGCCGCCGTGCACGACGAGGCCGCGACCGCGGCGGACACCGACTGGCGCCAGATCGTCGGGCTCTACGAGCTGCTCGGGCGGGTCGCGCCGAGCCCGGTGGTCACGCTCAACCACGCCGTCGCGCTCGGCGAGCTGCGCGGGCCGCGGGCCGGGCTGGCGCTGCTGTCCTGCCTCGACGGGGACGAGCGGGTCGGGGCCGGGCACCGTCTGGCCGCGGTGCGGGCGCATCTGCTGGAACGGGCCGGCGAACCCGACGCGGCCCGCGAGCAGTACCGCGAGGCCGCGCGCCGCACGTCGAGCCTGCCCGAACGCCGCTATCTCGACGGCCGCGCTGCCGCCCTGTAGCTACAACCCCGCGGCTCGCGCGGTGTCGGTGAGGACCTGCTCGAGCATCGCCGGGGTGAGGCGTCCGGTGAACGTGTTCTGCTGGCTGACGTGATAGCAGCCGAACAGCTGCAGCGGCTCGCGGTCGCCGCGGGCCGGCGCGAGCTCCACGTGGGCGCCGTGCCCGAACTTCGGCCGCGGGCGCGGGATCGTCCACCCCGCTCCGGCCAGTACCGGCAGCAGCGCCTGCCAGCCGAAACCGCCGAGCACCATCACCGCCCGCACGGTCGGCGAGAGCAGGTCGAGCTCGTGTTCGAGCCAGGTCCGGCAGCGGTCGCGCTCCTCGGTGGTGGGCTTGTTCGCCGGGGGCGCGCAGTGCACCGGCGAGGTGATCCGCACCCCGCGCAGAGCCAGCCCGTCACCGATGTGCGTCGAGGTCGGCCGGGTGGCCAGGCCGACGGCGTGCATCGCGGCGTAGAGGACGTCGCCGCTGCGGTCGCCGGTGAACATCCGCCCGGTGCGGTTCGCGCCGTGCGCGGCCGGGGCCAGGCCGACGATCAGCATCCGGGCGTCCGGCGGGCCGAAGCCGGGCACCGGACGTCCCCAGTAGATCTCGTCCCGGAACGCGGCGCGCTTCTCGACCGCGACCTTCTCCCGCCACTCGACCAGGCGCGGGCAGGCGCGGCACTCCGCAACCTGCACGTCCAGATCGGCGACGGTGCCGGGGGACCCGCTCACGCGATCGAGCGGGCGATGCCGTCGAGGATGTCGTGCTCGGAGACGACGACCTGCTCGATCCCGGCCCGGGCGTGCAGCTCGTCGGCCAGTGCCTCGACGACCAGCGAGCCGGCGCCGATCACGTCGACCCGCCCGGGGTGCAGCGACCCGTGCCGCTCCCGCTCCGGGCGCGACGAGGTGATCAGCATCTGGGCGATCCGGTGCAGGTCCTCGCGCGACAGGCGCGACAGGTGCACCGCCTCGGCGTCGTACTCCGGCAGCTCCTGCCCGATCGCGGACAGTGTGGTGAGCGTGCCGGCGACGCCGACCCAGGTGCGCGCCGTCTCGATCGGGACCGCGGAGAACGCCTCGTCCAGGATGCCCGAGGCGACCTCGCGGGCCTGCGCGACCTGCTCCTGCGACGGCGGGTCGTCGGGCAGGCAGCGCTCGGTGAGCCGGACGCTGCCGACGTCGACGGAGCGGGCGGCGGTGACGGTCGCGGTGCCGTTGTCCAGGGTGCCGATCACGACCTCGGTGGAGCCGCCGCCGACGTCGGTGACCACGAACGGGCCGTCGTCGGGGTCCAGGTCGCCGACCGCGCCGACGAACGACAGCCGCGCCTCCTCGTCCCCGGAGATGATCTCTGCCTCGACGCCGAGGGTGTCGCGGACCATGCCGAAGAAGTCCTCGCGGTTCGACGCGTCGCGGGTCGCCGAGGTGGCGACCATCCGGATCCGCTCGGCGCCCTTGCGTCGCGCGGCCATCGCGTAGTCGACGAGCGCGACGCGGGTGCGTTCGAGCGCCTCCGGGTCGAGGCGGCCGCTCTTGTCGACGCCCTTGCCGAGCCGCACGATGCGCATCTCGCGGTGCAGGTCACGCAGGTCGACCGCGCCGTCGAACGAGGTCGTGACGTCGGCGACGAGCAGGCGGATCGAGTTCGTCCCGCAGTCGATGGCGGCCACCCGGGACATGGGCACTCTCCTGGGGTTCGGCGGAATGCGTTGCAGCGATCACAGTACAAGTTACTCTCCGGTACATGACGGAGCAGTCGGTGCGCCCGCAGCCGGATTCCCTCGCCACCCCGGCCGGCCCCCCACCGGGCACCGAGCTGGGAACCCACGCGGTCCTCAACCAGGTCCCGCCGCGCGCCGACGGCGACCTCCTCTCCGCCGACCCCGCGCTGGTCGAGGCCGTGGCCCGCGAGGGAGGCGACGCCGACGCGCTGGAAGGGCTGGCGGCCGTCGTCGGGACCGAGCGGTGGCGCGAGCACGCCCGCCTGGCCAACCTGCACGAACCGGTCCTGCGCAGCCACGACCGCTACGGGCACCGGATCGACGAGGTCGAGTTCCACCCGTCGTGGCACGAGCTGATGCGGACCTCGGTCGAGCACGGGCTCGCCGCCGCGCCGTGGCGGGCGGCGCCGGGCAGTGGTGCGCACCTGGCGCGGGCGGCGGGCTTCTACCTGACCTCGCAGGTCGAGCAGGGGCACCTGTGCCCGATCTCGATGACCTACGCCTCGGTGCCGGCGCTGCGGCACGCGCCCGATCTGGCGGCCGCGTACGAGCCCGGGTTGACCGCGCAGCTCTACGCGCCCGGCCTGGGCGAGCCGCAGAGCAAGGCGGGCCTGTTGGCCGGGATGTCGATGACCGAGAAGCAGGGCGGCTCGGACGTGCGCAGCGGGACCACCGTCGCGTCGCCGCAGCCCGACGGCAGCTACCGGCTGACCGGGCACAAGTGGTTCACCTCCGCCCCGATGAACGACCTGTTCCTGACCCTGGCCCAGGCGCCGGGCGGGCTGACCTGCCTGGTGCTGCCGCGGGTACTCCCGGACGGCACGCGCAACGCGATCCGGCTGCAACGGCTCAAGGACAAGCTCGGGAACCGGTCCAACGCCTCCTCCGAGCTCGAGTACGACGGTGCGCTCGGGTGGCGGGTCGGCGACGAGGGACGCGGGGTCGCGACGATCATCGAGATGGTGTCGATGACCCGGCTGGACTGCGTGCTCGGCTCCGCCGCGACGACCCGCGCCGCCGTCACCGAGGCCGCGCACCACGTCGCGCACCGCTCCGCGTTCGGGTGCCGCCTCGCCGACCAACCGCTGATGCAGTCCGTGCTCGCCGACGTCGCGGCCGAGTCCGAGGCGGCGACGATGCTCGCGCTGCGCCTGGCGGCCGCGGTCGACCGAGGCGAGACGGCACTGCTGCGGCTGGCGCTGCCGGTGGCGAAGTACCTGGTCTGCAAACGCACATCGGTTCTGGTCGCCGAGGCCCTGGAGTGCCTGGGCGGCAACGGCTACGTCGAGGACGGCCCGTTGCCGCGGCTGTACCGGGAGGCGCCGCTGAACTCGATCTGGGAGGGCTCGGGCAACGTCACCGCCCTGGACGCGCTGCGCGCCGTCACCCGGGAGCCGCACGCCGTCGACGCGGTGCTGGCCGAGGTCGACGCCGCGGCGGGGGCGGATCCGCAGTTCGACCGGGCGGTGGCCGCGCTGCGCGCCGAGCTGGCGGCACCGGACGAGCGCCGCGCCCGCCGTCTGGCCGAGCTCACGGCGCTGTGTCTGCAGGGCTCGCTGCTGCTCCGGCACGCCCCGGACGCGGTCACCGCGACGTTCCTGGCCGCGCGTCTCGGCGACGACGGCCCGTTCCGCACCGCGGGCACCCGCCCGGGACCACACGCCGCGACCGTGCTCGACCGGGCGACGCCGCACCCCTAGGCGCAGGGGCCGGGACGCCACCACTCGCCGACCTCGTCGAGCGCCTCGTCGCCGAACGGGTTCACGCCGGGCCCGGCGGCCAGCGAGTGCGCGACGTGCACGTGCAGGCACTTGACCCGGTCCGGCATGCCGCCCGCGCTGACGTCGGTGCCCAGCGACTCGATCGCGTTCCGCTCGGCCAGGTAGGACTCGTGCGCGGCGGTGTAGCGCGCGGCCAGCTCCGGGTCCTCGGCGAGACGCTCGGTCATCTCCGCCATCCGGCCCTGCGACTCCACCGTGCCCAGCTTCGACGACAGGCGCGAGCAGGTCAGGTAGTACAGCGTCGGGAACGGCGTCCCGTCCGGCAGCCGCGGCGCCGTCTGCACGACGCTGGGCAGCCCGCACGGGCACCGGTGCGCGACCTCGCGGGCCCCGCGCGGGACCCGTCCGAGCTGCGCGGCCATCGCGTCCCGGTCGGCGTCGGAGACCCCGGGCGCCTCGGAGGTCCCGCTCGTCGGCGTGCCGGTCATGGTGTCGTCCCTCCGGAGACGTCGGTCCACAGCGTGCGGAACCACGGGACGCCCGGCTCGGCCTGCCCGCTCTCCGGGACCGGCACGGGCGGTGTCGGGAGCTGCACGACGTAGGGCGTCTCCCCCGGTGCGACGTAGCCCAGACGGGTCCGGGCCTGCGCCGCGATCTCGGCCGGGTCGGAGAGCCTGTCGCGCTCGGCGCTCAGGCCCGCCACCTCGTCCTGCAGGATTTCCTGTTGTGCGGTGACCCGGGCCAGCTCCTGGCGCTGGGCCACGTAGTTGTGCAGCGGGACGGCGACGGTGAGCGCGAGCGCGCAGACCACGATGGCCAGGATCGCCGCCCGCTTGGTCGACGAGAGTCCCAGCAGCCCCGTGGTCCGCGCGACCACGTCGCCGGCACGGGAGCGGGCGCGGGTCAGCCGCGGCCGCCCCCCGGAGGGATGCTGCGGGCGTGCGGCACGCGGACGCGTGCCGCCGGTGGCGGGACGGCCTCGACCGTCCCGCACCGCCGTCCGCTGATCCCCCATGGGCGCCAGCTCACTTCCCCTCGGGCACCGAGTACCTCGGGAACGCCAGCTCGCCGTTGTAGCGGGCGGCGTCGCCGAGCAGCTCCTCGATCCGGAGCAGCTGGTTGTACTTGGCGACCCGCTCGGACCGGGCCGGGGCGCCGGACTTGATCTGGCCGCAGCCGGTGGCGACGGCCAGGTCGGCGATCGTGGTGTCCTCGGTCTCGCCGGAGCGGTGGCTCATCATGCAGCGGTAGCCGCTCGAGTGCGCCAGGGTGACCGCGTCGAGGGTCTCGGAGAGCGTGCCGATCTGGTTGACCTTGACCAGCAGCGCGTTCGCGGCGCCGCGGGCGATGCCGTCCTCGAGACGCTCGGGGTTGGTGACGAACAGGTCGTCGCCGACGATCTGCACCTTGTCCCCGATGGCCTCGGTCAACGCGGCCCAGCCGTCCCAGTCGTTCTCGTCCAGCGGGTCCTCGATGGACACCAGCGGGTAGGCGCCGACCAGCTCGGCCCAGACCTCCGCGAGCTTGTCCGAGGACAGCTTCTTGCCCTCGTAGGCGTACTTGCCACCGGAGTGGAACTCGGTGGCCGCCACGTCGAGCGCCAGCACGATGTCGGTGCCGAGGGTGAAGCCGGTCTTGCCGATCGCGCCGGCGATGAGGTCCAGCGCGCCCTTCGTGCCGCCCGCGACGTCGGGGGCGAAGCCGCCCTCGTCGCCCAGGCCGGTCGAGAGACCCTTGCTCTTCAGCTCGGCCTTGAGCGCGTGGTAGACCTCCGCGCCCCAGCGCAGCGCCTCCCGGAACGACTCGGCGCCGATCGGAGCGATCATGAACTCCTGCACGTCGACGGACGTGTCGGCGTGCGCGCCGCCGTTGAGGATGTTCATCATCGGGACGGGCAGGACGTGCGCGTTGGAGCCGCCGATGTAGCGGAACAGCTCCAGCCCGGACGACTCGGCGCCGGCCTTGGCCACCGCGAGCGACACCCCGAGCAGCGCGTTCGCGCCGAAGCGGGACTTGTCACCGGTGCCGTCGAGATCGACCAGGCGCTGGTCGACCAGGCGCTGGTCGACGGCCTCCATGCCGGTCAGCTCCGGCCCGATCTCGTCCAGGACCGCCGCGACGGCCTTCTCCACGCCCTTGCCGCCGTAGCGCGAGGAGTCGCCGTCGCGCAGCTCCACGGCCTCGTGCTCGCCGGTGGACGCCCCCGAGGGGACCGCCGCCCTGGCGAGGGTCCCGTCGTCGAGCGCGACCTCCACCTCGACCGTGGGATTTCCTCGTGAATCGAGGATCTCGCGCGCCCCGACCTGCTCGATGACCGCCACCGTCACTCCTGTTCCACGCGTGTGTCCGGGTCCGGTGCGCCAGCGTAACCGCAGGCTCCCCCGATCCGGTGCAGAAGGCGTGCGCGCCCCGTGATGTCAACCCTCGCGATTCGCCTCGATCGCACCTAACGTGGGGGTGACCATGAGCAGCAGACCTGCGGCCGATGAACTGGTGGCCTCCTTCCGACGGGCCGAGATGCTGCTCGCCGACCGCCGCCCCCTGGACGCCCTGGACGCACTCCGCGCGGTCGTGGAGAACCAGCCCAACGACGCGTCGGTGCACCTGCTGGCCGGGCGCGCCTACTTCGACTCCGCCCAGCTGCGGCGGGCCGAGGTGTCGTTCGAGAAGGTCCTCGAGCTGGACCCCTCGGACCACTACGCGCGCTTCGCGCTCGGGAAGACACTGCAGCGACAGGGCCGGCTCTCGGCGGCGGTCACCCAGCTGAAGATGGCGTCGGCGATGGATCCGCGCCCCGAGTACCAGGAGGCGCTCGGCGAGGTCCGCGCGCGGATCGCACTGTTCTCCGAATAGCGGCTCTTCCGATCGGCCCGTGGCAAGGCTAGCCTCCCGGACGGGAAGCGCACCCTCACCGCTCGACGCGGCGGCGCCACCCGTTCGTCCGTGCAGCGCCGGGCCCGTCCCGCCGGCGCCGCTGTCGTGGTGGTGGAGGAGGCGACGTGCTGGGCAACGCACTGATCGGGCTGCGCGAGGGCCTCGAGGCGTCGCTCGTCGTGGCGATCCTGGTGGCCTTCCTGGTCAAGACCGACCGTCGCTCCGAGCTCCCCCGCGTCTGGATCGGCGTCGGGCTCGCGGTGGCCGTCAGCGTCGGCGTCACGCTCGCGCTGACCCTGGCCCAGCAGGCACTGACGTTCGAGGCCCAGGAGACGCTCGGCGGGTCGCTGTCGATCGTCGCGGTCGGCTTCGTCACCTGGATGATCTTCTGGATGCGCGCGCACGGGCGGACGCTGTCGAAGGAGATCGAGGGCAAGCTGGACTCCGCGATCGCGATGGGCCCGCTCGCCGTGGTCGTGGTCGCCGCACTCGCGGTCGGCCGGGAGGGCCTGGAGACCGCGGTCTTCTTCTTCGCCGCCGCGCAGGCCGCGGGCGAGACGACCGGGCCGCTGATCGGCTTCCTGATCGGGATCGCGATCGCGATCGCGCTGGCCTACCTGATCTACCGCGGGGCGCTGCGGATCAACCTGGGCCGCTTCTTCACCGTGACCGGCTTCCTGCTGATCTTCGTGGCCGCCGGCATCCTCGCCTACGGCGTGCACGACCTGCAGGAGGCGTCGATCCTGCCCGGGCTCAACACCCTGGCCTTCGACGTCAGCGCCGCGGTCCCGCCGGACTCCTGGTACGGGACCCTGCTCAAGGGCGTCTTCAACTTCTCCCCGCAGACCACCGTGCTCGAGGCCGTCGTGTGGGTCCTCTACGTCGCGGTCGTGCTGACCCTGTTCCTGCGCCCGGCCCGACGGCCGGCCTCCCCCCGCAACGCCCCGTCCGCGGCGTGACCGCACCATCCCCGAGGAGAACCATGTCCCGCCGCATCCCCGCCGTCCTGTTGGGCACGGGCGCAGCCGCCGCCGTCCTGGCCGGCTGCACGTCCACCGCCCCCGCCGACAACGCCGGCGGAGGCGGACCGATCGCGGTCAACGCCACCGACACCGCCTGCGCGGTCGCCACGACGTCCGCGCCGGCCGGCAAGATCTCGTTCGACATCACCAACGGCGGCAGCAAGGTCACCGAGTTCTACCTCTACGGCGAGGGTGACCGGATCATGGGCGAGGTCGAGAACATCGGCGCCGGCCTGTCCCGCAACCTGATCGTCGAGGTCCCCGACGGGGGCAC
Source organism: Pseudonocardia sp. KRD291 (assembly GCF_019263595.1). Classification (GTDB taxonomy): domain Bacteria; phylum Actinomycetota; class Actinomycetes; order Mycobacteriales; family Pseudonocardiaceae; genus Pseudonocardia. The sequence continues at coordinate 7,580 of NZ_JADQDD010000030.1, read as the reverse complement.
CTACACCACCGCCTGCAAGCCCGGGATGGTCGGCGACGGCGTCCGCGCGCCGTTCACCGTCACCGGCAACGCCCAGCGCCAGGTCGACCAGAACACCAAGCTCGCCGAGGCCACCGCGGGCTACAAGCGCTACGTCGACTCGCAGGTCGGCGCGCTGGTGCCGAAGACGCAGGAGTTCGTGGACGCGGTCAAGGCGAAGAACGTCGAGCGGGCCAAGGCTCTGTTCCCGATCTCGCGCACCTACTGGGAACGGATCGAGCCGGTCGCCGAGTCGTTCGGCGACATCGACCCGAAGATCGACGGCCGGGAGGACGACGAGCGCGACCCGGGCGTCGGGTTCACCGGCTACCACCGCCTGGAGAAGGACCTGTGGGTCACGGGCCTGCAGCCCGACTCCCCGGCGATCGCCGACCGCCTGCAGGCCGACATCGCCGATCTCGCGAACCGCACGAAGACCGTCGAGCTCACCCCGGTGCAGCTGGCCAACGGCGCCAAGGAGCTGCTCGACGAGGTCGCCACCGGGAAGATCACCGGTGAGGAGGACCGCTACTCGCACACCGACCTCTACGACTTCAAGGCCAACGTGGAGGGCTCGCAGGCCGCCGTCTCGGCCCTGCGCCCGGTGATCGACGAGAAGAACAAGGCGCTCGGCACGACGCTGGACGCGCGCTTCGCCGACGTCGAGAAGCTGCTGGAGAACTACCGCCAGGGTGACGGCTTCCGGCTCTACACCTCGCTCAACGACGACGACAAGAAGAAGATGACCGCCGCCGTGGACGCGCTGGCGGAGCCGGTCAGCCAGGTCGCAGGAGCCGTCACGGCGTGAACGGGAAGGATCCGGAGACCGTCTCCCGGCGCCGCCTGTTCGGCCTGGCCGGCGCCGGTGTGGCGCTGGCCGGGGCGGGCGCGGCGGCCGGGTTCGGCGCCGCCCGGGCCTCGGACGGGCCCGCCGACGGCGTCGTCGCGTTCCGCGACACCCACCAGGCCGGGATCGTCACCCCGGCCCAGGACCGGCTGCACTTCGTCGCGCTCGACCTGTCCACGGCCGACCGGTCGGCCGTGCAGGACCTGTTCCGCCGGTGGACCGACGCCGCGGAGCGGATGACCTCCGGCGGCGAGGTGACCGTGAACGGTGCGGTCGGGCTCAACCCGCAGTCCCCGCCGACCGACACCGGCGAGGCGCTCGGCCTGGCCCCGTCGTCGCTCACCCTGACGTTCGGGATCGGCGCGTCGCTGCTGGCCAAGCTGGGCCTGACCGACAGGCGGCCACCGGCGCTGATCGACCTGCCCCGGTTCACCGCCGACCAGCTCGAACCCGCCCGCTCCGGCGGCGACCTGTGCATCCAGGCCTGCGCCGACGACCCGCAGGTCGCCGTGCACGCGATCCGCAACCTGGTCCGGATGGGCTTCGGCACCACCGAGGTGCGCTGGTCGCAGCTCGGGTTCGGGCGGACGTCGTCGACCTCGACCGAGCAGGCCACCGCACGGAACCTGTTCGGTTTCAAGGACGGCACGAACAACCTCAAGGCCGAGGACCCCGCGCAGCTCGACGAGCACGTGTGGGCGCAGGCCGCCGACGGCTGCGACTGGATGGCCGGGGGCACCTACCTGGTGGCGCGCCGGATCCGGATGCACATCGAGGTCTGGGACCGGACCTCGCTCGACGAGCAGGAGAAGGTGATCGGCCGCTCCAAGGGTGAGGGCGCGCCGCTGACCGGGCAGGCCGAGTTCGACACGGCCGACCTCGCCGCGCAGGGACCGGACGGCGAGCCGGTGATCCCGGAGGACTCGCACATCCGGCTGGCATCGGCGGAGTCGCTGCGCGGTGTGCGGATGCTGCGCCGCGGCTACAACTTCGTGGACGGCTCCGACGGCGCCGGGCACCTCGACGCGGGGCTGTTCTTCGTCGCCTTCGTCCGGGACCCGGGCCGGCAGTTCGTGCCGATGCAGCGGGCGCTGTCGCGCAAGGACACGCTGATGGAGTACATCGAGCACAGCGGCTCGGCCGTGTTCGCCTGCCCGCCGGGCCTGTCGGCGCCCGGCAGCTACTGGGGCCAGGCCCTGTTCGTCTGACCCGTGTCAGCTCGCGACGGCCCGGCCGGCGGTGGCGTAGCTGTCGGCCGCGGTCCACACCTCGCGGGCGTAGTCCTCGGAGGCGTTGTAGGCGAGCACCCCGCTCCACCAGCCCGAACCGCTCGTGGTGTCCCGGCCGCCGGCGCAGAGGTAGTCGGCCGCCCCGAGGGCGGCGTCGTCGATCTGCTGCGGGTCACGGACGCCGTCGCCGTTGCCGTCACCGCCGTAGGTCGCCCACGTCGAGGGCAGGAACTGCATCGGCCCGACGGCCCGGTCGGCGTCCGGGTCGCCGTCGAGACGGCCCCCGTCGCTGTCGCCGATCGCGGCCGTCCCCCCGGACCCGTCCAGGGAGACGCCGATGATCGGCGGGTCGACCCGCCCGCCGCCGTCCAGGTCCGCACCGCGGTAGGTGGCGTGGTGGGACTCGACGCTGCCGATCCCGGCCAGGGTCACCCAGCTCAGCCCGCAGTCCGGGGTGCTGCGGCGCTGGGCGATCTCGGCCCTGGCGTAGGCCTGCAGCGTGCGCTCGGGGATGTCGGCGCGGCCGGCGTTGTTCTCCGCCCACGCAATGACGTCGGTGTCCGCGGGCAGCGGCGCGACGCTCGGCAACGGGGTGTCCCGGCTCGCGTCGCCGGAGACGCCCAGGCCGCCGGTCGGCGGTGGGGACGACCGCCGCGGGGAGCCTCCGGTGGCCATCGCCGCGACGATCATCAGCAGCACGATCCCGCTGATGCACAGCAGGAGGGTCTGGTTCCGCACGCAGCGAGACTACCGACGGGTAACCCCCCATTCGCGTGAGGGGTAGGTCACCGTCCGGCGGGCCAGTACTTCCGCCAGTCGTCGGCGTCGAGCCCGTGCGGGTCACGGCCGTCCGCGGTCGCGGCGCGCTCGGCCGCCCGGACGTCGGCGTCGAACCGGCGGGCGACCGTGCGCAGGGCGGCCTCCGGGTCGCCGCCGTCGATCTGGGCGTGCGCGGCCAGCCGGAACAGCTCCGCGCCGGGGCCGTCCCCGGTCGGCAGCAGCTCGGTCGGGAGCCCGGCGCGGGCGGTGCGGGAGGCGAGCTTGGCGGCCAGCGCCACCGCCGGCTGTCCGGTCGCGACACCGTCGACGCTGGACTCGCGCTTCTTCTCGGCGCGCTTGAGCTCGTCCCAGCGCAGGTCCTGGGCGTCCGCGGTCTCGACCCTCTCGCCACTCTCGGCGAACACGTGCGGGTGCCGCCCGACGAGCTTGTCCACCAGACCCGTCGCGACGTCGTCGACGTCGAACGGCTCCTCGGGCGACTCCGCGGCGACCCGGGCGTGGAACAGCACCTGGAGCAGCACGTCGCCGAGCTCCTCGCGGATCTCGGTGCGGTCGCCGTCCTCGATCGCCTGGTAGAGCTCGTAGCACTCCTCGACCAGGTAGCGCAGCAACGACGTGTGGGTCTGCTCGGCGTCCCACGGGCAGCCACCGGGCGAGCGCAGCCGGTCCATCACGGCGACCGCGTCGAGCAGGCCCACCCCGGCCGGAGCCGGAATCGCCCTCCCGGTGCCGGTCCCGTCGGGGGACGGCGCGGTGGTCAGCAGGACGTCGGTGTCGGGCAGCGTCGCGGGGTCGGTGCCGTCCCACGGCTGCGCGCCGGCCGCGCGGGCGAGCTCGTCCGGCACGTCCGGGCCGGCCAGCACCCGGTGCGCGGCGCGCAACGCGGGCAGCCCCGCGGCCGGTAGCACCGCGGCGTGCCGCGGGCAGTGCACGACGGTCGCGGGCACGCTCAGCCCGCCGAGGCGGCCGGGATGATCCGGCCGACCTGCGCGGCGTCCGGCGCGACGGTCAGCATCACCGGGTCCCAGACGCCGTAGCGCGGGTTCACCGTGACCCCGGCGCGCTCGGCGGTCGGCGCGAGCAGCCGGATGCCGGCCTCGGCGAGGGTCTGCCGGTCCACCCGGCCGGCCGCGGACGGCCCGGCGGGCGGGGCGTCGGTGCGTCGCTCGGTCACCCGGACCACGACCCAGCCCTGCTCCGGGGACAGCTGGAACAGTGCGGTGTCGCCTGCCGGGATCCCGATCAGCGGGGTGGCCGCGGCCTGCGGTGTGCTCGACGGGCGGATCTGCAGCCCGCGCTGCGCGGTGCTCGCACCGGCCAGGGCCTGCTCGGCCCGCGCTCCCCCCGCGGCCAGTGCGCCGGCGAGCTGCTCGGCCTCCTCGCGGGTGGGGGCGATCGCGACGTCGGCTGTGACCGCGAGCCGGTCCACCTGCCGCTCGGCCAGGCGGGTCGCGATGATCTGGTCGCGGACGTACTCGCGGGCGCCACCGGGCTCGAGGGTCGAGCTGGCGAGTACCTGCTCACCACCGGCGGCGGCGACGGCGGCGTCCACCTCCTCGTCCCGCACGACGATGTCCTGCTCGGCGGCGGCTCGGGTCAGCAGGTCGTGCAGGACCATCTGGCTGACCACGGCCCGGCCGACGTCGGCCTCGCTGAAACCGCGCGTCCGGAGACTGTCGAGCAGCTCGGGCCGGCCCAGCGCCGCGGTGATCCGCGGCTGGACCTCGGCGAGGGTGAGCGTGTCGGACCCGATCACCGCCGCGGCGTCCACCCGGCTGGGACCGGTGCCGCATCCGCCGACCAGGGCTCCGACGATCACCGTGGCCGCGATGAACTTCCCCGTCCGTGTGCGCACGACGGTCACCTTCTCACGCGGGTGTGGCAGCGATCTCCCCGCCTGTCCTGCCGCCTGTCCTGCTCAGCCGGTGGGTGCGACGCCGAGGTGGGCGTACTCCTCGCGCAGGCTGCGTTTGAGGATCTTGCCGCTGGCGTTGCGCGGGAGCTCGTCGACGAACACGACGTAGCGGGGCCGCTTGTAGCCCGCGATCCGCTCCCGGCAGTAGGCGATCACGTCGTCCTCGGTCAGGGTGGCGCCCGGGCTCAGCACGACGGCCGCGCACGGCGTCTCGTCCCACTTCGGGTCCGGCACGCCGATCACCGCGGACTCCTGGATGTCCGGGTGGTCGGCGAGCACGTTCTCGATCTCGGCGGGATAGATGTTCTCCCCACCGGAGAGGATCATGTCCTTGGTCCGGCCGATGATGTAGATGAACCCGTCGGCGGTGATCCGGGCGAGGTCACCGGTGCGGCACCAGCCGTCCACGAACGTCTCCGCGGTGGCCTCGGGCTTCTCCCAGTACACCCCGCACACCGACGGGCTGCGCGTCCACAGCTCGCCGTCGGACTCCGGGGGCAGCGCCTCCAGCGTTGCCGGGTCGACGATCCTGATCTCGGTCAGCGGCAGCGGTCGCCCGACGCTGGTGCGGTGCTCGTCGAGCCGCTCCGGGTCCATCGCGGTGCTCATCGCACCGCCCTCGGTGAGGCCGTAGACCTGCTCCATCCGCACCTGCGGGAAGCGCCCGCGGATCCGGTCCACCGCCCAGCCCAGGATCGGGGACCCGCCGGTGACGACGCGGCGCAGGTCCGGCACGTCGATCCGATCGAGCTCGGACCAGGACATCCACTGGTAGATCGTGGCCGGCAGCAGGAACACGTCGGTGCAGCGGTGGTGGCGCAGCACCTCGACGATCCGGTCGACGGTCAGCCCGGTCGAGCGCATGTGCACGACGTGCCCGCCGGAGAGCAGCACCGGCAGCACGCAGTCCTCGAACCCGGAGACGTGGAACATCGGCGTCGTGCCCAGGTGCGTCGAGTGTTCGTCGTAGCGCCAGTAGAGGGCCTGGATCGCGCCGAACCAGACCGTCTGGCCGTGCGTCCACAGTGCACCCTTCGGGTAGCCGGTGGTGCCCGAGGTGTACATGATCATGCAGGGGTCGGTCTCGACCGGGTCGGCGACCGGCGGCTCGCCCGGGTCGCCGCCGGCGAGCACCTGCTGCGGGTGCGCACCGTCCAGGGTCGCGGCGTCGGCCTGCTCGTCGAGCACGAACAGCACCGACTCGCGCACCGGCGTCTGCGACAGCACCGGCGCGATCGTGTCGGCGAACCGGCCGTGCAGGCAGAGCAGCGTGGTGCCGGAGTCGGTGAGGGCGTAGCGCAGCTCGTCGGCGGTCAGGCGCCAGTTCAGCCGGACCGCGATCGCGCCGATCCGGGTGACCGCGAGGTAGACCGCCCAGTACTCGAGGCTGTTGGTCAGCAGCATCCCGACCCGGTCGCCGGGCGCGACGCCACGGGCCAGCAGCCCGTTCGCGTAGCGGTTGGTCTGCTCGGCGAGCTCGGCGTAGGTCCAGGTCTCGTCGGTCTCCAGGGAGATCGCCGGGGCCTGCGCGGCGTCGCCGCGGGCCTGCTGGAACACGTTGCGGGTGATGATCCCTGTGAACACGGCCCGGGCCTCTCGTCGACGTCGACACGCTGCCGACCGACCGTACGGTGGGCGGGCCGCACGGCACCAGATCCGCCTGCTCCGTCAGAGCACCTGCACCCGCGTGTCCCCGTCGGTCAGGACGATGTCGGAGAACACGGCCCGGCCCGACCCGCGACCGAAGTGGCTGACCGCGATCAGCCACACGCGCACGATCCGCTCCGGCGCGGGGCCCATGAACCGCTCGTGGTCGGCGTGCACGTGCCGTCGCTCGCGGTGCACGACGCCGAGGCCCCCGGTCCCGCTGCGCAGCGGCATGTGTGTCTCGCGTTCGCGCCAGCCGCGGACCGGGCAGGCGAACGTGCCGGTCACGGGCTCGCAACCGGCGCTCCAGAACCAGGTGAGGTCGCGGCCGGAGTCGAACTCGACCGCGATCGAGAGGTAGTCGTGGGTGAACGTGGTGTCCTCGGCGACCGTCGACGGCAGCGCGTCCACCCGCCACGTCCACTCCAGCACCGTGTCCGGGCCGAGCGCGACGTCGACCGGGGCGCGCAGGATTCCGGCGTCGTCGTCGCAGACGACCTCGATCGCCGGTCGCCCGTCCAGCTCGGCTGCGCGGTAGATGTCGCCGGGACCGAAGTCGAGCAGGTACTCCCAGCCCTCCGGCTTTCTCACCGGATGCGCGAGCCGATCCCGCTCCGCGACGACGAGCGCTGGGTCGGTCGCACCGACCCCCACCGAGCCGGCGGACCCCGAACGCTGCAGGTCCGCCAGGCCCTCGACCGGGTCGACCCCGGCCGGCCAGCGCAGGACCGTGACCTCCAGCCCGCCGGACACCCGCGCGTAGGGCGCGTCGCCGGTCGCGAGCGTCCCCGACCGGTCCGCCCACGCCCCGAGGTAGACGCACAGCTCCAGCTCGCCGTCCGCGTCGACGACCACCGTCGTCGTGTCCGCGGTGCACCCGAAGATCTCCCCGCCGGGGACCCGTCCCCAGAGGTGGTACTTCGCCCCCGCTCCGACGTCGTGGCGCGGCGACCAGCGCACGAACCCCGACCCGAGCAACGTCACCCGGTCCCCGGCTCGCACCCGAAGGCCGGTCGGCGACCACGGCGGCCGATCCGCCGGCAACGACACACGCACCGACTTCGGACCCACCCCTTGCGCCATCCCGACACCCTGGCACCCGGCCCCGGCCCCGGCCACGGCGAACCGGCCGGGACTCGTGAAC
>NZ_JADQDD010000003.1 GCF_019263595.1 Pseudonocardia sp. KRD291 | reverse complement strand
CGCGATCGGCACCAGCGGCAACCAGTTCAAGAACGCCCCGCTGGCCGGGAAGTTCCTGGCCGCGATCATCGAGCAGGTGGAGGGCGGGCGGGACCACGACGCACACCCGGTGCAGTTCCCGGCCGCCCACATCGGACAGACGATCGACCTGGGCGCGTTCTCCCGGCTCCGCAAGGTCAACGCCGAGACGTCCGGGACGGTCCTGGGCTAGTTGGTCGAGCCGGCTCTCGAGCTAGTCGGGCCGGCTCCGGTAGGCCGCGGCCAGCGCGCGCAGCTTGAGCCCCAGGTGCAGGGTCAGCCAGTCGTCGCCGCGGCTCAGGCGGCTGCCGGTGTGCGTCTCGATACGCTTGAGACGGTGGTAGAGCGTCGCGCGGTGCACGCACAGCAGGTCGGCGGTGCGCCGGACGTCGCCCGCGTGGTCGAAGAACGCCTCGAGCGTCTGCATCAGCACGCCGTGCGGGTCGTGGCGTTCCAGCTCGGCCAGAGCAGGCACCTGTGATGCGAGAAGGAGGTCGTCGACGGGCAGCTTGAGCAGCACCTCGTAGGGGCCCAGCTCGCCCCACCTGGCCACGGTGCCGATCGAGGGCACGAGCAGGGCCGCGCGGGCGGCCAGGAACGCCTGGCGGTAGGAGTCCACCACGGACTCGAGACCCTCGACCGCGGATCCGACGCCGATCACCACCTGGGCCCCGTCGCGGGTCAGCGACCGGAAGCGGGCGAGGATCCGGTCGCTGACGGCGTCGATCGGCAACTCTGCGGCGTGCCGCGCGAGCAGGACCCAGGCCCGCGACCGGTTCGCCGCGGTGAGGTGGACGTCGTTGCTCGCGCGCAGGCCCTCCTCCAGGGCGGACTCGAGCGCGACGGCCGCCGCATCGCCGCCGCCGCTGACCTGGGCGCCGAGGACGACGAAGGACGCGGCGCGTTCGGGGAACAGGTTCTCCGCCCGCAGATCCTCGACGGCCTGGATGCGGGCCGAGTGGTCGGACGAGACGAGCTCACGCAGGATCGCCTCGTGGCGCGCCTTCGAGCGCTCGTGCAGGATCAACCGCCGGTAGAGCACGACCCCGGCCCTGGCCGCGGCGTCGTCGGCCAGCTCGATCTCGCCCGGGTCGAGCGTGCCGTCGGTGTCGATCAGCCACAGATATCCCAGCAGCAGTCCGCTGCAGCGCACCGGAACGCACAGCCGCGGGAGTGTGCTCTCCCCGGGGACGACCACGCTCCCCGGCCGCGTCCATCCCGCGATTCCGTGGCGGAGTACCTCGTCCACGACGCCCGGGCTCACCGATCGGTTGAGGACCGACGCCACCCGCACCGGGTCCTCGTCGCCGAAGTGCCGGCTCGCGGCCAGCAGCCGGATCGCCGGATCGTCGATCGCGACCGACCGCTGCAGCCGTCCGGCGAGCTCGTCGACGATGTCCTGTAGGTCGTCGTCCGCCACCGGTCCTGCTCCGTCCACGCTCGGGTGCCCTGCCGCCGGCTCGCGCGGTGCGACAGCTGTCGCACCGACCGTACGGGACAGGTGACATCGGGCACTCCTCCTTCCCCACCCGGGCCGACGATGCTCCTTCCCACGGTGACGCCCTGGCTGAGGAGGCCCCTGCAATGGCGGACTTGATTTCCGAGCACGGCGACAAGGCGAACGTGAGACCTCGACAGTCGCCGGCACGAATTATGCTGGCCGGCGCGTCCGGGAACTTCGTGGAGTGGTTCGACTTCACGTTGTACGGGTTCTCCGCCGTCGTGATCGCCGCGACGTTCTTTCCCACCGGCAGCGGCTCGTCCGGGCTGCTCGCCACGTTCGCGATCTACGGGGTCGCGTTCGTCGCCCGGCCGGCCGGCGCGGTCGTGTTCGGCCGGATCGGTGACCGGCTGGGCAGGCGCACCGCGCTCAGCGTGTCGGTGCTGCTGATGGGTGCGGCGACCGCGGCGATCGGGCTGCTGCCCAGCTGGTCGGCCATCGGTATCGCTGCCCCGATCCTGCTCATGGTGTGCAGGTTGGCCCAGGGGTTCTCGGCGGGGGGCGAGTACACCGGTGCGATGACGTTCAGCGTCGAGCACGCGCCGCCCGGTCGTCGTGCGTTGTGGGCGGGGCTGGTCGGCAGCTCGACGATGCTCGGCGCCACCGGGGCGACGTTGACGATCGTGGTCTTCCAGTCCGTGGCCGGAGACGCGTTCGCCGCCGGTGGATGGCGCTGGACCTTCGTGTTCGGCGGCCTGCTGTCACTGGTCGGGTTGTTCCTGCGGCTCGGGGTGGACGAGACGCCCGTGTTCACCGAGCTCGCCGCGGACCGTACGACCCGTCCCCCCTCGCTGGGCGGACTGCTGCGCGGGTACTGGCGGATGATGTTGGTGCTGTTCTGCTACTTCGGGGTGCTCGGCGTCGTGACCCACATGTTCCTCGGCTACATGCCGACCTACCTCGGGCAGGCCGGCGGCATCTCGTCCACCACCTCGTTGACGATCATCACCGGTCTCACGTTGCTCGCCGCCGTCCTCGCGCCGGTGTTCGGCTCGTGGGGCGACCGGATCGGACGGCGCCCACTGGTGCGGGCGGGCTCCGTCGCGGCCGTCGTCCTGACGGTGCCGGCCTACTTCCTGATCGGGACGCAGAGTCTCGTGGCGATCGTGTTCGCGATGCTCGCCCTGCTCGTCGTCGTGGCGCTGCTCGGCGCCGGGTCGATGGCGGTGCTGGAGATGCTGCCCGCCGACGTGCGCTTCAGCGGTATGGCGTTGCCCTACAACGTGGCCTACGCCGTGTTCGCCGGCACCGCACCGCTGGTGAGCCAGGCGCTCGTCGACGTGAGCGGCAGCCTGCTGGCACCGGCCTTCTACGCCACCGCCCTCGCGTTGATCGGGCTCCCGGTGATCTTCCGGGCCATCCCGGAGACGCGCGGGAGCGACCTGCGCACCGGCGTCACGGCGTCCTGATCACGGGGAGGCCCCGGCCGGTCCCGGCCGGGGCCTCCCCTCTGCTCACGGCTCCAGTCCGAGCACCTTCATGGCGAAGGCCGGCCACTCGGTGTTCTCGGTGAGCGCCACGTCCTTGTCGGTGGCCCAGCCGTGGCCGGTGACGCGCGTGAACGCCTGCGTGGTCATCGCTCGTCGCGCACGACCCGCCCGCCCTGCACGACGAGCGCGACGGCGCCCGGGTCCGCGAACAGCGTCGGGTCCGCCAGCGGGTCGCCCCGGAACGCGACCAGGTCGGCGCGCTTGCCGGCCGCGACCGTGCCGACCTCGTCGCCGATGCCGAGGATGTCGGCGTTGACCCGGGTGGCCGAGACCAGTGCGGCCATCGGCGACTCGATCCGGGACCGCAGCAGCAGCTCCCGGCCACGGTTGTCCTGCCCGGGTCCGATCAGGTCCGAGCCCGAGCCGATGCGCACACCGGCCCGGCGGGAGGCGTGGATCGCGTCGATCTGGCCCTGCTTCGCGACGCCCACCCGGTCGGCGATGCTCGCCGGCAGGCCGGCATCGGTCGAGTCCTCGAGCAGCGCCTCCACGACGGCGAGCGTGGGCACGTGGGCGACGTCGTGCTCGGCCATCAGGGCGGCGGTCTCGTCGTCGATCTGCGAGCCGTGCTCGACGCAGCGGACGCCCGCGGCGATCGCATTGCGGATGCCGTCGTTGTTGTGCGCGTGCACGGTGACGTAGGTGCCGCGCGCGCTCGCCTCCGTGACCGCGGCCGCGATCTCGTCGACGCCGAACTGGGTGTCGGTGAGCTTGTCGTGGCGGGAGACCACCCCGCCGGTGACACAGAGCTTGAGGAAGTCCGCGCCGCGGCGGAACGCCTCCCGGGCTCCCTTGCGCATCTCGTCCGGCCCGTCACAGAGCAGCGACAGCGAGCGCAGCCCGGGGATGTCGTGGTCGGACCAGTCGGCGGTGGGCTCCCACTCCGGGGCCATGTGCCCGTGCCCGCCGGACTGGCACAACAGCGGGCCGGCGCACAGGATCCGCGGCCCGGCGACCTTCCCGGCGGCGACGACCCCTGCCAGACCCGCGTCGATGCCCCCGGTGTCGCGCACCGTGGTGAACCCGCAGGCGAGTGTCCGGCGGCAGTTCTCGAACATGTCCGCGGCCAGCTCCGCGACCGACACCCCGTGCGTGACGCCGGCATCGATCGGACTGGACAATCCGAAATGGACGTGGGCGTCGATCAGGCCCGGGGTCAGCGTCAACCCGGCACAGTCGACGACGTCGGCCCCGGACGGCGGGGCGTCGCCGACGGCCGCGATCCGGCCGTCCTCGACGAGCACGGCCCGGCCGGTCTGCGGGTCACTGCCCGTGCCGTCGACGACGGTGGCACCGATCAACCACATGTGAGCTCTCCTTCTGTCTCAGAACCCGGCCGCCACGCCCTCGCGGCGCGGTCCGGTACAGCCGTGCAGGACACCGTCGTCGGAGCGCCAGCTCATCTGATAGGTGCCCATGTGATAGTCGTAGGCGGGCAACGGGTTGAGCAGCACGCCCATCCGGGCGAGCCCGTCGGGCACCTCCGGCGACACCCGGGACTCGATCGAGATCGTGTGGTCGTCGGCGTAGGGCAGGCAGCGCGGCGCGTCATCGGCGTCGTAGGGGTCCATCCCGAAGTCCAGGATGTTGGACAGCACCTGCGGCACGGTGCAGTGCACGTTGCCCGGCGAGCCCAGCGCGAGCCGCGGGACGCCGTCGCGCAGCACCATCGTGTTCGACAGGATCGACCGGACGCGGCCACCGCCGACGTGCCAGCCCTCGATCCCCGAGGTGAGGCCGTTCATGGCGTGGCTGCCGACCATCGGGACGCCGCCGACCACCTCACCCGGGATCCCACTGCCCTGCAGCGTGTTCATCATCTGCACCCAGTTGCCGTGCTGGTCCACGATGGACAGCTCGCAGCTCCCGGCCGGCTGCGTGGAGGCACCGGATGCCGCCACCGCCGGCAGCCCGCGGGTGAGCGCGACGTGCTGGGTCAGGTCGGTGTGCGAGCGCGCGTCGCGCAGGATCCGGGCGAAACCGGCGATCATCTCGGGCGTCGCCATGGCGGCACTGGCGTCACCGAACACGGTCGGGTCGTTGAGCAGGCCGGTCTCCAGGCCGGCCCGGCGCAGCGCATGGGCCAGGTAGTAGAGGGACTCCGCCGACTCCGACCAGTGTCCGAGCGAGGTGACGTCGAGCTCGGCGAGCATGCCGAGCACGATCTGGCAGAACACGCCCTGGCGCTCCGGCGGCGACTGCTGCACCACGGTGTGGCCGTCGTGCGTCCAGGTGTAGGGATCCGACCAGCGCGGCGGGATCTCGCTCATGTGCTCGGCCCTGACCGCCCAGCCGAGCGCGTTGCCCCGGGCGACGAACTGCTCGGCCCACTCGCCGGTGATGAAGTGGTCGGGGCCCTCGACGGCGACCTTGCGCATCGTGGCGGCGAGCTCGGCCGATGCCCAGCGGTCCCCGACCTGGGGCAGGTGCCCGTCCGGCGTGAAGTGACGGCGTCCGGACTCGGTGTAGAGGAAGAGGTCGACCGTCTGGGCCAGCACCAGGTGCTCGAACGAGGTCACCTCGTGGCCCTGCTCGGCCCACTCCACGGCCGGCTCGCACAGCTGCGCCCACGGCCGCGTGGCGAACCGCTCGTGGAGCGCCTTCATCCCCGGCATGAACCCCGGGATCACCGCCATCGGCACACCGGGCGCCGGGGCGTAGAGACCCTTGCCCATCGGCACCGGCGCGAACCGCGCCAGACCCGGCACGATCGTCCCGCCGCTGTTGAGCTCGAACGTCCGGCCGCCGGCCGCGTCGTGGACCAGGGCGGTGACCGTCCCCGCATGATTGGTCATGTCCTGCTGGACGACGGCCTGGACCATGCACCCGGCGATCGCCGCGTCGACGGCGTTGCCACCACCCCGCATGGTCTCCAGCATCACGTCGGTGACGACCGGATGCTGGCTGGACGCGACCGCATGCGCACCGGTGATCGGCGACTTCGGACCGACACGACCCTCTCCCCTGCTGACCATGCCGTCACGGTGCACGCCGGAGCGGTGCGCGAGCCAGTAGCAGCCGTTGCAGGGAACGGCACGAGCGTGCGACAGCTGTCGCAACCACCGACCCTCACAGATGAGTTCCGGAACCGACTCCGGTCTGTCCTCACAGAACCGTAGGACACCCTGGGAGGGACACGATGACGACAGCGCATGCGACCGGGACGCGCGAGCAGTGGCGGGCCGACTACGAGAGCCTGCTGGCCGAGGAGAAGGAGCTGACCCGGCGGTCCACCGAGCTCGCCCGCAGACGGCGGGAGCTGCCGTGGGTACCGGTCGAGAAGGAGTACGTCTTCGACACCACATCCGGGCCACGCACACTCGCCGAGCTGTTCGACGGACGCTCCCAGCTGGTCGTGCGGCACTTCATGCACGGCCCGAACACGCCCGACGGCTGCCCGGGCTGCACGTTCGAGACGGACGGCCTGGTGGGCGCCGCACCGCACCTGGCGCGCCGGGACGTGACATTCCTGCTGGCCTCGCGCTCCCCGCTGCCGGTGCTGACGCGGTACCGGCAGCGGATGGGATGGGACGTCGAGTGGGTCTCCTCCGGAGACAGCGGCTTCGACGCCGACTTCTTCGACTACATGCACGTCCCGACGGCGCGCCGGGACTACGGGTCGGGCAGCGGAAGCATGCTCGACGTCATGGAGCTCATGGCGCTGAGCTGCTTCGCGCTGCGCGACGGCGTCGTGCACCACACGTACTCGACCTACGACCGCGGAACCGAGGCCCTGAACCCGACCTGGCAGCTGCTGGACCGGACGCCGCACGGCCGCGGCGAGGACTTCTCCGGGTGGCCCCGCAAGCGCGACGAGTACCCGGCGTAGACGCTACTTCGTCGGAACCGGGTTGTAGCCGTCCAGCACGTTGTGCCCGGCATCGACCGGCAACGCGACGCCGGTGATGTGGCGTGCCTCGTCGCTGACCAGCCAGAGGATCGCGTTGCTGACCGTCTCCGGCGGCATCATCGACCGGCCGTGCAGCAGGTGGAAGTGCCGGACGGCCTCCAACGCCTCCTCACGGGTGCTGTCCGCCTTGCCCGCCATACGTTCGTAGAGCGGCGGGTTGTTCACCATCTTCGTGTCGATCACGCCGGGGCAGACGGCGTTGACCCGGATGTCGTAGGGCGCCAGCTCGACGGCGTAGTTGCGCATCAACCCGAGCACGCCGTGCTTGGCCGCCACGTAGTGCGAGAGCTGGTAGCCGGGGCTGAACCCGTTCACCGACGCGGTCAGCACGATCGCCCCGCTGCGCCGGGAGATCATGTGCGGGGCCACCGCCTTGCAGGTGCGCCACACCCCGGAGAGGTTGACATCGATCATGTCCTGCCACATCTGCTCGGTCAGCTCCCAGAAGTTCGCCTGGGAGTAGATGCCGGCGTTGGCGCTCAGGATGTCGATCTGCCCGAACTCGGACAGCCCGCGGGACACGGCCTCGTCGAGCTGGCCCTGCTGGCGGACGTCGGCCTGCAGGAACAGAGCGCGCCGGTCGAGGTCCTCGACACCGCGGGCCGTCTCCTCCAGCTCGTCGCGGGTGGACAGTCCGTAAGGGACTGTCTCGATGTCCTGCAGCACGTCCACGCCGATGATGTCCGCGCCCTCGCGGGCGAGGGTGAGCGCGTGCGCACGGCCCTGGCCGCGCGCGGCCCCCGTGATCAGTGCGACCTTGCCGTCCAGCCGTCCCATGACCGGCTCCTCCCCGTCGAGGTGTGCGTGCCTCGTCGAGTAGACACGTCGCCGCGGGGGCACGCCAGGCCCCTTCGAGCCGACACCCTGAACTACCGACTCGTGAGCGGATCGGTCTACGGACCCGGGCGGCCTCCTTGCGTTACCGTTGCCGCCGTACCGTTCGCGACCCTGGCTGAGCTACGCAAGGGCAGCGACCCCCGGACATGGCCCGCACCGGCCGATGATGCGTCCGCCCGGTAAGCGCAGAGTCGCCACTAGAACTTTCCGGCCGCCGTCCGAGCCGATTCACTCGTGTCACTTGTGTCACTTGTTTCGGGTTCCCGTTCCGGGTCCCAGCGGACGAGCGTCGAGACCAGGAAGCCGATCGCGGGGGCGGCCGCCGTCACGGTGATTGCGCCGCGCGGTCCGAGCTCGGCCAGTAGTAATGGGAACACGAACAGGCCGATCGCCGCCCCTGCGCTCCCGGCGGTGTTCGTGAGGCCCGAGCCGAGTGCGCGCAGGTGGCTGGGGTAGGCGAGGGCTGCGAGGCTGGCTCCGCCGGGCGCGGGTCCGGCCGAGTGCAGGAGGAGGAACGCGGCCGGAAGCGCCACCGCCGCCCACACCGGCAAGCTGTCGAAGAACACACCCAGCGCCAGGACCAACACGGCGACTCCTGCGAACCCGAGCTGCATCGAGCGGCGGATGCCGAGCCGTGCCGCGACGGAGGTCGACCCGAAGCCACCGACGATGCCGAACAGGTTGAAGGCCACGACGCCGAGCGTCGCGGGGAGGAAGCCGGCACCGAACAGCTGCAGCGCGATGATCGGCAGGTACCAGCCGATCGCGTAGTACTCCAGGCCCTGCATCATGAACGTGACTCCGGCGAGCACGGTGCGCCGTCGATAGCGTCCGCGGAACATCTCGGCCAGCCCGGCCGCGCCCCCACCGTCCTGCCCGGACCGTGCCGGCGCGACGTCCGCCGCCGGCATCTCGACCTCGACCCGATAGATCAGTCGCATCGCCCGCGTCGCCTCCCGCACCCGCCCCTGAGAAGCGAGCCACCGCGGCGACTCGGGAAGTGTGAACCACTGGGCTATGCCCAGCAGCAGGGCGACCACCCCCGCGCTGCCCAGTGACCACCGCCAGATGTCGTCGCCCACCCCGAGTAGGTACACGCCCGCGGTGAGCAACAGGTTGCCCGTGGTCGCGATGTACCACATTCCCTGCCAGCGGTTGAGTCGTCCCTGGTGGCGTCGCGGCAGGAACTCGGCGATGTAGGCCATGACGACGGCGAAGTCCAGCGCCCAGGACGCACCCGCGAGCACCCGGCTGAACACCAAGAGCTCGAATGTCGGCAGGACGATTGCCACCAGCGTCGATACGACGGCCAGCACCTTGGCGAGAAGGATCATCGGCAGCCGGCCGTAGCGGTCCGACAACCGTCCGGCTACTGGGCAGAGCAGCAGTGCCACCAGCATCGACGTGCTGGTGACGACGGAGACCTGAAAGGCCGACAATGCGAGCTGGCGCTGCAACGCTTCGAGCGCCGAACCGAGGGCGGTGCTCGAGTAGGCCTCGAAGAAGATTCCGCCCAGAGCCAGCGCCCAGACCCAGCGCATGCGGGTACGTGTGCCTGTCGAGGCCTCGATAGCCTCGATGACGTCCTGTTCGGAACGGATGGGAAGACCGGCGGTCATGATGGCGTCCGGTCCGGTTCAGACGAACAGCGCGGGATTGACGGGAATGGCGTTCGCCCGGCAGTAGGTGACGTAGTGCTCGATGAACCAGAACACGTCCATCATCTCGTCGAGTTCGCCAGCGTCGTCGTAGAACTCCAGGGTGCCTTCCATCCAGAACAGTGTCTTCATCCCCGACGGGTTGTCGCAGACCAGGGTGTGCCGCACACCGGGGTTCTCGTGTACGTATCCACCGGGGGTGGCGACCCAGTCGTATTCCAGGTAACGCCAGGTGCCCTCCAGGCAGAATCCGCGGACGGCGCCGCTGTGCCGGTGCACGCCCAGGTGGCCGCCGCCCTTGACCCACAGGATGTTGGTGAACTTGTTGTTGCGTACGTCGAAGGCGAGGTGGCGGATGGCGGCGTTGTCGCCCCACGGCACCCAGGGCGACGAGGTTTCGTCGGCGGGGATGTGAATGTCCGGGACCTCGAACTCGCGGGTGATCGCGAGTCGGGAGGCGCTGTACGGATCGACCCGGGGCCGATCGGTGGTGGGGGATTCGGCAAGCTCGGTCACGTCGACTCCTGGTGGATCGGTCTCGCGGCAGCCGGTGGGCTGCGGAGCGAACCGACAGTAAGTCGGACGTGTCGGCGGTCACCTGTCCCTGAGCGCACCCGGATTTGTGTATTCGCGCAACCGATACTCGCGCGGTGAACAGCCGAGCCGTGCCTTGAACGCCCGGGAGAACTGCGAGGAGTCGCCGAACCCCGCGGTGAAGGCGATCTCGGTGACCGAACGTCCGGCCTGACCTCGGTCGGCGAGCAGCGTCGCGGCCCGGCCCAGCCGCATATCCAGGATGAAGCGCGCCGGCGACTGGCCGACCTCGGAGAATGCGAGCTGCAGCGTGCGCAGCGACACGTGGAGGGCGGCCGCGAGACGGCCCGGGTCCAGCGCCGGGTCCCCGAGCCGGTCGCTGACGATCCCTTCGGCCCGCCGGCGCAGGGCCTCTCGCCGCTCGAGGGTCCCGCCGAGGTCGGCGAACGTGGTGGACAGCAGGCTCACCGTGGTCGCGCCGACTCCGAGGTCATTGCGGCGGCGGCTCAGCTCGCTGAGCTGCACCAGGTAGCTCGAAGCCAGGGATCCGATGGCCGAGTCCCGGTCGACCCGCACAGCGGTGCACGAGGTCGGCGGCGCCGGGAAACCGGCGGTGCGGAAGGCGCCGACCGCCAGTTTGGCGATCGTGAGGTCGAACGGCTCCCCCGACTCGATCCGGCAGGGTCGGGAGGTGTCGTAGGAAGCCAGGTCCCCCGGTCGCAGTCGCGCGGTCCGCCCGTCCTGCTCCACGACGAGCTCCCCGGCACGGGGCAGCATCACAAACACGAAGGCTCCCGCGCCGCGGTCGATCGCGCCGGCAGAGCGGACGACCGCGTGCGGATCGGCCCGGAGCCGGGAGAACTCGACGCCGTCCAGGGCATTTACCTCGAGCTCGGCTTCGAACCCGGCGCCGCCGGTCCGCGGCCGGAACTCCAGCGGGACGTACACGTCGCTGATGACCGACTGCCAGTGGCGGGCGCGGCCCGGCCGGGCGACGTCCGCGGTACTCATCTTCATCGTCGAAGACCTCCTCGTCGGCTCGAGCGCGAGCGGCGTGGATGCGCGAATTGCACGGGCATCTGCGCGCTCGATCATGAGTCGAGTCGGTGACACACATTACGTTACGCACGCCTCAGCCGGTTCGAGCGAAGGAGAATCATGCGCGCCGCCATCACCACGGCTTCTCGTGAGGTCGCCGTCCGCGACCTGGAGCCGCCAGGGGCGCCAAGGCCCGGAGAGGTCCTGCTGCGACCACTGGCGGTCGGGATCTGCGGGTCCGACGTCCATCTCTATGACGGCGACGACGCGGCACTGTCGGGGTCCGCGCGCGGGCTGCCCCGGGTTCAGGGCCACGAGATCGGCGCAGAGGTGATGCACGACCCGAGCGGGCGGCTCGCCGTCGGTGAGCGGGTCGCGGTGTGGCCGCTGCTGTCCTGCGGCTCGTGTCACATGTGCGCTGCCGGGGCGGTCAACGCATGCCTGGAGCTTTCGATCATCGGGGTGCACCGCGACGGCGGCCTCGCCGAGCAGATCATGGTGCCGGGCTCGCAGGTGGTCCGGTTGGGCGCCGTGAGCGACGTTGTCGCGGCCCTCGTCGAGCCTCTCTCGGTCGGGGTGCATGCCGTCGCGCGCTCCGGTGTCGGCGAGGGCGACCGGGCCGTCGTGTTCGGCGGCGGCGCCGTCGGGCAGGGCATCTGCCTCGCGCTGGCCGACCGCGGGGCAGACGTCCTGCTGGTCGATCCGGCCCGGGCACGGGCCGAGGCCGGCGCGCTGTGGGGGGCCTCGACCACGACCGATACCGACCGCGAGCGGCTTCGCGAACGGGTCCTGGACCGGACCGACGGCCGAGGCGCCGACGCCGTCCTGGAGGCAACCGGCATACCCGCAGTCCTCGACACCGCGCTGGACGTCGTCCGCGTCGGCGGGACCGTCGTGGTCGTGGGGCTGGGTTCGGCGTCCGGACCGGTGCACCCGGGCACCATCGCGGCCAAGGAGCTGCGCATCCTCGGTTCGAGCTGCTGCACCGGCGAGGAGTTCGCGCTGGCCGCGGAGATGGCCGGCCGCTGGGCCACGGAGCTCGACCGTCTTCCCGTCCTGCGTCACCCCCTCGAGGGCTCCGGCGGCGCACTGGCTACAGCTCACCACGCTCCGGACGTGGTCAAGGTCCTCGTCGATGTCGCCGTCCCGTCCACAGTCGAGCCCCGACCCGAGGAGTCCGTGTGAGCGATCCGTCCCGCCCCCGAGCCGGGGCACTGTTCGACGTGAGCGGCCGCGCCTTCGCCGTGACGGGCGGGGGCAGCGGCCTCGGTCTGGCCGTCGCCGAGATCCTGCTGGACGAGGGCGCGACCGTGACGGTGCTCGACCACAGCGCCGAGCGGGTGGAGCGCGAGACCGCAAGGCTGCGTGCCGACGGCCGGCCGGTCCGGGGGCAGGTGGTCGACGTGACCGAGCCCGGCGCGGTCGACGCCGCGCTGTGCGCCACGTTCGACGAGGACGGCCGGCTCGACGGGGTCTTCGTCAACGCCGGCATCTCGATCGGTTCGAGCTACACCGACCCGGCGTGGCGGATCGAGGAGTTCCCGATGGACAGCTGGCAGCGCGTGGCCGCGGTCAACCTCGACGGTGTCCTGGCCACGCTGCGCTCGGCCGCCGGCCTGATGCGCCCACAGGGACGCGGCAAGATCGTGCTCACGGCGTCGACGGCCGGCCTGCGGACCGACCCGATGGTCGCGTACTCCTACGTCGCGACGAAGGCGGCGGTCGTGAGCCTCGGCCGGCAGGCAGCACTCGACCTCGCCGGGTCGGGCGTCACGGTCAACACGATCGCCCCGGGCCCGTTCCGGACCAACATCGGATCCGGCTTCGATCCGGGCGAGGAAGTCTGGAAGCAGACGGTGCCCCTGGGACGGATCG
Source organism: Pseudonocardia sp. KRD291 (assembly GCF_019263595.1). Classification (GTDB taxonomy): domain Bacteria; phylum Actinomycetota; class Actinomycetes; order Mycobacteriales; family Pseudonocardiaceae; genus Pseudonocardia. The sequence goes on along the minus strand of NZ_JADQDD010000003.1, from coordinate 54,599 downwards.
GGCACACCGACGAGCTCAAGGGCCTCGCCCTGCTACTCGCCTCGGACGCCTCCAGCTACATGACGGGCGGGATCTACCCCATCGACGGCGGCGCACTGGCCCTTTCACACGTGCTCTGACTCCGGCTGGCGGCCCCCGCACTCGCGGGTACCAGGCCACCCGCGACACCGACGCTCTCGCTACCGCCTCCGTCTGCCGAGAGCAGACCGTCACCCAGGTCGCCTTCCTGCGCACCAGACTCGATCAAGCCGCCCCGCAAGCCCTCGCCGCCTGAGAGCCCACACCCCGCACCGTGATCGGGCAGTGACCCGGCGATCGTGCGGCGGCGGTACAGCCGTCCCGTCGACAGCTCGAGTCCGGGTGAACGGCGTCACACAAGGTTGAGTGTGCCGCGGCGGCACGCCCGTTACTGAAGGAACCCAACCCCTGCAGAACGGAATGACATGACCGACGGGACCCTCCACGCGAACAGCCCGGCGCCGACCGACCTGGGCGGGCAGACCCTGTGCACCCGGGAAGCGGTGCCGGTCGACCCACCTCCCACTGTCCACCCGGCCGTCAGCGTCGTGGTTCCCACGCGCAACGAGGCGAAGAACCTCGAGATCGTCCTGCCCGCGATCGCCGCGGTGCGGCCGGCGGTCCACGAGATCATCCTCGTCGACGGCCACTCGACGGACGGCTCGCTCGAGGTCGCCCGTCGCGTGCTGCCCTCCGTGCGCACCGTGACCCAGACCCGCGGGGGCAAGGGCAACGCCATGGCCTGCGGCTTCGCCGAGGTCACCGGTGACGTGGTGGTCATGTTCGACGCGGACGGCTCCGCCGATCCCGCGGAGATCCCCGCCTTCGTCGCCGCACTCCTGGAAGGCGCCGACTTCGCCAAGGGCAGCCGGTTCGCCCTCGGCGGCGGCAGCGACGACATCACGCTGCTGCGCAAGGGCGGCAACTTCGGCCTCAACCGCGTCGCGAATGCGCTGTTCGGCACGTCGTACACCGATCTCTGCTACGGCTACAACGCTTTCTGGGCCGACGTGCTGCCCCTGCTGGAACTGCCACCGGTCGACGCTCCGGCACCGTCCGAAGGCATGCTCTGGGGTGACGGGTTCGAGATCGAGACGGTGCTCAACTGCCGGATCGCCGCGGCGAGCCTCACGATCACCGAAGTGCCGTCGGTCGAGCGTCGGCGGATGTTCGGTGGCACCAACCTGCGCACGTTCGCCGACGGCACCCGCGTGCTGCGCACCCTGTTCGCCGAACACCGTCGCCGGGGACGGGCGGCGGTGCTCACGGCGTCACCCCGAAGTCGGCGCGCAGCCTGAACTTCCGGATCTTCCCGCTGGCCGTGCGCGGAAGCGCGGCGAGCACTTCCAGACGCTCGGGCCAGTAATGCCTGGCCACCCCCTTCTCGCTCAGGTGGGCCCGCATGTCGTCGACGGTGAACCCGGGTGCGCCGGCGGCGAGGACCACGCAGGCACACGCCCGTTCCTGCAGTCGCGGGTCGGGCAGCCCGACGACCGCGACCTCGGCGAGGTCGGGGTGCTCGTAGAGCACGTTCTCCACGTAGGCGACGGGGATGTTCTCCCCTCCGCGAATGATCACGTCCTTGCTGCGCCCGGTGATGCTCAGGTAGCCCTCGGCGTCGATCGTGGCCAGGTCCCCGGTGTCGAACCACTCGCCGTCGAAGCCGTCGCGGGTCATCTCCAGCCGCTCGGCGTAGCCGACGAACAGGAACGGCCCGGTGACCTGCAGGAGCCCCTCCTGACCGGGCGCGACCTCCTTCCCCGCCCCGTCGACCGCACGGATCCGCATCCCCGGCCACGGGTACCCGTCGGTGTCGATCAGCTTGTCGTCGGGGTCTCCGGGGATCCCGAGCGTCACCAGGGCGTCCTCGCTCTGCCCCCAGCCGCCGAGGACCACGAGCTCGGGCAGCTTCTCCCGGGCCGCACGCACGATCGCGCGCGGGATCGGGGCGCCCATGCAGCAGAACCGGACCAGCGACGACATGTCGTGCTCGGCCAGGTTCGGCGCGGCGAGCGTGTCGTGCAGGAACGGGGTCGCCGCCGAGGTGTAGGTGATCTCGTGCTCGGCCACGAGCTCGACGAACCGGGCGGGGTCCCACACGTCCTGCAGCACCGTCGTCGCGCCGTTCTGCACCGACAGCCGGGCCCCGTACAGGAAGCCGGTGAGGTGGGCGAGCGTCGAGGCCATGTGGAACACGGTGTCGGCGCTGATGCCGAGCCGCTGCGGCAGCGGGTCGTTCGCCGCGACCGCGGTGTTGTGGGTGTGCATCACGCCCTTGGGCTCCCCGGTGGTGCCCGAGGTGAAGATCAGCAGTGTGACGTCGTTCGGGTCCGGGCGCAGCTCCGCCAACTCGCCGGGGTCCCGGCGCTGCTCCCACGGGGTGGCGGCGAACTCCTCCCAGGACGAGGTGCCTTCTGCGCCGTCACCGTCCACGACCAGGACGTGCTCCAGCGCGGGCCAGTCGCCGCGCAGCTTGGTGATCATCGCCGCGTGGTCGAACCCGCGGAACGTGCGGGGCACCACGACGACCTTGGACTTGGCGAGGCCGACCATGAAGCCCAGCTCCCGCTCGCGGTAGATCGGGATGAGCGGGTTGCTCACCGCTCCGATCCGGGAGGCCGCGTAGTGCACGACGATCCATTCGATCCAGTTCGGCAGCTGGAACGAGACCACGTCACCAGGACGCACACCGAGCTCGATCAGGCCGAGCGCGCACCGGTCGACCTCATGGCGCAGCTCGGCATAGGTCACCCGACGCCGGGGGTCGACGAAGGCGACCTTGTCCGGTGTGGCCGTGGCGGCCTCGTCGAGGCAATCGGTGATCACGCGGTCCCGCCAGTAACCCTGGTCGGTGTAGCGCCGGATCAGATCGGTGGTCAGGGTCGTGTCGAAGGCCATGGCAACGTCCTTGTCGCAGGAGATGTCGTCGCAGGAGATGTCGTCGCAGGTGAGGGGCGGACGGATCAGCTCATCGTCAGCCCGCCGCTGACGCTGACGGTCTGGCCGGTGATGTAGGAGGCGTCGGGCGAGGCGAAGAACGCGACCGCACCGGCGAGGTCGGCGGGCTGGGCCAGGCGCCGGAACGGGATCGAGCGGGTCAGGCCGTCGCGCAGCTTCGGGTCGTCGCCCCCCATGGAGGCGAACAGCGCGGTGTCGGTCGGGCCGGGGCAGACCACGTTGGCGTTGATCTCGTGGCGGGCCATCTCCCGGGCGATGGTCTTGGTGAACGCGATGACCCCGCCCTTGGCCGCGGAGTAGACGGCCTCGCCCGAGGACCCGACGCGGCCGGCGTCGGAAGCCAGGTTCACCACCGATCCGTGACCCTGCTCGGCCATGATCGGTAGTACCGCCTTGCAGGTGTGCAGGACGCCGTAGAGGTTGATCGCGATGACCCGGTCCCAGTCCGCGGGGTCGGAGTCGACGAACGGGCTCGCCTTGTCCCAGCCGGCGTTGTTGACCAGGATGTCGATCCGACCGAACTGCGAACGGACCTGCTCCACCATCGCGTTCACCGACTCCGCGTCGGTGACGTCGGCGCGGACGCCGACGGCGCCGCCACCGAGTGCTGCGGCGGTCTCCTTCGCCGTGGTGTCGTTGATGTCGCCGACCACCACGGTCGCACCCTCCGCGGCCAGCTTCTCCGCGATGGCGCGCCCGATGCCCTGGCCGGCGCCGGTCACGATGGCGATCCTGCTGTCCAGATTTCCCATGGGTGATGCCCTCCTCGTCGAATGCCGGCTCGTCAGGGAGCGAGCCGGCGGCCCAGCCGCTGCCGGGAGATCACGAGCTTCATGATCTGGGCCGTCCCGTCGCCGATCTGCAGGCCGAGGACGTCGCGCATCCGCTGCTCGATCGGAAGCTCGGTGCGGTAGCCGTACTGGCCGTGCAGGAGCAGGCACTGGTTGATGACGTCGTAGGCGGTCTTGGGGGCCCACCACTTGCACATCGCGGCCTGGGAGGTGTGCGGCCTGCCCGCGTCCTTGAGCCACAGCGTCTGGTGGCAGAGCAGGCGCGCCGCGCAGACCAGCGTCTCGGCCTCGGCCAGCGGGAACGCCACTCCCTGATGACGGCTCAGTGGCTGGTCGAACGCCTCGCGCTCGCCGACGTAGCGCCACGTCTCGTCCAGGGTCTGCTGTGCGGCACCGAGGCACTGCAGACCGATCAGCGCGCGGCTGAAGTCGAAGCCCGCCATGACCTGGGTGAACCCGCGCCCTTCGGCGCCGAGCAGGTGACCGGACGGGACCCGCACGCCGCTCAGGTGGGCCGCGCCGCGACCGACGGCCCTGGTGCCCATGTCGGAGTACGGCTCGCGCGAGACCCCGTCGAGGTCGAGTGGCACCAGGAAGGCGCTGATGTCCTTGCCCCGGTCCCGCGAGGGCCCGGTACGGGCGAAGACCACCACCGCCGCCGCGTCGGTGGCGAACGACAGCGACTTCACCCCGTCGAGCACCCAGTCGCCGCCGTCGCGGCGGGCGGTCAGGCGCGGCATCCCGGCGTCCGAGCCGGCGTGCGGCTCGGTGAGGCCGATGCCGACGATCTCCTCGCCGCTGCAGATCTTCGGCACCCAGTGGTGCGCGAGCTCCGGGTCGGCGTTGCCGGCGAGGATCTGTGCGACCAGCGATCCGACGACCTGCAGGTAGGCGACGTTGACGTCACCGCGGCCGATCTCCTCGGTGATCATTCCGGTGGTGAGCCGGTCGAGCCCCTGCCCGCCGAGCTCGGTGGGGGTCTCGGGGGCGATCAACCCGGCCCGGCCGATCTCCTCGCGCAGGTCGGCCCCGATGTGACCGTCGCGTTCGCGTGCCCGGTAGCCAGGGAGCAGCCGCGTCTCGCTGATCGCCCGCGCGCGCCCGCAGTACTCGGCCTGCCGGTCCGTGACGTCGAAATCCACGGTGGTCCTCAGTGACCCGTGACGTGCTTGGCGAACTCGGGAGCCCGCTTCTCGGCGAACGCCGCCGCGCCTTCCCGGCCCTCGGGGGACTCGGTGAACAGGTTCAGCGCGGACATCGCCATGTTGGACAGCCCGGCCTGGTGGTCGGTGTCGGCGTTGAACGACTGCTTGAGGAAGCGGATCGCCGTGGGGCTCTTCTCCGCCACGTCGTAGGCCCAGCGACGTGCCTCGGCCTGCAGCTCGTCGGCCGGCACGACGGCGTTCACCAGCCCCATCGTCCTGGCCTCCTGCGCGTCGTACTGGCGGCACCAGAACCAGATCTCGCGCGCCCGCTTCTCCCCGACGACGCGGGCGAGGTAGGCCGAGCCGAACCCGGCGTCGAACGAACCGACCTTCGGGCCGGACTGGCCGAACCGGGCGGTGTCCGCGGCGATCGTGACGTCGCAGAGCACGTGCAACACGTGCCCGCCGCCGATCGCGAGACCGTTCACGGCCGCGATCACCGGCTTGGGGATGTCGCGGATCAGCTTGTGCAGGTTGCCGATCTCGAACATCCCGCTCTCGGTGGGCCCGTAGTCGCCGGTCTCCGCACGCTGCTTGACGTCGCCGCCGGTACAGAACGCCTTGTCCCCCGCCCCCGTCAGGATGATCGCCTGCACCTGGTGGTCGGCCTGCGCGGCGCGGAACGCCTTGATCATTTCCTCGACGGTCTTCCCGCGGAAGGCGTTGTAGCGCTGCGGCCGGTTCATCGTGATCACCGCGGCCGGGCCGTCGATCTCGTAGGTGATGTCCTCGAAGTCCTGCGCCACTTCTGGCTCCTTCGTCCTGGTCCGTACCGAACACGCCCCGCGGCGGTGTCCTCCCGGACACCCTCGCCACCGGACGTTGACCAGGTTGCAGAAGTTTGAACTATGAGTCAATAGATGACCGGCCGGGAGAAGTAGTACCCTTCAGTACGCAGAGTGCGCCAGGAGAGGACGAGGGGGCCGATGACGACGCAGCACCAGACCGTCGACGGGAGCGGGCCCCGACCACCGTCGAGCCGGGTCGAACGCAAGCGGGGACGCCGGATCCAGGAGATCCTGACCACGGCCGCCGAGATGTTCGGCGAGCGCGGCTACGCCGCGGTCAGCCTGGAGGACGTGGCCGAACGTCTCGATGTCACCAAGGGATCGCTGTACTACTACTTCCCCAGCAAGGACGAGCTCGGCACCGCGGCCATCGAGACGCTGGGCAACGAATGGACCTCACGACTCGAGAACCTCCTCGCAGCACACGAGGGCTCCCCCGGGGAGAAGCTGCGCAGCCTGCTGCGTGAGCACATCGCGATCGCGGTGTGCGAGTACCCGGCCGCGCTCGGGCTGTTCCTGGTGCCCGGTGACTGGCCCGAGGACCAGCACGCCCGCATCAAGGAGCTCCGTCGCCGCCACGACCGCCTGTTCCGGCGGGTCGTCGAGGAGGGCGTCAGCACGGGCGAGTTCCGAGTGCCCCACGTCGACTCGGCGATGCAGTGCATGCACGCCTCGATGTCGCAGGCGCCGTTGTGGTGCTCGGGTCTCGATGCCGCGGCACGGGACCGGGCGATCGAGCAACTCGCCGACACCCTGATGATGCTGGTCGGGCACGGGCCCGGCCACTGATCGCCAGGGCGGGGCGCCGATGTCGAGCCCGGGCGCCTGCTCAGCGGCGCCGCCGGTCGTCGGGGGAGCTGTCGTCGAGCCTCTTCTTGATCTCCGCGAAGTGGTCGTGCATCGCGGTGCGGGCCACGTCGGCGTCACCGGCCCGCAGTGCGTCGACGATGAGGCGGTGGCGGGCCACGGTCTCCGCCGTGTCGCCCCGGCCAGGAGGGTCGAGCACCGCCTGTGCCGCCCGGTAGGCGTCCCAGAAGACGTCGACCAGCTGGCCGATCAGGGGGTTGTCGGCTCCGGCGTAGAGGACCCGATGGAACTCGCGGTCGGCGTCGGGATCGAGCCCGGAGTGCGTCATCTCGTCGCACAGCTCGGCGAGACGGTCCAGAGCCTGGTCGGTGAGGGCCCCGGCGAGCTTGCCGACGACCCCGACCTCGATCAGCTCTCGGATCTCGACCAGGTTGCGCAGGCCGCTGCGGGTGGTGGTGCTCACGGCGCCGAACGTGAGCGACGGGGAGAGCACGTGCAGTGAGGGCTCGCCGACGATCGAGCCGTGCCCGTGCCGGGTGTCCACGATGCGGGCTGGCGCCGTCGTTCGCCGTGCTGTTCGCGGCCCGCCTGGTGATCGGTCTGGGGATGGCCGGCGAGTACGGGGCGAGCTCGACCTACGTCATCGAGTCGTGGCCGGTCGGGCTGCGGAACAAGGCCAGCGGTTTCCTGATCTCCGGCTACTCGATCGGAACCGTGCTGGCGGCCGGGATCTACGCCGTAGTGGTACCGGCGTTCGGCTGGCGGGCACTGTTCTACATCGGGCTCGCGCCGATCGTGCTCGCGATCTGGCTTCGCCGCAGGCTGCCGGAGTCACAGGACTGGAGCCGCGAACCGACCTCCGGCGATGCGCCGCACAGCGTGCCGGTCGCGCAGACGCTGTTCGGGGGCCGGCGTGCACTGCCCAACGTCGTGTCCGGAGCGGTCGCGACCGCCGCCCTGGTGCTGATCTTCACGCAGTCGGTCGGGTCCGCCTGGGCGGTGGCCGGACTCGGGGTGCTCGCGGCCGCGGTCTTCGTGTCCTACGTGGTCCAGTTCGCCGGCCCGCGCTGGCCCACCGGGCTGGCCGTGATGGTGATCGTCTTCGCGGCGTTCCTCTACTCCTGGCCGATCCAGTCGCTGCTCCCCACCTACCTCAAGACCGACCTGGGCTACAGCCCCACCGAAGCGAGCCAGGTGCTGTTCTTCGCCGGTCTCGGAGCGGCGGTCGGCTGCTGGGTCGCCGGGTTCACCGGTGACCGGTGGGGCACCCGCAGGGCGTACTGGGTCAGCCTGCTGATCTCCCAGGTGGTGATCTTCCCGGTGTTCGCCGTCGGTGGGTCGAGCCTGCTGTTGCTGGGTGTGCTGCTGTTCGTCCAGCAGGTCTTCGGCCAGGGCATCTCCGGGCTGTTGCCGAAGTGGATCGGCGGCTACTTCGACGTGCGCCAGCGGGCCGCCGCGCTCGGGTTCACCTACAACGTCGGGGCGCTCGGCGGAGCGGTCGCGCCGGCACTCGGGGCCAGCCTGGGCGCCACGATGAGCCTGGGTACGGCGCTGGCCGTGCTGTCGTTCTCGTTGACGCTCGTGGTGCTGGTCCTGATCGGCATCGACGCCCCGACCCGGCTGCAACGACTGCCGCGCCCGGACGCCGCGACCGATGTGGACGCGATCGACGGCTCTCCGCTGGGCGGGGTGTCCCGGTGACGGCCTCGCGCGGTCCCGCACCCGGCCCTGCCCCGATCCCACCGACCACGACCGTCGCCCGACCCGAACAGAGGACATGAGATGGCCCCAGGCCCGATCACCGGAATCGTCCCCCCGGTCTGCACCCCGCTCACCCCCGACCTCGAGGTCGACGACCGGTCCCTGGAGCGCCTGCTCACGTTCCTGCTGGACGCCGGCGTGGACGCGGTGTTCCTGCTCGGATCCAGCGGTGAGACCGCCTACCTCCCGGACCGGCACCGGGCGCGGGTACTGGAGGTGGCCGTCTCGGTCGTGGCCGGTCAGGTGCCCGTTCTCGGCGGCGCGATCGACATGACGTCGCCGCGGGTGCTCGACCACGCCCGCACGGTGCAGCAGTCGGGAGCAGACGCCGTCGTCGCAACCGCGCCGTTCTACACCCGTACCCACCCGGCCGAGATCGAGCAGCACTTCCGGGCCGTCGCCGCCGGTGTCGACCTGCCGCTCTACGCCTACGACCTGCCGGTGTCGGTGCAGGTGAAGCTCCGCCCGGAGATGCTTCTCGCGCTCGCGGCCGACGGCGTGCTCGCCGGGGTGAAGGACTCCAGCGGCGACGACGGGGGCCTGCGCCGGCTCCTGGGTCGTCGGGCCCGGAGCGGCCCGGACGGGTTCGGCGTGCTCACCGGCTCCGAGCTGACCGTGGACAGCGCGCTGTTCGCGGGAGCCGACGGCGCGGTCCCCGGCCTGGGCAACGTCGACCCGCACGGCTACGTCGCCCTGGCCGGGCACGTGCGGGCCGGCGACCACAAGGCCGCGGCCGACGAGCAGGACCGGCTGCTGCAGCTGTTCGGGATCGTCGAGGCGGGAGACCCAGCCCGGATCGGCCCCAGCTCCTCGGCGCTCGGCGCCTTCAAGGCCGCGCTGCACCTGCGCGGCATCATCGACTGCCCGGCCACGATGACACCCCAGCTCCCGCTGCTCGACACCGAGGTGGACGGGATCCGTCGGCACCTCGAGACCGCGGGACTGCGGTGACCGCCTCCCCCGCCGCCGGCCACGCCGGGCTGATCGGGGTGGACATCGGTGGAACCAAGATCGCCGCAGGTCTCGTCGCGGACGGTGGGCGCGTGAGCGCACGGCTGTCCTGCCCGACCCCGAGGACCGGCGGGCGGGCGATCGTCGCGCGGGCGGCGGACCTGGTCGATCAGCTGCTGCGGGAGGCGCCGGATCCGGTGGCCGCGGTGGGCGTGGGCGCTCCCGGCGTCATCGACGCGGCCACCGGCGTCGTGAGCTCCTGCACCGACATCGTCCCGGGCTGGCTCGGCACCCCGGTCGCCGACCTGCTCTCCGGCCGGGTCGGGCTGCCCGTCGCGGTGGACAACGACGTCCGTGCCGCGGCACTGGCCCAGGCCCGCGACCCCGCGGTCCACGGCTGTCGCCGGGTGCTGCACGTGTCGCTCGGAACCGGGGTCGGTGGGGCCCTGACCTGTGCCGGGAGCGTCCTGCGCGGAGACGGCGGGACCGCGGGCGAGATCGCGCACCTGCTGGTCCCCGAACCCGGCGACCTCCCGTGCGGCTGCGGGCGGCTCGACCACCTCGAAGCCGTCGCGGCCGGCCCGGCGATCGCCGCCGCCTACGACACGCGCGCCGGCGCCGGGGGGACCGGGGCGGACCTGGTCACGGTGGCCGCCCGGATGCGGGCGGGCGACCCGCTGGCCCGTGAGGTGGTGGCCCGTGCCGGCACCCTGCTCGGCCGGACCCTGTCCGGTCTGGTCACCGCGCTCGATCTGGACGCGCTCGTCGTGGCCGGCGGGGTCACCGAGCTCGGGGCCCCGCTGCTCGACCCACTGACCCGGGCGCTGGACGCGGAGTCCCGCCCGCCCGGCCGCGCCACTCCGGTGCTGAGGCCCGGTACCGGGGACGCGCCGATCCTCGGCCCGGCGCTCCTGGCCGCCCGCCGGCTCGCCGGAGAGCTCCGGTGAACCGCGCCGAGCTGCTGGACCGGATCGGCGGAGGGCTGATCGTGTCCTGTCAGGCCGGGACCGGACACGCGCTGCGGGACACCGCGACCATCGCCCGGCTGGCCCGCGCGGCCGCCGACGGCGGTGCGGTGGCCGTGCGCTGCGGAGGGGTCGGGGGCCTCGACGACGTGGCCGCCGTGCGCGCGGCCGTCGACGTCCCGATGATCGGGCTGACCAAGCAGGGCCGGGACCCGGTGTTCATCACCCCCACCGTGGACGCGGCGCGGGCGGTGGCCCGCTGCGGCGCCGACGTGGTGGCCCTGGACGGCACGGTCCGGCCCCGCCCGGACGGTGCCCCGCTCGCGGCCAGCATCGACGCCGTGCACGAGCTGGGCGCGCTGGTGATGGCCGACGTGGCCACGGTGCAGGACGGGCTCCGGGCCGCCGCCGCGGGCGCCGACCTGCTGGCCACCACCCTGTCCGGCTACACCGCCGAGACGGCGGGGCTCACCGGTGCCGACCTCGCGCTGGTCACCGCGCTGTGCAACGGTGCCCCGGACCTCCCCGTGGTGGCCGAGGGCCGCTACCACTCGCCCGACGTCGCCGCCGCCGCGATCCGGGCCGGCGCGACCGCCGTCGTGGTGGGGACCGCCATCACCGACCCGACCTGGATCACCCGGTCGTTCGCCCACGCGGTGACGCAGGCGGGCCCGGGCCCGACACACCCCATCGACCTGCGAGGACAGCCATGACACCCCCGCCCCGCGACGGTGCTCCCGGCACCCTGCTCGAAGCCGAGCTGCGCGAGCAGCCGGAGGTGATCGCGCGTCTGGTCGACCGGGCCCCGGACGAGGTCCGGACCCTGCGGCGGCTCACCTCCGGCACCGCGGGCGTCGTCGTCGCGGCCCGGGGGAGCTCGGACAACGCCGCGCGCTACGCGCAGTACCTGCTGCCGCTGCGCACCGGGCTCCCGGTGGGGCTGGCCGCGCCCAGCCTGTCCACCGTCTACGGCCGGGCCCCCGACGTCCGCGGCGCCACGGTGGTGGCGATCTCCCAGTCCGGGGCCTCCCCGGACGTCGTGGCCGTGCTCGCCGACGCCCGCGCCCAGGGCTGCCCCACGGTCGCGATCACCAACGACCCGGGCTCCGCGCTGGCCGCGCAGGCCGATCACGTGCTGGACATGGCGACCGGGCCGGAACGGTCGGTGGCCGCCACGAAGACCTACACCGCCTCCCTGCTCGGGGTGGCGCTGCTCGCGCTGGCCATGGGCGCACCGGACGACGAGCCGGAGGCCCTGCGCGAGCTCGCGGCGCTGCCGTCGCGGATCGCCGAGGCGATCCGGCCCGCGGACGCCGCCGCGGTGGCGCAGCGGCTCTCCGGCCTCACCCGGGCGGTGGCCGTGGGACGCGGGCTCAACCTGTGCACCGCGCACGAGGCCGCGTTGAAGATCACGGAACTGACCCGGGCCCTGGTCATCCCCTACTCCCCCGCCGACCTGCGGCACGGACCGATCGCGGCCGTCGGCCCGGACACCCCGGTGCTGCTGGTGGCCCCGGACGAGCCGGCATCGGCGTCGGTCCGCGACCTGGTCCCGGCACTGCGCGAGCGAGGCGCACCGGTGGTCGTCCTCGGGCCCGGCGCCGATCTCCCGGTCCCGGCCGAGGTGCCCGGATGGCTCAGCCCCCTGGTCTGCGCCGTACCGGCGCAGGCCCTGGCCTGGCAACTCGCGGTCACCCGGGGTGTCGACATCGACCACCCGGGCGGGCTGTCGAAGATCACCACCACCCGTTGACCACCGGGCGCGTGCTCAGCAGATCGCGGTACCGGCACCCACTCAGGACCGCGGTAGCCGCTCCACGGCCGGGATGGTGGTCTCGTGAGGCTCAGTTCCAGAGAGTCAGCTTCTCCGGGGTTGAGCACCATCCGGACGTCCGTCACCCGGTCCCCCGTCAGTCCATCGTCACGAGCTGGAGGCTCGCAAGCCGCTCGCCCCTCACCTACAGGAACCCGATGCGGTCGTGGAACGTCACGGCGACCGCGCGGACCTGCTCGTCGGCGCTACCGGACGCATACAGGTGCAGAGTGCGCTGATCGGTGACCTCGACGACAGCCGGCCGGCCGTCGACGGCGCCCGTGTAGTGCCCGGCAGGTGGGAGGGCGGTGTTCTCGGCGACGGTGACCACGCCGCAGTGCAGTCGACCGTCGACGCGGTGTGGGCGCCCGAGTGCACGGGTGGTCTCGCGTAGGTCACCGTCTCGAAGGCAGCGGCGCGTATAGGTCGAGGAGCAGGCCGTGTCGTCGGCCACCGGAAGCAGCCCGACGCCGTGCACGGTGAACCCGTACCGCTCGCCGAGCTCGACGAGGGTGTCGCGGGTCCCGGCACCCCTGGCGCCGAACGTGAAGTTCGTCCCGACGACCACCGCACGAGCGTGCAGGGTGCCGGCGAGGACGTGGGCGGCGAAGCGGGTCGGGCTCAGAGCGGCCAGCTCGCGGGTGAACCGCAGAACGCAGACGGCGTCGACGCCGAGACCGGCGGCGAGTTCGGCGCGGTGTTCGACGGAACTCAGGGCGGCGGTGTCACGGTCGACGCCGAGAACGCGGGCGGGATGCGGGTCGAAGGTGACCAGGACGGTCGGCAGCCCACGCCTGCGTCCCTCGCGCACAGCGCGGCCGATGAGATGACGGTGACCGCGGTGCACTCCGTCGAACACACCGACGGTGACCACGCTCGGCCCCCAACCGGCGGGTATCTCGCCGAGGTCGTACCAGAGCTGCACACACCGGGAGTCGCTCGTCCTCGCCGACACAGTGGTCGGCGGCGAGCCGGCGGAGTGGGTCAAGACGGCGGTCACGACTGGTTCTCCAGATCTGACGAGTCGGCGGGTTCGCCGTTGTGACGTCGCGAGCTGTACCGGGGGTTCGGCGCTCCGCACTCGTCGCGGAGGAAGGCTGGCGGGTCCGGTCCGCGCCTGGACAGCGCGGACCGGACCCGGGGCTTTCTCGGGCGAGTTCGAGGACGACGTCGTACTCGCCCGCGGTGGGGCGGTCGTTCAGCGCTTGCCGTTGCCGTTGAGCAGCCCGACGACCTGGGAATCGCCCGGGTTGATCAGGTCCGGGACGGTCCAGCCGTTGAGGTCGTACTCGGACATGCAGGTCTCGGCGAAGCCCTTCATCGCCGCGGCGGTGCCGGACTGCTCGGCGGCGAAGAGCAGCTCCGCACGCACGCCCTCGTGGTTGCCGGAGTAGTTGCGCTCGTAGAGCTCGTGGCGGCCGCCGAACTCGGAGCCGATCGAGTCCCAGATCAGTTTCATCAGCTTGACCCGGTCCACGGCGTCGTAGCCGTTGGAGCCGCGCACGTACTTGTCCAGGTAGGGGCGGACCTCGGGAGAGAGGAAGTCGGCGCTGTGGCTGGGCAGGTAGATCAGCGACGCGCCGAGGTCCTGCATGATGATCTCGCGGACCCGCGGGTAGCCGATCGTCATGAACCAGCGGTAGGCCAGCCCGTAGTCGAGCTTGGGCAGCTTCGCGCCGCCCACCCACTCGTCGGGGTTGGCGCACATCGCGTCCGAGAGGGCCCAGAACATGTTGCGCCACGCGATGACCTCGCCGACGCGGGTCTGCACGCCGCGGAAGTCCTTGGTGCCGGTGACCTCGAGGCCCTTCATCAGCAGCCCGGCGATGAAGTCGAGCTTGACCGCGAGGCGGGTCGTGCCGTGGAAGGTGAAGCGGTGCAGGAACCCGGAGCCGGGGAAGAACGTCGAGGCCTTCTCGGCGTCGCCGTAGATGAACACGTTCTCCCACGGGATCAGGACCTTGTCCAGCACGAAGATCGTGTCGTTCTCGTCCATCCGCGACGAGAGCGGGTAGTCGAACGGGCTCCCCATGGTGTTGGCCTGCTGGGCATACGAGGGCCGGCAGATCAGCTTCATGCCGGGCGCGCCCATCGGGACGGTGCAGACCAGCGAGTACTCGCGCTTCTTGATCGGCAGCCCGTAGTGGGCGAGGAAGTTGTAGTGGGTGATCGCCGACCCGGTCGCGACGACCTTCGCCCCGGACACGACGACGCCGTTGTCGTTCTCCTCCTCGACGTGCATGAACACGTCGGACACCTCGTCCGGCGGGCGGTGCCGGTCCACCGGCGGGTTGATGATCGCGTGGTTCCAGTAGAGGACCTTCTCCTGCGACTCCTGGTACCAGCGCCGCGCATTGGCGGCGTAGGGGTCGTAGAACTCGGAGTTGGCGCCCAGCGTCCCGAGGAACGCGGCCTTGTAGTCGGGGGACCGGCCCATGAACCCGTAGGTCATCCGCGCCCACTCGGCGATCGCGTCCCGGTCCTTCTTCAGGTCCTCGACCGAGTGCGGGGTGCGGAAGAACGGGTGCGTGACGCCGCTGCTGCCGGTGTCGGTGGGGGTGGTCAGCACGTCGGCCTTGGCCGGGTCGTGCAGCGAGTCGTAGAGCCGGGCGGTCATCCGCACCGCGTTGCGGAACGCGGGGTGGGTGGTGACGTCGCCGACCTTCTCGCCGTAGAGGAACACCTCTCGGCCATCGCGCAGGCTCTCGATGTACTCGTCACCGGTCATCGGCCGCGTCGCGCGACCGTCCTCGGCGAGCGGGGTGGAGACGGAATCCTGCTGCAGGGTCATCACTGACTCCTTTGTCGTGGTGCGGTACTGCTTCGGAAAGATCTCGTCGCCGGGCTGCTGTCGCCGGGCTACTGCGTGATCGCGGCGCCGGAGAACCAGGAGATGCCGCCCGGCCCGTCGGCCGAGTCGTCCCAGAACAGCGGGTCGTGGTCGCCGCCCAGGTGGTGGAACTTGCCGGTGTGGAACAGCAGCGGGGCTCCGTCATGGATCCGGAACTCCTGGACCTCGCCCAGGTAGAGCACGTGATCGCCGCCGTCGTAGTGCTGCCAGGGCGTGCACGAGACGTGTGCGAGCGCCCCGCCGAGCCGTGGTGCTCCGCAGTCGCTGTCGGCGTCCCAGGCCACGTCCTGGTTGGGTTTGCCCGCGAAATGCAAAGCCAGGTCCTTCTGCGCCGCCTCGAGCACGTTCACCGTGAACGGGCGCGACTCGATCAGCGAGCACACCTTCGACCGCCGATCGAGCGACACGAGCACCAGTGGCGGCTCCAGCGAGACGGCAGTGAACGCGTTCACCGTCGCCCCGTGCGCTGCGTCGTCGTCCCCACGGCAGGTGATCACCGTGACCCCTGTCGCGAAATGCCCCAAGCACTGCCGCAGCTCGCGTGGATCGATCGCCATCGACCGTCGCCTCCTCGATGTACGCTCTGCGTACGTTCTGACCGGAATCCGGTCACACGACGACAGTGGCGCGTAACGTGTCCGGCGTAAAGGGCCTGATCCGTCAAAAGGGCAGATCCCGAGACCGAATACGGCCTGCTTATGGAGGTCCAGCGTCACAATGAGCGCGATGATCACGCCGGGCACCGGCCGCGACCGCCTGCAGAGCCTCGAACGAGGCTTGGCCGTACTGCGGACGTTCGACGCCGAGCGCCCGAGCGCGACCGTCGCCGAACTCGCCGCGGCCACTGCTCTCGCTCGCCCGACCGTGCGGCGGATCCTGCTGACGCTGCAGGACCTGGGCTATATCGAGAACAGCGGCAGCCGGTGGCGGCTCACGCCACGGGTGCTCAGCATCGGCCAGCACTACTCGGTCTCCAATGCGGTCATCGAGACCGCCCAGCCACACCTTCTGCGTCTGGCAGAACAGACCGGCGAATCAGCCTCGTTGGCCGCGTTGGACGGCACCGAGGTCGTCTACATCGCCCGTGTGCCGGTGCGGCGCATCATGAGCATCAATATCGCGGTCGGCACCCGCGTGCCCGCCCACGCCACGTCGATGGGACGGGCTCTGCTCGCCTGGGCGCCCCCCGAGACGATCCAACGGGTGATCGAGACGACCGGGTTGCCGTCCCTGACCCCACACACCGTCACCGACTCCTCGGCCTTGCGCTCCGGCCTCCGGAGGGTGCGTGAGCAAGGTTGGTCCGTCGTGTCCGAAGAGCTCGAACTCGGCCTGATCTCTGCCTCGGCCCCGGTGCGCGACCCGAGCGGCACCGTGATCGCCGCGCTGGCCTCGTCGAGTTCCACCGGTCGATCCACCCCTGCAGCCCTCGAAGCCGACGTCGTCCCACGTCTGCTCACCATCGCCGGCCAGATAAGCGCCGACCTCGGCTACCGCGAGCAAGCCCGCACGAGCGCCTCCACGGTGAACGCCCACGAGGGGTTCTTCTAGCGCTCGTCGGCTCCGGGGCGGACGGCACCTCGCTCTGATGCAGGTCGCCGAGCCCTGCTCCCGGCAACGCTGTACTCGATCAGCGACGCCAGCACGGCGGCCAGGATGAGCAGTGCACCCACGACGACCGGGACCCGAGCGTCGAACCCGGTGAGCGCGCCGGCCAGAGCGGTGCCCGCGGACCCTGACGTGATCTTCAGTGCGGCGACCCAGATGAACACCTGGCCGCGTGCGTGCCGCGGTGCGTACTCGGTGCGTGCGGCCAGGGTGGCGGCGAAGAACCCGGCGTTCAGCGCGCCGGCGATCCCGTAGGCGACGATCGCAACCCCGAACTCCGGGCTGAGCACGACCGCGACCAGCCCGAGTACGACGGCGGCGGCGAGTACCCGCATCAACCGATCCGGGTCACCGCGCAGCGGACGCACCATCACCACGACCGACCCGGCGAGGTTCCCGACGCCATAGGCGGCGGTGAGCACGCCGGCCGCGGCGGCACCGACGCCGAACACCGTGGTCAGGTGGACAGCGGTCACCGGCAACGATGCCATGCTCAGCGCGACGAGCATCGTCATGTAGCCGGTCCGGCGCAGGTGACCGCAGCGCGCCATCAGCGCCAGCGTCGGCCACGGGCGGGGGACGGCGTCGGTGTCGCCCCCGTGCGTGGGCGGGCGGAACGGCAGCCCCAGCACACACACCGACGCGACCAGCACGGCCACCGCGAGAGCCAGCAGCGCGGCCGCCGGGGACAGCCACCCGGACAGCGCCGCGACGACCGACGGGCCGACCGTCCCACCGATGCCGTAGGTGGCGACGTCCCAGCCCTGGGCCCGGCGCTGGGTGTGCTGATCCGGCCCGACGATGGCCGGGAGCCGGCTGCTGATCCCGCCGGTCAGCAGTGGCCCGCACAGACCGGCCGCGGCGACGAGCACCCCGGTCACCAGGGCCGGCACCGTCTGCCAGGTCAGTACGGCCGTGGCGAGTGTGACCGCGTAGAGCACGCAGGCGGCGGCGATGACCCGGCGTCCGTCGGCGGCGGTGTCGACGCGGCGACCCACGAACGGACCGAGCAGGTGCGGGGCGGTGATGCAGGCGCCGAGCGCGCCGGCCAGCAGGCCGGAACCGCCGGTGGAGGTGACGAGCAGGACGATGCCGACGACCGCTCCCGCGTCACCGCACCGGGCCAGTGCCGCGGCGACGACGTAGCGCGCCAGCCCGCCGGCCGGCGCATCGCGCTCGGCAGTGGACGGCGCGGAGCGGGACACCGGCCGGTCAGACACGCGCCAGGACCGGCGCGAGCCGCGCCACGACCTGCTCGACGCGACGCCGGGCGTCTCCTGGAAGCCCCTGCAGCGGCCTGGGCAGGTTGGGCGCACCCACGAGGCCCATCTGCTCGGCGATCGCCGAGACCACCCGCAGGCTCCCGTACTCGCCGAACAGCTCCCACAGCGGAGCGAGGTCGTCCGAGACCGACGATGCGGTGTCCGGGTCGTCGCGCTGTGCGGCGCGGGTCAGTGCGAGGCACACCTGCGGCCACAGCCCACCCAGCACGCTGTACCAGGCGTCGCAGCCGGCGAGCAGCCCGCCGGCCGCGGCCGGGTCTCCGCTGACCCCGATCGTCACGTCGGAGGGGATGCGGGCGCGCAGCCGCCCGACGCGCTCCCGGGCCGCCTGCGGGTCCGCGGGGGTGGCCGGGATCTTGACCGACGCGACGCGGGGCAGCGCGGCGATGCGGCCGTGCAGGTCGTCGCTGAACGTGAAGTGCGTGGTGCCCGGGTTGTCGTAGACCACCAGCGGGACCGACAGCGCCGCCGTCACGTCGGCGTAGAGGCCGTAGACCTCGTCGTCGGTCAGCGGCTGGTACGACATCGGCGCCAGCAGCACCGCACTCGCCCCGGCCGCCTGGGCGTCCTCGGTGTGACGCAGGACGTCCACGGTGCGCAGCCCGCCGACCCCGACCAGGACCGGGGTACGTCCCGCTGCGCGGACCGCCACCTCGGCCAGGCGGCGCCGCTGCTCGCGCGTCAGATAGGCGTAGCTCCCGGTCGACCCCAGCGCCCCGATCGAGTCGACCCCGGCCCGGCCCAACCGCGCCACGATCTCGGAGAACGCCGCCTCGTCGACATCCGCCTCGCTGACCGGGGTCAACGGGAACGCACTCAACCCAGTGAACACCTCTGCGGGCTCCTTTCCTCCACGACGCCGTATGTCACGTGACGTAGACGTTAGGACGTCACCCAAGTTTTGTCACATGACATATGCTGGGACGCATGACCGGAGTGCGCATCGGCGGGGGCACCGCCGCCGAGATCGCGGACAGCATCCGCGACCTCGTCGGTGCGGGTGACCTGCGGCCCGGTGACCCGGTGCCGCCGATCCGAGACCTGGCCCGGCAGCTCGGTGTGCACCGCAACACCGTCGCCATGGCGTACCGCACACTCGTCGGCGCCGGCCTGGCCGAGACCCGCGGCCGCGGCGGCACCCACATCCGCGCCCTGCCCCGTTTCGACGCGGACCCGTCGCCGCACCAGCCGGGCGACGAGCACTCCCCCGGTCCCGAACTCGTCGACCTTGCCGGCGGGAACCCCGATCCGGTACTGCTCCCCGACATCGCTGCGGTCGTGGCACGCCTGGACTACCGCACCGCGCTCTACGGCAGCCCGACCGTGAACCCGCGCCTCGCCGAGTGGGCGCTCGAGACGATGCCCTCGACTGCGGGCCGGCCGCCGTCGATCTCGGTCACCCACGGCGCCGTCGACGCCGTCGACCGGCTACTCGGCGCCCACCTCACCCGCGGTGACCTCGTCGCACTCGAGGACCCGTGCTTCTACGCCAGCGAGGGCACCGTGCGCGTCAACGGGTTCCGCGCCGCCCCGGTCGACCTCGACACCGCCGGGATGCGCACCGACTCCCTGCGCACCGCACTCGACGCCGGTGCCCGCGCCGTCATCGTCACCCCCCGCGCGCACAACCCGACCGGGGTCAGTCTCACTGCCGAGCGCGCCGCCGAGCTACGCGACCTGCTCGCCGGCTACCCGCACGTGCTGGTCATCGAGGACGACCACTTCTCGGCCGTCTCCCGCCGCCCGTTCCACCGCATCACCCCGCCGACGACACGGCACTGGGCACTGGTTCGCTCGGTCGCCAAGTTCCTGGGCCCGGACATCCGGGTGGCCGCCGTCGGCTCCGACCTCGTCACCGCCGAGCTGCTCGGCACCCGGTTACGGCCCGGCGCGACGTGGGTCAGCCACCTGCTCCAGCGGGTCGCGGCCGAGCTGCTGACCGCCCCGGACACGCCCGCGCTGTTCCGACGGGCCCGGGACGCCTACTCCCACCGCAGCGACCTGCTGCGTGCCTCGCTCGCCGCGGTCGGGATCGACACCCCGTTCCCCACCGACGGACTCAACGTCTGGGTCCCCGTCCCGCACGAGCCACTACCGGTCGTCGCGGCCCTGCGCGACGCGGGGTGGTCGGTCCGGGACGGCTCCTCGTTCCACACCCGCACCGGCGACGGGCGGCACGGCATCCGCGCGACCACGTCCCGGGTCACCGCCCGCAAGGCCGAGGACTTCGCCGCCGCCGTCGCCGACATCCTGCGATGACGCGGGCTCGCCGTCACCCCCATCCGTCCGAGCGATCCTGCGAGCCTCGCGCCGTGTGACCGGCACGGAGACCAACGTCGCGGCCGCGGCTCGAGGTCAGCCTGCCGGGCGGTCGGCGATCCAGCTCGCCAGGGAGACGAGGGTCGCCTCGACACTGGCGATCGTGGCGTACCGCAGGTCGTCGAGGTCGCGGTCGGTGCTGCCCGGTACCGGATCAGCGGCGATCAGCTGCCAGGTCTGTGCCACCAGAGTCCCGGAGCCGTAGGAGCTGAACGTCCAGTGCAACCGGACGATCGGGACGGGCACGGAGCCGAGCACGGTGTAGGTGAACTCGGAGCCGGGCTCGGTGGTCATGTGGTTCCTCTCGTTGCGCAGGCGGGCCGATGCGTGCCCGGTCAGGTGCGGGAGAACGGCGCCCAGGCGGCGATCTCGTAGCCGGCTCCGGCGCGGCGCAGTTCGAACGCGCCGTGTCCGGGCAGGTGCGCAGGGAGCACGAGCGCGTTGTGCTCGGCGGCGGGCGCGAACATCCGTGCCCGGCTGCGCGGGCGCCGTCCTCGTCCTCCTCGAAGCAGCTGTTGATGTGCGGCTCGTTAATCTGGATGGCACCGTGCAGGAGATCGCCCGCGAAGATCGCGCGATCGCCGGCGAACTCCAGGTGGACGATCGAGTCGCCCGGGGTGTGCCCGGGTGCGAGCTCCAGGCGGAGATTGGAGTCGATGGTGCGGGACTCGTCCCACGTCTCGACGAGTCCCGCCTCGATCACCGGGTCGATGCTGTCCTCGTAGACGTTCTGGTTGCCCCGGCCGAACACCGTGTTAGGGAGGTTCTCCGGCTTCCAGTACTCGAAGTCGCGCTGCGGCATGAGATAACACCGCTGTCGATCAGGATGATCACAGGGAGATCGCGAGAACCTCTTCCTCTTTCCCCGCACCGTGAGCTCGCATCTGTACCGGGCGTTTCCCAAGCTCGGGATCACTGCGCGCTCTCAGTTGCGGGACGTCCTCGACGCGGCGACTGCGGGCATCAGCGGAACCTGAGCCCGCGCCCTGGCGAGGTCGATCGGGCCGTTTCCGAAATCGCGGGTGTCCCCGTCGACCTGCACCTGGCCCCTACCCTGACACCAGCTATGCGGGCCCGACGTCAGCCAGGACGACTTCCGGCCGCGGCAGACCGTCGAGTTCCGTGCTGAACTGTGGGCTGTGCTGACGTCCTGTGGACGTCAATTATCGGAGAGTGTCGCTCTTCAGACCGGTCATCAGGGTTGCATGGTGCAGCAACCGCCGCTCGACCTCGTGAGCAGTGGCTGCTCCCGACAGGACGTCGATGCCGTAGCCGTCCTCGAGGGCGACGAGACTGCGCGCGACGAATCCCGCCGAGGAGGTCAGCCGGAACGTACCGTCGTCCTGGCCCGCGACAAGTACCTGCTCGTAGAGCCGCTGCTGCGCAGCGACGAAATCCTGCTGCTGACTGCTGGCGGCCTCGTTGCGGAAGGTCACCGGCAGCAGTTCGTAGAGCAGTCGGCTCGCCGACTCCGCCTCGCCGGGAAACGGGACACCGGCATGGATGCACGCCGCGAGCTTGGCCCGGGCTCCGGTTGCGGCGTCGGTCGCCGTCCTGCGTCGGAGGATGTAGACACGTGTGCCCTGCTCGAAGACCGCGGCGAGGAGTTCGCCGACATCGGGGTAGTAGTACAGGACCGAGGCGGGCGTGACCCCGGCGTGCTCGGCGATGTCCCGAAGGCGGGCGTTCGTGGCGCCACGCTCCAGGACAGCCTGCGCGGCCGCCTCCACCAGCTGGGCGCGCCTCGCCGCCTGGTCACGCGGTCGGGCCATGGCCCGATCCTGTCACAGGTTCGGAGGGCGTTGACGTCGCACCGTGCATTATCTAAAGTTTGTTTAATTAATGTCACACACGAAGGGCCGCTGCCATGGCCGTACCCCTGCCTCTCGCGTTGGTCCAGGCACCAGCGCGACCCGCCGATGACCTCGAGGGCTTCCTCGACTCGATCCGGCGTCTCGCCCGGGCCCGCCCAGCCGTCCGCCTCGTCGTGCTCCCTGAGCTACACCTGTGCGGACCGACGACGACGGCGGGCGCCCGGCCGACCACGGACCCCCTGACGACCCCTGACGAACTCGCCGAGCCACTCGAGGGCCCCCGGAACGACGCCCTCGCCGAACTCGCCGCCGAGCTCGGCATCTGGCTGGTCCCCGGCAGCGTCTACGAGCGCGGAGACGACGGCCGCGTGCACAACACGGCCGTGGTGTACTCGCCGGCGGAGGGCCGGGTGGCCGCCTACCGCAAGATCTTCCCCTGGCGGCCCTACGAGACCTGCACCCCGGGAGGGGAGTTCGTGGTCGCGGACCTCGGCGACCACGGCCGGGTCGGCCTGTCGATCTGCTATGACGCGTGGTTCCCCGAGGTCGCTCGCCATCTCGCCTGGCTCGGCGCCGACATGATCATCAACGTCGTACAGACGGACACGATCGACCGGGACCAAGAGCTCGTCCTCGCCCGCGCGACCGCCATCACCAACCAGGTGTTCGTCGCCAGCGTCAACGCAGCGGCGCCCACGGCGCTGGGCCGCAGCCTGCTGGTCGATCCCGAGGGACGGGTCCGGGTGGAGGCGCCCAGCGCCGAATCATGCGTGCTGACCGACGTTCTGGATCTCGACGAGGCGGACCGTGTGCGTCGCTACGGGACGGCCGGCCTCAACCGTCTCTGGCAGCAGTTCCGCCCCGACGACGTTCCCCTCGACCTCCCCCTCTACGCCGGGAGGATCGACCCCGGCTCGTGGGGTGCCGGCCGCGGCGCCGCCCGCCACATCGAAGGACGGAAGTGAGCATGTCCGAGCCCAGCGGCCAGCTCGTCCCCAAGCTGAACCTCGCCTCGGTCGTCGTGTTCGGCCTGGCCTACATGGCACCGGCCATCGTCGTGTCGACCTTCGGGGTCATCGCGGCGACCTCGTACGGCGCCGCCCCCTCCGCCTACCTGTTCGCCACCCTGGCCATGGCCCTCACCGCGCTGAGCTACGCCAAGCTTGCCCGCGCGTTCCCGGCCTCCGGCTCGGTCTACACCTACGCCCGCAAGCTCCTCGACTCCCGGATCGGCTTCCTGGCGGGCTGGGCGATCCTCCTGGACTACTTCTTCCTACCCATGGTCGCGTGGCTGATCCAGTCGCTGTACATGAACGTGCAATTCCCGATACTGCCCGTGTGGGGCTGGTTGATCGTGAACATCGCGATCACCACCCTGGTCAACGCACTCGGGATCGTCATCGCCGACCGGGTGAACAAGGTGCTGCTCGCGGTCACGGCGGCGGCACTCCTCGTCCTGGTCGTCGTGTGCGTGCACCAGATCGGCAGCACACCCGCCGCCCACGGAGCCGCCGCGCTGTGGAATCCGGCGACGTCGATCGGTGCGGTGACCGCCGCCGCGGCGATCGCGGCGTACTCGTTCCTCGGATTCGACGCCGTGAGCACGCTGAGCGAGGAGGTGCACGATGCCGAGCGCACCGTGCCACGGGGCATCATCCTGACGGTCCTCGTGGGCGGCGGCATCTTCTTCGTGATCTCACTGCTCATGCAGTGGGTGCACCCGGGAGGTGTGTTCGCGGACGAGTCGACGGCGGGGTATGCGGTCGCCCAAGCCGTGGGCGGCCAATGGTTCGCAGACGTCGTCAACGTGATGACGCTGATCGGAGGCTTCGCATCCTGCGTCGCGATCCAGGCGAGCACCAGCCGGCTGATGTTCGTGATGGGCCGCGATGGCGTGCTCCCGCGCAAGGCGTTCGGCTACCTGCACCCCCGGTTCCGAACCCCGCTGTTCAACCTGTTGCTGATCGGCGCGGCGGGCATGCTCGCGATGTGGTTGTCGCTGGAAACCGCCACGTCGTTCATCAACTTCGGTGCCTTCCTCGCCTTCACCGTGGTCAACATCTGCGTGATCGCCGCCTGGGTCCGCTACCGGCACGGCGACCGGCCGATGCCGGCCTGGCGTTGGGTCGCACTGCCTGTGGCCGGGGCGGCGGTCGACATCTACCTGATGACCAGGCTCAGCAGCACCGCAATCGTGCTGGGATCGAGCTGGCTGGTGCTGGGCGTCGTGTACCTGTGCGTGATCACCAGGGGGCTGCGGCAGGCACCGCCGGAGTTTCGTCCCGAGGCGGTCGTCGCGCCGAGTGACCGCTGAGCCCGAAACCACCGACGTGATCTCGGTGTCGTTGGGTGGGTCTTGATCGGTGTGGTCGGCGCCGGGGCAGCCGAGCGAGAAGGCAGTCCTACCGGTCCGGGCGCCGCAGAAGAAGGCCCGCGAGTCCGGCCTTCAACAGCGGGCGCCGACCGCGATGGCCGGTTACGAAAACAATCGACCCGTTTCGTGGGTGGCTCCCCAGTCGACCAACGGCTCACGAATCAGCGCGTGAGCCTCGACAGTAGACTGACGGCGCGTAGACAGGCACTCTCGTACCAGACCTGCCAGATACCGGAGAAAAAGATGATAACCGATCAGAACAGAGCTTCCGTCAGGCAGCTGGTCGAGGGGCTAGGAACGAACGGCAGCTCTAGCGCGTTTGACGTTCTCCACGAGGACGCAGTATGGACCGTCATGGCGGACGCCGACACCTTCCCGGTCTCCGGTGACATGGCAAAGCCCGCATTCATCGAACATATGAGGAGATTCCACGACTCACTTCCACATGGAATACATGTGGCAGTGACCAGCGTCATTGCAGATGACGCCAACGCCTCCGTGGAGGCAACATCGAACGCTCTCCTCGCCAACGGAAAGACCCTCAATCAGGTCTATCATTTCGCGTTCGAATTCAAGGACGGCAAGGTCGTTCGGGCAAGAGAGTACATCGATACCGCCCGCGCCCTGTTCGCGTTTTCCCCGTGAGCACGCAGCCGTGGCCGTCCGGCCGGCATTCGAGGCCCGCTCGCCCGGACCCGATCCGAGCCCACCCGGCGTAGTGCAGGACCGAACGCTCACACGGCCTCGGCCCCGGTCCGGAAGTCGCCCGGCTCGAGCACCGCCGACATCGCGACGCCGGCGACGAGCGCCCAGAACGGGCTGGAGACCCCCAGCGGCGCGACCCCGCTCATCGCCACCACCAGCGCCGTCAGCGCGCCGGTCCGGAAGCGTCCGTCGCCGAACGCGCCACGGAACGACGAGACCAGCACACCGATCATCGCGAGCCCCGCGACCACCGACACCAGCTCGGTCGGCAGCGCCGTGACCGCGGTGACGGCGAACCCGGCGAGCACGCCGAACGCGACGAACAGCAGTCCGTTCACGACGCTCGCGGCGTACCGGGCGTCGGGGTCCGGTCCGGCCTGCGGGCCCGAGCAGATCGCTGTCATGGGGCCGGCGACGTTGGCGTTGTGGCCGCCCGTCAGCGGAGCCAGCAGCCCGCCGACGCCGCTGGCGACCGTCATCGCGTTGATCGGTGGCCGGTAGCCCTGGCTGAGCAGCACGCCGTAGGCCTGGGCGTTCTCCGCGGCGATCACGAGAACCGCGAGCGGGATCCCGACGGCCAGGATCGCGCCGACGTCGAATGTCGGGGCCACGAGAATCGGCGCCGTCCAGCCGTCCACGGCGGTGGCCTGCGCGGCGAACCCACCCGTCACCACGGCGGCGACCAACCCTGCCAGCAGTGCGCCCAGCGCCCCGGGTACTGCCGGGACGAACCGCGACAGCAGCAGGAACCCGGCCACCGCGGCCCCGACGATCCACGGCGCGGATTCGGCCGCCGTCACCACCCCGGTACCGAACCGGATCAGTGCCCCGGCGATCATCGCCATCACGATCGGTTGCGGCAGCCACCGGGACACCGTGCCGATCAGCCCGGACAACCCGAGTACGAGCACGATGAGTCCCGCGACGAGAAACGCCCCGACAACGGCGGAGAACGGGAACGTCGCCAGCGCCCCGACCACGAGGACCGCACCCGGGATCGAGTACGCGCCGACGACCGGCATCCGGTAGCGCAGCGCGAGGATCAGAGAGATCAATCCCCCGAACACGTAGATCCCGAAGATCCACGACGAGATCACCTCGCCGGCCAGTCCGTTCGCGGCGGCGCCGTCGATCACGATCAGCGCAGGGCCGGTGCAGCCGAACACGGCCGCGACCACCCCGGCGCCGATCGTCGCGGGGTTCAGCCGCCGGGGCAGGTCGCGCAGCCCCGACCGGATCCCGGGGCCCGGCTCGATCCGGCGGGGCGGCCGCGGTTCCGGGCCGGCGATGTACTCGACGGGGGCCAGGCCCTCGGCGGGCTCGTCGGTGGGTGCGGTCATCGTGTCGCCTCCTCGCGATCACTTACCGGACTGGGGAGCGGGGCGACTACCGGCGCCACAGCGTGCGGGCGCCGGCGAGCCCACGGCGGGTGAGCGCGCGGACGGTGTCCCGGACGGTCCCCAGCACCAGGCGGAGCTGCGCACCCCGGCCGGGTTCGGTGACCGAGCCGGTCTCCGCGGCCTCGTCGACGCCGGCCGCGAACTGCTCGAACATGCGGCGTGACACGTCCCCGGCCAACGCCCGGCCGAACTGCGCGACCCGGCCGGTGAGATGGACGTCGGCGTGTGCGGTCAGAACCGTCGTGCCGCCGCCCGGCTCGGCCTGCACACCCAGCACGACGTCGGCCTGGGTGGCGCTGCCGCCGGCGTCGGCGCCCTGGGCGTGGAACCGCAGCCGGTGCTCCCGCGGGTCGCGCTCGACGACCTGCGCGAGGCCGTCGAAGGACAGCTTCACCGGGCCGAGCGCGACGACGGCGCGCCCGCGGTACCGGTCACCGTCGAGCACCTCGATCAGCCGGGCCCCGGGCAGGCAGCGAGCGAGCAGGTCGAAGTCGTCGAGCACCGCCCACACCCGTTCGACGGGCGAGTGGAGCCGGCTGGTCACGTCGACGACCGCCGACGGTGGCCCGGACGGGAGCCGCACCTCCTGCGGGAGCGCCGCCTCCGGGACGTCCGCCTCGGCCGCGGCGGTTCCGGTCCCGCCCGCCGAGGCCCGCCCGACCAGGGTGTGCGCGCCGCACGCCCGTGGCTCGGGGACACCGTCCGGGTAGGTCTGCCGCACGTCGTCGACGGCCGCGAGGATGCCGCGGTAACCGGTGCACCGGCAGAGCACGCCGGACATGTGCTCGGGGAGGTCGTCGCTCTCGAGGTCCGGGGTGTTCGCGAGCAGGTCGTAGCTGCTCATGAGCATCCCGGGAGTGCAGAACCCGCACTGCAGCCCGTGATGTGCGGAGAACGCCTGCTGCAGCGGGTGCTGGTCGTCGGGCGTGCCCAGGCCCTCGACGGTCACGATCTCCGAGCCCTCGCACTGCACCGCGAACATCAGGCAGGCCCGGGCTGCCTCGCCGTCGACGAGGACGGTGCACATGCCGCAGACGCCGTGCTCGCAGCCGAGGTGGGTGCCGGTGAGACCGAGCTGCTCACGCAGCACGTCACCGAGGTGCGCCCGGGGCGGCACGGTGACCGTGGTCTCGGTGCCGTTCACCGTCATCGTGATCCCGGCGGTCTCGTCGGCGGCCACCCGGGCCCGTGGCTCCGCGGGACTCGTCCGCTTCGGCTCGACCGTGGTCATGAACCCTCTTTCCGGTTTCGCGCGCGGTGCAGCGCGCGGGACAGCTCGCGGGCGGCGAGCACGCCGAACAGCCGGCGTCGATAGCCGGTGGAGCCGTGCGTGTCCCCTCCGGTGTCGACGACCGCGTCGGCGAGCGCCGCGGTGGCCGGGCGCAGATCGCCCTCGTGCTCGGTCAGCAGCGACGTGACGTTCCGGGTCACGGCCCGGTCGGAGATCCCGAACCCGGTCAGCCGGGCGTCGGTCACGGCGCCGTCGCCGCCGACCCGGACCCGGGTGGCCACGCCGGCGAGCGCGAAGTCGCCGTGCCGCCGGGCGAGCTCGGCGAACCCGAACCCCTCGCCGGGACGGGCGAGGGGGAACGTCACCGAGACGACGACGTCCTCCGGGCCGGCCGCGGTGCTCATCGCACCGGTCACGAACTCCTCGGCCGGCATCCTCCGCCGTCCGGCCGGGCCGGCCAGCTCGACCGTCGCCTCGAGGCAACACGCGATGGCGGGTAGCTCGGCGGCCGGGTCGGCGTGCGCGAGGCTGCCGCACACCGTGCCGCGGCTCCGCAGCTCCCGGTGCCCGACGAACGGCATGGCCATCCCGATCAGCGGGACCGCGCGGGAGGCACGGTCGTGCTCGACCGCGCGCTGCCGCACCGCCGCGCCGACCCGGTAGCCGTCCTCGTCAGATGTGGAGGAGGCCAGTTCGGGCACGGCCGTGATGTCGACCAGGGTGTCCGGGCGGCCCAGCCGCATCGCGAGGACCGGCACCAACGACTGGCCACCGGCCAGTACCTTGCCGTCCCCGCCGGCCAGCTCGTCGAGCACGTCCTCGAGCCGGCCGGGGCGGACGTAGGCGAACGGTGCGGCCTTCATCAGCGGCCCGTGAAGTTCGGCGCACGCTTCTCCCCGAACGCCTTGACGCCCTCGGCGAAGTCCTCGGTCGCCCGCAGCATCGAGTACGCCTTCCGCTCCAGCTCGATGCCGGTGTAGAGGGGCCCGTCGACTCCGCGGTCGAGCACCTCCTTGGCCGTGCGCAGCGCGGCCGGGGAGAAGCCGGCCATCTTCTGCGCCAGAGCGTCGACGTCCGAGTACAGCGCGTCGCGGTCGTCGGACAGGCCGGCCAGCAGGCCCCAGTCCAACGCCTGCTCGGCTTTGATCCGCGTCGCGGTCATGATGTGGAACTTCGCCCGGGACAGCCCGATCAGCCGGGCCAGACGCTGGGTACCGCCGGAGCCGGGGATCATGCCGAGGTTCATCTCGGGCAGCGCGAGCTGGGTACGGGGGGTGCCGAGACGGATGTCGCAGGACAGCACCATCTCCAGCCCGACGCCGAAGCAGTAGCCGTCGATCGCGGCGATCACCGGCTTGGTGCTGCGGGCCGCAGCGGTGACGTCGTGACCGAGGTCGGTGAGGTCGATCGGGTCGACCTCCATGAACCCGGCGATGTCGCCGCCGGAGGTGAAGTGCTCGCCGTCCGAGCGGACCACCACGACCCGGATCTGCGGGTCCCGGTCGATCTCGGCGAACCGCTCGGCGACCAGCCGGCGCATGCCCATCGTGACGACCGTGTACTTCCCGTGGGACAGGGTCAGGTAGGCGACCCGCCCGTCGTGCCCGCGCTCGAGGACGACGTCGCCGCCGGTGAGTGCCATGTCAGGAGTTCTCCTTCTCGGTGAGCATCTGGTGGAGTACCTCGCCGTGCAGCGGCAGGCGGGTGATAGCGATCCCGAGCGGCGCCAGCGCGTCGGCGACGGCGTTGGCGTAGGCCACCGGGAAACTCATGGCCGACCCCTCGCCGCAGCCCTTGGCGCCGAGCGGAGTCAGCGGCGACGGAGTCACCACGTGGTCGGTACGCAGGTCGAACCCGGCCTCGGCGCTGGTCGGGCACAGGTAGTCGAGGAAGGTCGCCGAGGTCGGCTGACCGGACTCTGCGTGCGTGAACTCCTCGTAGGCGGCACCGCCGAGACCGTGCACGAGGGCGCCGTACACCTGCCCGTCGAGCAGGGTCTGGTCGAGGATGGTGCCGGCATCGTGGACCGAGGACACCCGGTCGACAGCGATCTCGAGGGTGTCCGGGTCGATCCGCACCGCGACGATCTCGGCCACGAAGCCGTAGCAGAGCGAGGAGTTGATCCGGTCGTCCGCGGTGGCGGCCCGGGTCTCCCGCGGGGAGAACTCGGCCTCCGCATACAGGCGCGCAGGAACGCCGTCGGGCAGCGACGCCGGGTCCCAGTGCACGACCCCCGCCGCGTGCCGGAAGGCGACCGAGCGGCCGTCCGGGTGGACGACCTTCCCGTCGGCGAGGGTGAGCTCGGCAGGGTCGGCCTGTTCCAGCAGCGTCGCCCCTGCCGCCTTCACGGTGGCGGCGATGGTGTCCGCCGCGGCGACGACCGCGCTCGTGACGAGCGGCGCGAAGCGTGAGGAGTACGACCCGGAGGTGACCGTCCACGGGGTCGTCGCGGTGTCCATGTCGACGACCGTCCGGACCTGCGCGAGCGGGAGCCCGAGCCGTTGCGCCGCAACCTTCCGCGCCACCGTGGCGTGCCCCTGGCCCTGCGGGACCGACCCCAGCATCACGGTCACGATCCCCTGCAGGTCCACCGACATCCGGACGTGCTCGGTCGAGCCGGACTTGTCCCGCCCCGGCTTGCGGTCCTCGGAGGGGGTGGCCAGGCCGACGTAGCCGATGTTGGTACCGGACGGGTCGACGACGAGCGCGGTGCCGATGCCGTAGAAGGCGCCCTCGGTCCGGGCCTCCTCGCGCCGGCGCTCCAGCTCGGGCAGGTCGGCGTTCTTCACGACGAGGTCCAACGCCGCGGCGTAGTCGCCGGAGTCGTACACCCCACCGGTCGGGGTCTCGTGCGGGAACGACGTGATCAGGTTCCGCCGACGCACCTCGACGACGTCCAGGCCGGTCGCCGCGGCGACCGCGTCCATCAACCGCTCCAGTCCGAAGTAGAGCTGCTGGCCGCCGAAGCCGCGGTTCAGCCCGGTCGGCATCGTGTTCGTGACCGCCGCGCGGGCCCGGATCTCGACCGCGTCGATCCGGTACGGCCCGGTCATGTTGCCGTAGCAGCGGTAGAGCGTGGAGGGCTCCGGCGGGCGCAGGTAGGCGCCGACGTTGTCGATCAGGTCGGTACGCAGGGCCGTGACGGTGCCGTCCGCGTCGACGGCCGCGGCGAAGGTCATCGCCCGGTCGGCGCCGGTGGAGCTGGCCATCAGGTGCTCGACGCGGTCCTCGGTCCATCGGACCGGGGTCCCGGCGTGCTTCGACGCGAGCGCCATCAGCACCACGTAGGGGTAGATCCCGGCCTTGATCCCGAAGCTGCCGCCGATGTCGGCGGGCACGTGCAACCGCACCCGTGACGTCGGTATCCCGAGCGCGCCGGCCATCACCGGCACCATGGAGAACGGCCCGTGGAAGTTCGCCCAGGACTCGACGTACGGCCCGTCGTTGCCCTCGGTCCAGTGCGCGATGACCGAGTAACACTCCATCGGCACCGACGAGTAGCGCGGGAAGTCGTACCTGCCGGTCACCACGTGCGCGGCATCGCGGAACCGTTCCTCCACCGGGCCGAACGAGAAGGTGCGGTCGGTGGCGACGTTGGACCCGGCATCCTCGTGCAGCAGCGGTGCGTCCGGCTCCAGCGCCGCACGCGCCTCGGTGACGGCGCCCAGCTCGTCGTACTCCACGGCGACCAGCTCGGCGGCGTCCTCGGCGACGTACCGGTCGGACGCGACGACGACGGCGATCGGCTCACCGACGAAGCGCACCTTGTCGACACCGGTCGGCAGGTACGGCATGACCGCGCCGGTGGACAGCGGAAACGGTCGCAGCGCGGCGCGCACCTCCTCCGGGCCGATCACCGCTGCCACCCCCGGGTGGGCACGGGCCCGGGACAGATCGACCGACCGCAACCGGGCATGCGGGCGGGTGGATCGCACGACGGCGGCGACCAGCGTGCCGGGCAGCGGATCGAGGTCGTCCAGGAACGCACCGCGGCCGGTGACCAGCGCGGCGTCCTCGTCCCGGCTCGGGACCCAGTTCTCGGCGCCGTCAGGCACGCGCTTCTCCCTTCGGGTCGTACTCGCCGGCGACGAGCGTGCGGCGCAGCGTCTTCCCGACGCCGGATCGCGGGACCGAGTCCACGGCGATCACCCGCTTCGGCCGCTTCAGCGAGGGCAGGTGCTGGCGCGCGTAGGCCAGCGCCTGGTCGGCCGTGGCCAGCGGGTCGGCGCCGCGGACGGGCACCACGAACGCGGTCACCGCGTGCCCCCAGCGCTCGTCGGGGAGCCCGACCACGCAGACGTCGTCGATCCCGGGGCAGCGCGCCAGGACGGACTCGATCTCGTCCGGGTAGATGTTCTCGCCGCCAGAATTGATCATGTCGTCGGTGCGGCCGGAGACCCAGAGGTCGCCGTCCTCGTCGGCGATGGCCAGGTCACCGGTGTGGTACCAACCGTCCCGGATGGCCTTGGTGTTCGCGTCCGGCCGCTGCCAGTAGCCGCCGAACGCCTCGGGCGAGGCCATCGAAACGATCACCTGGCCCTGTTTTCCGCGCTCGACCTCCTCGTCGACGGGGGCGCCGGCGTCGGGGGCGATCAGCCGCACCCGGGAGAACATCCCCGCGCGGCCCGCGCAACCCGGCTTGGCGGCGACGTCGGGTCCGATGGTGAAGGTGTAGATCTCGGTCGAGCCGAAGTGGTTGACGAACGAGGCCGGTGCGACCTGCTCGACCAGCTTCTCGGCGAGCGACGGGGTCATGGCGGCACCGGCGTAGGCCAGGTTGTCGAGCGCCCGGGCCTCTCCGAGCCGGCCGGTGCGCAGCAGCGACCAGTAGATCGTCGGCACCAGGTAGAGGGAGCCGACGTTCTCGTCGAGGACCAGCTGCATCGACTCCTCGGCGTCGAACGCGGGCTGCCCCACCCACGTGCCGCCGACGATGATGGAGGCGAGCAGGGTGCGCAGGCCCATCGTGTGGAACAGCGGCATCACACCGAGGGCCGCGACCCCCTGACGTTGCCTGGTCTGCATCACGTGCGCGACAGCGGAGCGGTGCTCGGCACGGTGCGTGCGCGGAACTCCCTTCGGCTTCCCCGTCGTACCGGAGGTGTAGAGCATGACGCTGAGATCCGTGTCGTCCGGGACGACGCAGACCGGGTCGTCCAGGCGGGCCGCCAGCTCGTCGACGGCTGCCACCTCGTGCAGCACCTCGCTCATGCCCGCAGCGGCGACGCGCTCGGCGTGCGCAGGATCGGCGATCACCAGGCGGGCGTCGGCGTCGCCCAGGCAGTACCCGAGCTCCTCGGCCCCGAAGCGGGTCGAGAGGGGCACCGAGACCGCACGAAGCTTCTGCACGGCCAGGTGCAGGCTCGCGAGCTGCTCGCCCCCGTGCATCACCAGGCCCACGCGCTCCCCCGGCCCCACACCCAAGCTGCGTAGGGCGCCCGCCAGCCGGTCGGTCCGCGCGTCCCACTCGCGGTAGGAGAGGTGCCTTCCGGTACCCCTGACCGCGGGGCGGTCGGGGTGGCGCTCAGCTGCCCACCGCAGTGTCGTCACCAGGTCCATCGGACCCCCTCGTCGTAGTCTGTTTCAGACCATACGTTTCGTATTGTATGAGAAGCAAGCCCCGCCCCCTCGGCTCCGAGCGCCCGGCCGCCCGCCCGGAGCCGGGAGGCGGATCGCACGGGCGAATGGCGCCGGCGACGCGCCCGGAGGATGTACGGCGACCAATCACGATCCCGTTCTCGCAGATCACCTGACCTGTGAACTTCCGGGCGTACGGGGGCCGAGGACATCGAGAGGACGAAAGAGGAGGCGGTCTGACCGCAGCTGCACACCGGCCGCGCCAACGAGACCGGTTCCCCATGCGATGTCGGCAAGCTCGCCGGAGAGCAGGTTCGCCAACACGAGGAACGGATCGCCGACTACGAGGACATGCTCACCCGGCGCGGCTGCGAAGAGTGGGCAGAGACCCGCATGATCACTCTCGAGCTGGGCCTGGAGATGGAACACGCCGCACTGAGGTTCTGGACCGCGCTCGCCGGCGACGACCTCGATCGGCTCCGTCGAGAACGGACCGAGCGCGACACGCGCGGCTGACCCCGGGGCTCCGGTCCGGACGAGCAGAGCCGGGACGCTGCGCCTTCGATCAAGGGGGAGCAACGCCGTGGCGATCCCCGGGTAGACCCGGTCGGCCCACCTCGTCGCATGATCGAGCCGGTTGCGGGCGCTCCGGGCGGAATCGGAGGCACCGCTGAAGTACCGGCGGCGAAGCCGGACCGACGCCGACGCGTCACGGGTATGCCGTCCTCAATGATCAACAGACCCTCTCGGCCCTCACCTCCCGAGCTGGCCGACTCGTACCCTCGACGTCTTCCGCGGTGTCGCCCGACTCCCCTGCCGTCGGCGTACCGACCGCTGAGGCAGCTGACCGGGGTCAGAGCTTGCGGGACAGACGCCGCGCGTGCCCAACGAGCACGGGCCGAAACCGCGCGAGCATCTCCTCCATCGACACTCGTCCGGTCGAGGCGCTGACGCTCATCGCCGCGACGGTCCGGCCTCGGCTGTTGATCACGGGTACGGCCAGCGCCCGCATGCCGAGGGCAAGTTCCTCGTCGGTGACCGCGTAGCCGTCCTCCCGCGCGCGGGAGACCACGGCGGCGAGCTCGGCAGGGGCGGTGACGGTGTGCGGGGTCCGCGCGGGCCGCGCGGGCCGCGCGAGGATCTGCAGATGCTCGGCGACCGTCTCGTCGGTCTCGGCGGCGAGCAGCACCCTCCCGGTCGCCGAGCAGTAGCCCGGCAGTCTGGCCCCGAGCCGAACGCCGGTGGAGACGATGTGCTGGGTCTCGGCGCGGGCGACGAACACCGCCCAGCCGTCCTCCCACACCGCCAGTGACGCCGACTCGTCGAGCTCGTCGCGCGCCGCGACCAGGTGCGGCTGCGCCAGGGCCGGCAGCGGGTCGGCGTCGAGATAGGACGCTCCGAGGCGGAGCATCCGTGGTGTCGGGCGGAAGTGCTTCCCGTCGTGGGTCAGGTAGCCGAGTTCGACGAGGGTCAGCAGGCAGCGCCGTGCGGCGGCGCGCGTGGTGCCCGTCGCGTCGGCGGCTTCGGACACCGTGAGCTGCGATGACGTCCGGCCGAAGGCCTCCATGACCGCCAGACCTTTGGCCAGCCCGGCCATCCCCTCCGGACCGCGCCCGGCCGGAGCGTTCTTGACAGCGTCGTCGTCACTGGGTTCTTCTGTTCGCGTTGCGGCCATATGTTCGTTATACGAACAGACCGAGGCCGTGTCAACCCAGACGTGGACCTGCGTCCGGACCGCCTCCCGGCATCGAATACATCGAGGTAGATCATGTCGCTGGACAGCAGCCCCAGCACCACGGTCCGGCTACCGGGCTTCATCGACGACCGGCCCGTCGGCCGGTTCCAGTACGGCGTGCTCGCCCTCTGTGGGCTGATCATGTTCATCGACGGTTTCGACACCCAGGCGATCAGCTACATGGCACCGGCGATCGCGCGTGAATGGGGACTGTCCTCCGCAGCGCTCGGACCCGTGTTCTCCTCCGCTCTGGTCGGGCTCATGGTCGGATATCTGGCGCTTTCTCCGCTGTCGGATCGCTTCGGGCACAAGCGGGTTGTCGTTGTGTCCACCGCCATGTTCAGCGTGTTCACGCTGGCGTCGATGGCCGTGGACTCGGTGGGCCCGCTGCTGGTGCTGCGCTTTCTCACCGGAGTCGGACTCGGAGCCACCGCACCGAGCGCGATCGCGCTGGCCAGCGAGTTCGCCCCCAAGCGGCTGCGCGCCACGTTCGTCTTGGTCATCTACTGCGGGTTCTCACTCGGGTTCGTGGTGGCCGGCCTCGCGGCGGGCACGCTGATTCCCGCGTACGGCTGGCGCTCGTTGTTCCTGGTCGGCGGGTTGGTTCCGCTGGTACTCGTGCCCCTGCTGCTGCGTTTCCTTCCCGAGTCGCTCGCGTTCGATCTACGACGGGGACGGTCGGTGGAACCGACGCTGACTCGACTCGACCCGGCCCTGCGGTCCGGCATCACGGTCGAGAACACGTTCCCGGCCGACGGCCAGACGCGACGCTCGCCGGTCTCGAGCCTGTTCACGCGGCGCTGGTTCCTCGGGACGCTGCTGCTCTGGGTGGTGTTCGTGATCAACCTCGCGGAGTTCTACGCCCTGCAGAGCTGGCTGCCGACCATCCTGGAGGACCTGCGCTACCCGACCAGCGCCGTGGTCGCAGCGACGACACTGACCACCGTGGGCGGGATCGCCGCCGCGTTGATCACCGGCCCGGCGATGGACCGGCTCGGGGCGGCGCGCACGCTCACCGTGCTCTACCTCGTCGGGTTCGTCTTCGTCGGCGCGATGGGGCTGGCGCTGTCCGCGCCGCTCTGGGTGCTCCTGACTGCGAACTTCCTCGCCGGATGCTGCGTGTCCGGCGGTCAGAAGAGCGTCATCGCCTTCGCATCGGTCTTCTATCCGGCGCACATGCGCTCCACCGGTGTGGGCTGGGCGTTGGGCATCGGCCGAATCGGCGGCATTCTCGGCCCGATCGTGGTGGGGCTCGCCATCGCGGCCCAGTGGGCCTACAGCGCCCTGTTCCTCGCCCTCGCCGTACCGATGCTGCTGGCAGCCGTCGCGGTCTTCGCGCTCCGCGGTCGGGGCGCCGACGCGGAGCCCGGGACGTCCGTCAGCCAGCAACCGGGGTCCGGCGAGAGCTAGGCCCGCGTCGATCCCAGGCCGCCGCGCACCACACGGGCCGCGCCTTATCCAAGATTGCTATCCGAACGAACGGAGGACCAATGGACCGCCTCAACGGGCCCACCGCACCACCATTGGCCGATCGACTGTGGCCGACGTCCTTGAGCCAGGTCCCGTACTGGGCGTTCCAGGACGAGGACGTTCTGCGCGCCGAACACGACCGCCTGTTCCACGGGCCGTACTGGAGCTACCTGTGCCTCGAGGCCGAGCTGGCGCAGCCCGGTGACTACTGCACCACCTTTATCGGTGAACAGCCGGTACTGGTGACCCGCGACGTCGACGGCGAGGTGTATGCGTTCGAGAACCGGTGCGCGCACCGCGGCGCCCTGATCGCGATGGCCGATCACGGCCACGCCAAGGACTTCACCTGCGTCTACCACGCCTGGACCTACAACCTGCAGGGCGACCTCACCGCGGTCGCGTTCCAGGACGGCATCGGGGGCAAGGGCGGGATGCCGCCGGAGTTCTGCCTGTCCGCGCACGGGCCACGCAAGCTGCGACTGGCGACGGTGAACGGGCTCGTGTTCGGCAGCCTGTCCAACGACGTCCCGGGAATCGAGGAGTACCTCGGCGAGCAGGTCCTGGAGAAGATCGACCGGGTTCTCGGCGGACGCACCCCGGTGGTGCTCGGCCGCTTCACCCAGAAGCTGCCCAACAACTGGAAGCTCTACGTGGAGAACGTCAAGGACTCCTACCACGCGAGCATCCTGCACCTGTTCTTCACCACATTCGGGATCAACAAGCTCTCCCAGCGCGGCGGGATCATCGTCGACGAGTCCGGCGGGCACCATGTGAGCTACTCCGCGATCGACCGGACCGCGGACACCGACGCCGACTACAGCCAGCAGAACATCCGCTCGGAGAGCGAGTACTCGCTGGTCGACCCGAGCATGCTCGACGGGTTCAGTGAGGTCGGCGACGACGTGACGCTGCAGATTCTCTCGGTGTTCCCCGGCTTCGTGCTCCAGCAGATCCAGAACTCGGTCGCCGTCCGGCAGATCCTGCCCCGCGCGGTGGACTCGACGACACTGAACTGGACCTACCTCGGCTTCGACAGTGACACCGAGGCGCAGCGCCTGACCCGGCTCAAGCAGTCCAACCTGGTCGGCCCGGCCGGCTACGTCTCGATGGAGGACGGCTGCATCGGCGGCTTCGTCCAACGCGGGATCGCCGGCGCCGGGCACGAGTTCGCGACGCTGCAGATGGGCGGCGACCAAGCCGTCTCCAGCGAGAGCCGGGTCACCGAGGCGTCCGTACGCGGCTTCTGGAAGGCCTACCGCGACGGCATGGGGTTCACCCTGGAGGACCAGTGACAGAGACCGGAACGCGGCCGGCAACACGCACCGGGACGGACGTCACGGTGGCGATCGGCCGGGCCCAGGCCCACTACGTCCGCTGCATCGACGACGACCGCCTCGAGGAGTGGCCGGACTTCTTCACCGAGACCTGCCACTACCGGATCACCACCGCGGACAACCACCGCCGCGGGCTCCCCGCCGGCCTGATGTGGGCCGACACCCGGGGGATGCTGACCGACCGGGTGTCGGCACTGCGCGAGGCCAACATCTACGAACGGCAGAGCTACCGGCACATCATCGGCCAGCCCGCGATCCTTCGTGAGTCCGACACCGAGTCCCCCACCGGGGGCGGTATCGAGGTCGAAAGCGAGACGCCGTTCCTGGTCGTACGGATCACCGGCGATGGCCCGATGGACCTGTTCGCCAGTGGCCGCTACCTGGACCGTTATCTCATCGACGGCCCGACGGCGTTGCTGCGCAGTCGGGTGGTCGTCTGCGACAGTTCGGAAACCGACACGCTGCTGGCGCTCCCCCTGTGACCGCCACCGCGACCGTGTCCGGTGCCCGGACACTGCTGAGCATCGGCGACCCGAACGGCATCGGCCCGGAGATCGCCGTCGCCGCGGCGCGGTCCTGGATCGGGGACCCGGCCGCCGCGCCGGTCCTGGTCGGGGACCGAGCGGTGGTCGAGACCGCGATCGACAGCACCAGAGCCCGACTCACCGTCCGCGACCACGTGCCCGGAACCGTAGGCGGGGGCGACCTCGTCGACCTCCTCGACGTCGGGGCGCTGCCGGCCGGAGCACATCGACCGGGCGAGATCAGCGCCGCGGCGGGCGCGGCCACCATCGCCTACGTCACCGCCGCCGTACGCGAGGCACAGCGCGGCGGCTACCGCGCCGTCGTCGCCTGCCCGCACTCGGAGACCGCCGTACACGCAGCGGGGATCGCCTTCCGCGGCTACCCGCCACTGGTCGCGCAGCTGACCGGGGCCCCACCCGAGCGGGTGTTCCTCCTACTGGCCGGGGGCGGGCTGCGGATCGTGCACGCCACGCTGCACGAGCGGCTGGCCGACGCGCTGGGGCGCCTGACCCCCGAGCTCGTCGCCGACGCGGCGCGAGTCCTCCACGAGGCACTCGGGGGCACCGACACGGCGCGGATCGGCGTGTTCGGCATCAACCCCCACGCCGGCGAGGGTGGCCTGTTCGGGGCCGACGACGAGCGGGTCACCATCCCGGCCGTGGCCACCCTGCGGGCCGAGGGTCTACCGGTCGACGGGCCGGTCGGGGCCGACGTGCTGCTCGGCGGCGGCGAGCACGCCGGCTACGTCGCCATCTACCACGACCAGGGCCACATCCCGGTCAAGCTGCTCGCCGGCCGGAGTGCCGTCGCGATGACCGTGGGCGCCGGGGTGCCGTTCTGCAGCGTCGGACACGGCACCGCATTCGATATCGCCGGGACCGGTCGGGCCGACCCGACCGCCGTCGTCCGCGCCCTGCACGTACTCGACCCCACGCAGCCCGAGCAGGTACCGGAGGCCGCACCCCGATGAACCCGACGATCACCGTGACCGGCACCGACATCACGTTCGACTGCCCGCAGGGCGCGACAATCCTCGAAGCCGCCGAGGACGCCGGCTGGGCGATCCCGTACTCCTGCCGCAAGGGCGCCTGCCACAGCTGCCTCGGCGACCTCGAGCGTGGCCAGGTCGACCTCCGGACCACCGGCACCGTGCACGGACCGACCCCGGACGTCCTGCTCTGCCAAGCCGTGCCACGGGGACCGGTGGAGATCCGACCGCGTCGCATCGCCGACAGCACACCTCCGGCCCGCCGGACACTGACCACCAAGATCTACCGCGCCCACATGCCCGCTCCCCGGATCACAGTGCTGGAGCTGCGCTTCCCGATCGGACGGCGAACACCGTTCCGGGCGGGCCAGTACCTGATGGTGCACCTGCCCGACGGCGACACCCGTCCCTACTCGATGGCCAACCCGCCACGGGACAACGACCTGGCCGAGCTACACGTGCGCACCGAGCCCGGAGGCCGGTTCTCCGAGCGACTCGTGGGCGCGCTACGCCCGGGCGACCTGCTCACCGTCGAGACCCCGTTCGGTGACGTCACGGTCGACCGGTCCCCCGACCCGCTGGTCCTGCTGGCCACCGGCACCGGGTTCGCACCGGTCGCCTCGCTGGTTCGCGACCAGATCGCGAGACGGGGCACCCGACCGATCCACCTGTACTGGGGTGGGCAGACCGAACAGGACCTCTACTTACTCGACCGGGCCCGCCGGTGGGCGCAGCGCCACAACTGGCTCACCGTGACGCCCGTACTGTCCCGCCCGACGGCCGGCTGGACCGGTGCCACCGGATGGGTGCAGGACGTTGCCCTGGCCGAGAACCCGGACCTGACCGGACACGAGGTCTACGCCTGCGGCAGCCAGGCCATGACCGACTCCGCGTTCTCGACGCTCACACGGAAGGCAGGTCTGCCCGAGGACCGGTTTCACGCCGACGCGTTCCTTCCGGTCGGGCCCTCGCTGTAGTTCCGGCAGCCCGCGGCGCCGATCGGAGATCGCTACCCCGAGACCCAAATCCAAGCCGAGCGCCGTTGTAGCTGTGGCACCAGGGCGGGTCCGCCACGACCATGCATCACGCTGGCGCACCCGCGTGGAGCTGGCCAACGCGATCTTCGAGTACATCGAAGGCTTCTACAACCGCCGCCGTCGACACTCCGCGCTCGTCTGGATGTGCCCCGTACAGTTCGAAACCATCGACCGCCCCGTCGGACCTGATCTCCTCATCCACAAGTCCGTGAAACGGACTCAACATCACGTTTGGGTCGGTTGATCATGCCGCGGTAGCGACGGTTCTGTGAAGGTGTTCGAACTCGGCTGGGGACCGATAGGCGACGCTGGTGTGGCGGCGACGGGAGTTGGCGGCTCCATTGCGATAACACCGGAACTCAACAGAATCGACGACATGATGGACTTCGTGGCTGCGGACCTCGAGTACTCAGGCCAGCGCATGCTGCCTTTGCAGCTTGGCCTTGTCGAGGTGAGAGCGGGGGTCGTCTCTGCGCGTCATATGCTGTGGTTTCGCGTCGTCGGTCACCCCTGGCCGTGGGTAGGGATCTCTCACCAGAGCACAGGGTTGAAACGCGGCCCAGCGCTGGACCAGGAAGCCTACGAAGGAGCTCCGTTCCTGGTCGACGCTTGGCCTTCCGTCGACGAACTTGTTGCTGGGCGACTACTCGTGCTGCATTCAGCCGGGCTGGATATGGCACGCCTGCGGGCCGGCTTCGATGCGCACGGGACGTCGTGGCCGCGGCTGCGGTACGCATGCACACTTCAGCTGGCCCGGCGAGTTTGGCCGCGGAGCACGACGAGCCGCTCCTATCCATGGCAGGCAGGAGGCGAGCACGCATTGCTCCACCTGGCGAGCCGCCGATTTCCCGAAGCAGGTCTATTCGACGGCGGCCGGTTACTGGGCGGCGGGCATGATCCGGTCGAGGACGCAGAGGCCGTGGCACACGTCGTCCTCACGGCTGCGCAGCAAGTCGGAGCGGCGGACTTGGCCGAACTCGCGACCCGCACCGGCTGGCAGGAGCGAACGGTCGAGCCGGACCGCTATCAGACGACAAAGGGCGGCTGGATCGACCGCGTCCCAGCACCGCAAGGCCCTCCGCGCGGGCTCGCATTCCACAGGGCCGCGCTGCAAGCAGCGTACGAGGAGATCCGCCGCGAGTGGAGAGCCGACCAGCGCATTCTCGACGAGCATCGCTATCCTGACCTCGGAGAGGACCCTTAACGTTGCCCCAACGGAGTAAGTCGTAGGGCAGACGCGCCGCCAGGGTATCGGCGCCGTCGAATGGAAGGAGTCGAGGTAAACGACCATCGGCTCACACCCGGCTACCCACCGGATCGACGACCCGGACGCGTTCCGCCCCGACGGCTGGTTCCGTACCGGCGATCTGGGCCGCAAGCGTGCCGACGGCAACCTGACACCGGCCGACTCAAGGACATGTTCATCGTCGGCGGCACGAGCACCTACCCGGCCGAGATCTAGTGTCGCGTGTCGTAAGTTGTTTGACGCTCGTGTCGGTCAGAACATGGGCGGATGTCGACGGCGGCGCGACTCGAGGTGCGCAGCAAGGACAGGAAGGTGCTGCAGCGCTGGCTGCGATCGACCTCGATCCCGGCGGGTCTGGCGCAGCGAGCTCGGATCGTGTTGTTGGCCGGGGACGGGATGGCGAACGCTGAGATCGGCCGGCAGGTCGGGGCCTCGCGGCCCACGGTGCTGCACTGGCGAGGCCGATACCTCGAAGGTGGGAGTGACCGCCCTGCACGATCGGCCCCGCTCTGGCCGGCCGCGGGAGGTTGACGAGATCGAGGTCGTGACCGCCACCTTGGCCGATGGCGGGACGCCGCCCGAGCAGCTCGGGGTGACGCACTGGTCGGCGCGGCTGCTGGCCGCCGAGCTGGGGACCTCGTTCGCCACCGTGGCCCGGATCTGGCGCGACTGGAACATCCAGCCCTGGCGAACCGAGATGTTCAAGTTCTCCACCGACCCCGAGCTCGAGGCCAAGGTCCGCGACATCGTCGCGCTCTACCTGCACCCACCAGAGAACGCCGTCGTGCTCTGCATCGATGAGAAATCGCAGGTGCAGGCCCTGGACCGGACCCAGCCGACGCTGCCGATCCGGCCCGGTGATCCCGAGCGCCAGACCCACGACTACATCCGCCACGGCACGACCACGCTGTTCGCCGCACTGGAGGTCGCCACCGGCACGGTCACCGACGCCTGCTTCCACCGGCACCGCCACCAGGAGTTCCTGCGCTTCCTCAAACAAGTCGCCAAGACCTGCCCGCGGCGCAAGCTGCACGTGGTGTGCGACAACTACTCCACCCACAAGCACCCGACGGTGCGGGCCTGGCTGGCCCGCAACCCGCGGATCACGCTGCACTTCACCCCGACCTCCGGATCATGGCTGAACCTCATCGAGGTGTTCTTCGGGATCATCACCCGCCAGGCCATCCGCCGCGGCAGCTACGGGTCGGTCCGCGACCTCGTCGACGCCATCCGCCGGTTCATCGACGGCTGGAACGAGCGCTGCGAACCGTTCACCTGGACCAAGGACGCCGACACCATCCTCGCAAAGGCCAACCGTCAAAGGACTTCAAACACGCGACACTAGGGTACGGCAGCGATTTCTCGACTGACGAAGTCTCCGAACGGGGCCGGACGCGTCCGCCCGTAGCTGCCTTCGCCATCTGCGCAAGGGGTTCCGGGTTCTCGGTCGATCGCACTCCGTCTCGACCCCTGAGGCCGGGACGGCGCTGCCCGACTGCCTGTCGTCGACACCCCCATCGGCGCGCCGATCGGGATCAGAGCATGCGAGACAGACGGCGCGCGTGCCCAGTGAGGACGGGCCGGAACCGCGTGAGCATCTCGTCCATCGACACTCTTCCGGTCGAGGCGCTGACGCTCATTGCCGCGACGGTCCGGCCTCGGCTGTTGACCACGGGTACGGCCAGTGCCCGCATGCCGAGGGCGAGTTCTTCGTCGGTGACCGCGTAGCCGTCCTCACGGACCTTGAGCACGAGCGCGTCGGCGGCGACGAACGTGTACGGGCCCTGGTCGAGCGGCCGGGCACGGAACTCGGCGACGTGGGAGTCGAGTTCGGCCGCCATCACCGATACCTGGGACTTCGACAACCTGGTGATCCCGAGCGACTCGACGAGCTTCTCCATCCGGCGCGTGGAGACCCCGAGCAAGTAACAGGTCGCGACCACCGTGGTCAGTGCGCGTTCGGCGCGGCGGCGCCGCTCAAGTAGCCAGTCCGGGAAGTAGGACCCGTTGCGCAGCTTGGGAATCGCCAGGTCCAAGGTGCCGGCGCGGGTGTCGAAGTCGCGGTGCCGATAGCCGTTGCGGGTGTTCGTGCGGGCCTCGGAGCGCTCGCCGTACTCGGCGCCGCACACAGCGTCGGCCTCAGCGGACATGAGCGTGTCGATGAACGTGGTCAACATCTGGCGCAGCAGGTCCGGACTCGCCTGGGACAGCTGCTCGTGCAGAAACTGGGTGGGGTCGATACTGGAGGGTGCGGTCATCGCGTGTCGTCCTTCCGGCTCACGATCACCTCTCGCATCGCCTGGCCGCCGGTGGGCCGCGCAAAGGGCCTCGGCGACGTCGAGTCCCCGCCGCACGGGTCGAGGTCATCGTGCAGCTGAGCGACGCAATTCTCTGGAGGCCACGCGCAATGGGCCCCGAGCTGCGGAAACATCTCACAGAGAGGCCACGAGACACATAAACAACCCAGCAAGATCAGATACAGCGCCTGAGCTGCGAAAACGATCCGCCCTGGGGAGTCGAACCCCAGACCTACGCATTACGCGTACTCCGTCACCGTAAGCACCGAGCACGCGGAGTCCATCCATGCACGTCACGCGGAACAACGTGCGCACCACAGACCACCGTGCGCCTGCGTTGGAGGCCACGCGGGAGGCCACGCGGCCTAACGCGCCGGTGCGAACTCAAAGGCACCGCGCCTGTCACCGCTCGGTCGAGCGAGAGCGTGTGCGG
Source organism: Pseudonocardia sp. KRD291 (assembly GCF_019263595.1). GTDB lineage: Bacteria > Actinomycetota > Actinomycetes > Mycobacteriales > Pseudonocardiaceae > Pseudonocardia. The sequence goes on along the minus strand of NZ_JADQDD010000003.1, from coordinate 10,315 downwards.
CCCCGGTCGCGTCACTGGCCAGAGCGTCGAGGGCCTGAGGTGGCCTCCGACTTGCTTCCACTCTTACGGCCCCGGGAGACCAGCTGTAGGACACTGAGCGCGGAGCAGTGCATTTTCCCGAGCCCCCGCGCAGTAGCGATTTCGGGCGGGGGGTGCTGAGGCGGTCACTCTGCTACTGCCTGGTCGTCGGCTCCGGGCGGCTCGGCATCCGCCTGTTGCGCCCGATGCCTTCGCCCACTCGCTGAGCTGTCAACGGCGGCTGAATGTGGACCCGTGGCGTCGGGGTGCCGTTGACCATGACGACGAGTGCCGGACGCCTCCATTGCCGGTCGCTCTAAGCCATCTCGTTCAGCGCGACCCGCCGAAGGCCGTGCCCGCAGATCTCATCGAGACCAGGCGGTCGGTCCGTCCCGAGCGGTCGCCGCTGGCCTCTGACTGTGCGTGGTCACCGAGAAGGTGCTTCCGTCCGTGTCTTTCGTGGCCCCCACGACCCGGTCGGTCCGCGAACCCACGACCGGCCGTGCGCTCACCGCTGTCGCCCGTGGCCGCCCGCCCTCGCACCGGCCCGGCGGGCCTTCATCGACCTCCGGGTCGGTCGCCTTGACCGGTGATCGTCGCCGTCACCGTGTTGACCCCGTCGGCCGAGGTGACGTGCACGGCGGAGCCGATCGGCTCCTCGTCGGAGCTGAGCAGGTCGAGTGTGTACTCGTCGACGGTCGTGGCCAGGAAGCGGGCTCCGGTGGCGTCGAGGCGTCCGACGACGATGCCGGTCCGGGCGCCGTGACGGTCGTGCTTGACTGTGTAGGTCTCGATCGTCGCCATCCCCTCGGCGGTCTCGACGACCTCGGGTGCGGGCCAGGCAGCGACCTCAGCCTGCAGCTCCGCGCTGCGGTCGTCGCGCCACGAGGTGGGGATGGTCGAGTAGACGCCGGCCGAGTATTTGCTCAGGGTGCCACCGTTCGCGCCGACGAAGCCGTACGCGCCGGGCTCTCGCCGCATCCGCGCTACCGTCTCGGCGATCGCGTGCATCGAGTAGTTGTTGCCTGCGCCGCCGAAGAACGGCAGACCGCCGGTGAGGGTGAGCCCGCGGGGATCGTCGGCAGGGAGCTCGAGGGCGTCGGCGATGTTCGAGACGGCGATCGGGAAGCAGCTGTAGAGGTCCAGCGTGGTCAGATCGTCCGCGCCGATGCCGGCGACCTCGAGGGCGTGGCGGGTGGCCATCACCGAGGCGGGACCGGTGGAGAGATCGCCACGGTCGAGGAGGTCACGCTCGCGCAGATCGGCGTGGCCGTGCAGGAAGACCCACCGGTCCTCGGGGATACCGAGGCGACGCGCGGCGGCGACGGAGGTGATCAGCACCGCGGCGCCCAGGTTGACCTGGTCGCGGGCCACCAGGTACCGCGGGTAGGGCTCGGCGATCAGCCGGTTCGTCGCGGTCGGGCTGGCCAGCTCCTCTGCGCTGCGCACCGTGGGTGAGGCCGCGTGGGGGTTGGCGGCGGCGACCCGGGTGAAGGGCGCGAACAGCTCCCCCATCCCGAGCGCGTATTCGGCGCGGTTCTGCTTGAGCCGGGCGCGGCGGGCGTTGTCGAACAGCGCGTACTGGCTCGGGGCGTCGGTGAGGCCGTTGGCGGTCGTGTAATCGCTGATCAGGCCGTCGAGGCCGTAGCCGCGGTCCTCGAGGTCGCCGCCGACGGTCTCGGTGAAGTCGGGGCGGTCCTCGGCGCGGGCGAGATGACGCGCGGTGGAGATCGCCTCGGAGCCGAACACCAGTGCCACCTCGCCGCGGCCGGCGGCGATGGTCCCGGCCAGTTCGGTGACCAGGTGCTGGGGACTCTGCCCGCCCGCGACCTCGAGGATCGCCCGGGCCGGGTCGGCTCCGAGGCGGGCGGCGACAGAGCGCGGGTAGTTGTCGGACCGGCCCAGCGGCGCGGGCGCGCCCGGCAGGGAGATCTCGAACTGGCGCACTCCCGCGACGGTGTCGACGGCCGCGGCCACCGCGGCGGGGTCGGCGCCGGAGTCGGCGAGGGCGTCGCGGGCCGCCGCGGCAGCCAGCTCGACCGGTGAGAGGCGCTGGTAGTCGGGACCGTCGACCAGGTCGCTGGCCTGGCCGGCCCCGACGAGGACGGGGGTGCGGGGATCAAGAGTCGAGGGGGTGGTCACGTCGTGCTCCAGACGAAGAGGGGCCCGGCCCGGCGGAGAGTGTCGTCGCTGCCCGCCGCCCGGAAGCCGTGGGTGGTGGAGGAAGGCCCGGTCAGCGGCCCTGCCAACGCGGAGGGCGGTTCTCGGCGAACGCGCGGGGGCCCTCACGGGCGTCCTCGCTGGCCATCACGCGCGCAATCGCCGCGCTGTTGCGGGCCCAGGCGTCGGCCTCGGCGGGCACCGTGCCGTCGGTGATGCCGGCGACGACGCGCTTGCTCGCCTGGACGGCGACCGGGGCGTTTTCCGCGATCCGCCGGGCGAGTGCCACCGCCGTGGCGAGTACCTCGGTGTCGTCGACGACGTCATTGACCAGACCCCAGCGGTGCGCGGTGTCGGCGTCGATCGGGTCGCCGGTCAGCACCATCTGCATGGCGACCTTGCGCGGCAGCTGTTCGGGCAGCCGCACGATCCCGCCGGCGGCGGCGATGATGCCGCGTCGGACCTCGGGAAGTCCGAACCGCGACGACCGCCCGGCCACCACGAGGTCGGAAGCCAGCGACAGCTCGGTGCCGCCGCCGAGGGCGAAGCCGGTCACCGCGGCGATGGTCGGTTTGCTGATCGGGTGCGTCACGTAGCCCGCGAAGCCCCAGGCCTCCCGGCCGGGCACGCCGATGTCCTCACCGCGGGCGACCGCCTTGAGGTCGGCGCCGGCGCAGAAGGCCCGGCCGCCGGCGCCGGTGAGGACCACGGCGCGCACCTCGGAGTCGTGCTCGGCCTCCTCGACGGCCTCGCCGAGAAGCTGGGCGAGCTCCCGGTTGACTGCGTTCATCGCCTCGGGCCGGTTGAGCGTGATGATCTGGACGTGGTCGTCGCGCTCGACGAGCACCGCGGGGTCGCCGGTCGTGGCCGTCGTGGTGTCGGGCGCCGCGTTCATGCGGTCTTCCAGGTGACGAGGGCATCGAGGGCCTCAACGGTGGCGCCGTCGACGCGCAGGGGGTTGACCTCGAGAGACTCGAGATCGTCGCCGAGGGCCTCGGCCAGGTCGGAGACACGGGCGACGACGGCTGCGAGCGCGTCGAGGTCGGCGGGGGTGCTGCCGCGGGCGCCGCGCAGCAGTGCGGATCCCCGCAGACCGTCGATCATGGCCCGGGCTCGGTCGGGGGTGACCGGCACCGGGCTCAGTGCGGAGTCCTGCAGCACCTCCACGAAGATGCCGCCGAGGGCGACGGCTAGCATCGGCCCCCACTGCGGGTCGCGGACAACACCGACGAGAATCTCGACCCCGCCGGTGCGCATCGGCGAGACCAGGACGCCCTCCACGTGGGCGCCGGGCACGGATGCGGCCACGGCGGTGACGGCCTCGTGAGCGGCGCGGACGGCGTCCTCGCCCACCACACCGAGCCGGACCCCGCCGATGTCGCTCTTGTGCAGGATGTCCGGTGACACGATCTTCAGCGCGACCGGCCCGCCGAGCTCGGCCGCCGCGGTGACCGCGGCGTCGGCGTCGGCGACCAGGTGGGCGGGGACGACCGGGACGCCGGCGTCGGCGAGCATTTGCCGTGCGGAATGCTCCGACCAGGCGCCGTGGCGCCGCTCGGGGGCGGGGACGGCGACCTCGTGGTCGTCGCCGACGCGTTCCCGGGCGTTCTCCCGGATCGTTCCCGACCACCAGCCGAGGTTGCGCAGCGCGACGGCCGCTCCCCGCAGACCCGGCAGGACGTAGGCGACGTCGGCGTGGTCCATCACGGCCCGGGTGTGGTCGGTGACCGGCAGCATGACCTGGTTGATGTAGACAGCGGGCGTGCTCGCCGAGGCGATGCCACGACCGATGGCGTCGGCGAAGACCTGGCCCGTGTAGGAGCCCTCGCCGACGCCGGGCAGGCTGTTGATGACGCCTACGATCCCGATCTCGGGGTCGTCGGCGACCGTGGTGATAGCGGAGGTGAACAGGGTCGGGTCGATAATGGCCGCGCCGGTCACGTCCAACGGGTTGTGCACCGTCCCGTAGTCGGGCATCACGGCGTCGAGGGCCTTCTCGGTCTCCGGCGCGAACGCCGGCAGCGGGAGCCCGAGGTCCTCGGCGCGGTCGGCGAGGATGTCGCACGCGCCGCCGGAGATCGACACAACGCCGAGGCCGGCGCGGTCGATCGGCCCGGTGTGGGCGGCGAGCCCCGCGGTGATGAGCATGTCCTCGATCGAGTCGACGCGGATCACGCCCTCGCGGCGCAGGACGGCGTCGATCACCCGGTCGTCGCCGACCAGCGCACCGGTGTGGGCGGCGGCCGTGCGGGCCGACAGTTCGCTACTGCCGGCCTTGAGGACCACCACCGCCTTGCCGGCCTTGGCCGCCCGGCGTGCAGCGCGTCGGAACACCTCCGGGTCGCGGATCGCCTCCAGGAAGATGGCGACGGCACGGGTGGACTCGTCGTCGACCAGGAAGTCGAGCACATGACCCGCGGTGATCATCGCTTCGTTGCCCAGCGTGACCATATAGCTCAGGCCCACCCCGGCAGCGGTCGCGAAGTCGACCATCGCCGAGGAGCTCGCGCCGCTCTGGGACAACAGCGCCACCGGCCCCGCCGTGCGCGGCAGGCCAGGGATGGGGGTGACCGGTACCTGGTGGACGAGGTTGGCGAACCCGAGGTGGTTCGGGCCGAGCAGGGCCATGTCGAGTCGCCGGGCGTGGGCGACGAGTTCGTCCTGCGCGGCGCGGCCGGCGTCGCCAACCTCCCCGTAGCCGGAGGAGAGCACGACGGCGTTGCGGATGCCGGCGGCGGCGGCGTCGGACATGGCGTCGAGGGTCCCGGCCTGCGGGACCATGAGGAACGCGACGTCGACCTCCTCTCCGATCGCGCCGCAGGATGTGACGCTGGGTCGGCCGTGCACCTCGACGCCGCGGCGGTTGACCAGGTGGACCCGGTCGCCGAAACCGAAGTCGACGAGGTTAGTGAACGCGCTCCGAGAGAAGTTCGACTTGTCGCTGGCCCCGACGAGCGCGATTCGGCTCGGACGGAACAACGAGCCGAGCCGTTCGGGGGTGACCGCCGAGGGCGACCCGGTGGACGGTGACGACGTCATCGACGCCTCCTGACGTGGATGGTGGGGGTGGTGCTCATCGCGGCAGGCCGAGGCCGCGGGCGATGAGGCCGCGCTGGATGTCGTTGGTGCCGCCGCCGACCACATACATGATCGAGAGCCGCAGGCCATACTCGAAGGAGCCGCCGCCGGGCACGTCGACGGTTCCGATCGCTGCGGACGACAGGGCCGCGGCGGGACCGAAGATCTCGAGGGTGGCCTCGCCGAAGTCCTCGGCGAGCTCACCGCCGAGCACGCCGGCCATGGCCGCCTCCAGGGGGGCACCGCCTCCGGCTGCGGTCGCGGCCGTCACCAGCGCCCGGGTCGCCTGGATGCCTGCGGCGAGTCCACCCAGTCGAGCGCGCGCTGCAGAGCCGCGGGGTCCGACAGCGGCCTCGACGCCGGCGGGGTCGGCGCGGACCGCGTCGATGAGGTCGTCGAGCTGGCGGCGCAGCCCTGCGGCGATGTTGCCCATCGTGATCCGCTCGCCGGCTAGGGCGTCGGTGATGACCTTCCAGCCGCCGTCGACCTCGCCGACGCGGGCGGAGTCGGAGATGCGGACGTCGTCGTAGAAGACGGTGCAGGAGATACCGCCCGACAGCGCGGTGTGCTGCTGGACGGTGATGCCGGGGGTGTCCATCGGCAGGAGGAACACCGTGATGCCGGCCTGGCGCGGCTGGGCGTCGGGGTCGGTGCGGGCCGCGAGCCAGACCCAGTCGGCGCGGTGCCCGTTGGTGGTCCACAGCTTCTGGCCGTTGATCACCCAGTCGTCGCCGTCGCGCACGGCGCGGGTGCGCAGCGAGGCGAGGTCAGAACCGGCCTCGGGCTCGGAGTAGCCCAGGCAGAAGTTCAGCTTTCCGCTGCGGACCAGGGGCAGGAAGTGGTCCTTCTGCTCCGGGGAACCATGGCGCAGGATCGACGCTCCGAGCAGCATCACCGAGCCGAGCGCACTGGTGACCGGCAACCGCTGGTAGCTCGACTCCTCGTTGAGCACGACCTGCTCGGCCAGAGTCGCCTCGCGGCCACCGGCCTCGCGGGGCCAACCGAAGCCGAGCCAGCCCTGCTCGGCCATTGCCGACACCACGGCCGGGTCGTCGCCCATCGTCGACTCGTCGCCGGGGTGCTCCTCGACGAACCGGGAGAGCTGCTCACGGAAGGCCTCGCCCACCACGCCCAGGTCCGCGGCGGGCAGCCGCGCGCCGGTCTCGACGAGCACGTCGGCCACCGATCCGGCCGACCGGGACATCCCGGCGAGGCGGGCGACGTCGCCATGCACGCGGCGGAACAGCCACGGCCCGTCGTGCTCCTCGAAGTAGCCCGTCGCGGCGATGGTGTGGTGGGCGCCGAGCTGGACGCGGGGCGCAATCGCGGAGATGCGCTCCACCGCGACCTCGGTGGCGAGAACGCAATCGGGGCTGTCGGACTCCACGGCTTGCACTGCACCGTCGAGCATGAGCTTCGCCGAGCGCACGTCGATCTCACAGGTGGCAGTGCGCTGCTGGACGGCCCCGAAGCTGCCGATGACCTTGCCGAACTGCTTGCGCACGGTTGCGTGCTCGATCGCCATCTCGTGGGTGCGCTCCGCGGCGGCCAGCGCGCGGGCCGCCAGACCCAGTCGCAGCAGGGCCACCGCGTGGTCGGCGTCCTCCGCGCCGACCTCCACCGACCGTTCCGTCTCGCCGAGGGTCACCATCGACCACGAGGGGCGGGCGATGCCGGGCAGCTCGGTCACCTGGGCGATCGGGTGCAGTGCCACGGTGCCTCCGCCGGACGGGACCACGAGCACGTGGGTGGCGGCGTCGCCCGCGTCGAGGTGGCGTAGGCGCCCGTCGACCACGGCGTCGGCGGTGGCGACCACGACCCGGAGGCGTCCGTCGGCGATGACTCCGGCGACGTCCTCCCCCAGCATCCGCGCGGCGAGGTAGCCGTCGATCACGGGCAGTGGGCACGCCGCGCGGCCGAGCTCGCGCACCAGGGCGAACGCCATCGACGTCGCCCCCGCCGCGCCCAGCTCGAACCAGCCCTGCTGGGCGCCGACCTCCCACAGCTTGCCCAGGTCACCGGCGGCGGACTCGTTCGGTCGGCCCCAGTGGCGGGCCAGGATCCCGCGGGCCGCGTCGACGAACCCGGCGACCTCGTCCTGCAACTGCGTGCTCATCGTTGTCTCCTGTCCTGCGTCAGGACCGGCCGCCGTTGCGGCCCGGTCAGGAAGTGGTGATCGGGTCGGCGAGCGCGGTGAGCTCGCGGAGCCGGGTCTCGCAGTCCTCGATCAGCTCGCGGGTGATCTCGGCGGTGGGCCGCAGCCGGGCGAAGCCGCCGACGACCTGGCCGATGAAGAACGATTCGAGGGTCTGCGCAGCGGCGTTGCCCTCCCCGGCGGCGTGGTCGATGCGGTTCCAGGCGGCATTGACCAGCATCGGCTGCAGCGGCATCGGCAGCGGGGCCGGGCTGTCCTGCTTCTCCCACTCGTCGCGCCACACGCTGCGCAGCTGGCGGGCCGGCTTCCCGGTCCGGGTGGGCGAGCGCAGCGTGTCGCTCGATGTCGCCTGCAGGTACTTGGCCTTCACACTCTCGGGGGTGATGTCCTCGGTGCTCGAGAGCCACACCGACCCGCACCACACACCCGCCGCACCGAGCGCGAGCGCGGCGGCCATCTGTCGGCCCGAGGCGATCCCGCCGGCGGCGAGCACCGGGACCGAGCCGGCGAGGTCGACGATCTCGGGCGTCAGGACCATCGTGGCGATGGTGCCGGTGTGCCCGCCCGCCTCGGTGCCCTGCGCGATCAGCACATCGACGCCGGCGTCGAGCTGGCGCACCGCGTGCTTGGGCTGCCCGACCAGGGCCGCCACCGCGACCCCGTTGCTCTTCCCGCGCCGGACCAGGTCCGGGGGCGGGGTGCCCAGGGCGTTCGCCACCAGCGAGATGCGGTGGGAGAAGGCCACGTCCAGCAGCGCCTGGACACCCCCGGCGCCGGTGGTCAACGACGCCGCGATCTCGTCGGTGGCGGCCTCCGCCGCGCCCTCGGGCAGCTCCGGAATGTCGTACCGCCGCAACAGGTCGTCGACGAAGTCGAGGTGGGCCTGCGGGATCTGCGCGCGCAGCCCCGCGATGAGGTCCGCCGGGTCGCCCGCAGCCGTCTTGCCCGGCACGAGCACGTCGACCCCGTAGGGCCGGCCCCCGACCTGCCCCTCGATCCAGGTCAGCGTGGCGTCCAGCTCGGCCGGTGTGTAAGCCGAGGCCGCGAGGACACCGAAACCGCCGGCGTTGGTCACCTCCGCCACGACGCCCGGCGAGCGGTTGAACCCGACCAGCGGATTCTCGATCCCGAGCATCTGCGTCAGCGCCGTCTTCACCGTGGGACCTCCTCGAGTCGTTACGGACGATATGTGTCCGTAACGAGGACGACGATATACTGAACGACAATCGTCAGCAAGGAGTCCTTCAGCGATGATGCGTCCGGTGACTACCTCCACCCCCTCAGGTCGACCCCGCGATCCCGACCTGGAGCAGCGCGTGGCCCGTGCGGCCCTCGCCGTGTTCGGCGAGGCGGGATGGCGCGGGTTCACCGTCGACGCAGTGGCGCGCCGGGCCGGGGTGGGCAAGGCGTCGATCTACCTGCGCTGGACCGACAAGCAGGGCGTGCTGATCGCCGCACTCGAGAGCTACCTCGGCCGCGTCGCCGACGTCGACACCGGAACCCTGCACGGGGACCTGGTCGCCCTCGCGTGCCAGATGCTGGAGCTATACCTCGGCGACGCCGGCCGCGCCGCCATGCGCCTGGGCCACGAGGCCCGAGCGATCCCCGAGCTCGCCCCCTACTTCGACACCCTCACGCGATCCCAGACGGGCGCGGCCCGGGCGATGGTGCGCCGGGGCATCGCCCGGGGCGACGTCGACGCCGACACCTCGGTGACGCTGCTCCTCGACTGCCTCGTCGGCGGAGCGATGAACCACGTCGTGACCACTCCGCCCGAGTTCGAGGCCCAGCTCGCGGTGAACGTCGAGCGCTACGCCCGGGAGCTCGTCGACTTCCTCTTCCGGGCGGTCGCCGCGTCGCAACGCTGACCGCGGAAGACGGATGCAGAATGCATTATTCACTCGTTCGGCGGTGCGTTGAGCACGATTGCACTTCCTAAAGTCGGTGGCGCACGTCACATGATCACTCACTCGACGACGAGGTGGGACCGATGGCTCTGGACGAGGCGACCAGCGCGCTGCTGGCGCAGATGGGCGAGAGCGGCATGCCGCTACTGCACGAGATGACCCCCACGCAGGCCCGGGGCCTGGGGACGTCGCTCCGGGAGATGTACGGGCCGGGCCCCGAGATCGGCGAGGTGACCGACGAGTCGGTGCCGGTCGACGGCGGCGCCATCACCGTCCGGGTCCTCACGCCGCGCTCCGAACCGCGGGCCGTGATCGTCTACTACCACGGCGGCGGCTGGGTGATCGGCGCCCTCGACGAGTTCGAGACCCTCGCCCGACAGCTGGTCGACCGCACGGGAGCCACGGTGCTCCTGGTCGACTACCGGCTCGCTCCCGAGTACCGCTACCCCACCGCTGCCGAGGACGCGTGGTCCGCCCTGCAGTGGGCCGAGACCTACCGGCAGCAGCACGGGCTGACGGTGCCGCTGGTTGCCGCGGGTGACAGCGCCGGCGGCAACCTGAGCGCGGTCGTCGCCCAGCGCGTGCGCAGCGAGGGCGGCCCGGCGCTTGCCGCGCAGGTCCTCGCCTATCCCGTGACCGCCGCCGACGTGGACAACGCCAGCTACACCGACCCGGCCAACCAGCTCATGCTCAGCCGGGACTCGATGATCTGGTTCTGGGACCACTACGTCCCCGACGTCGCGGACCGCAGCAGGCCCGACGCGTCACCGCTGCGTACCGAGGACCTCTCGGGCCTGCCGCCGGCGATCGTCTTCACCGCCGAGCACGACCCGCTGCGCGACGAGGGCGAGGCCTACGCCGAGAAGCTCCGCGCGGCCGGCGTCCCGGTCGACGCGCAACGCTTCAACGGGCAGATGCACGGCTTCTTCACCATGGTCAACGTCCTCCCGGGGGCCGCCGCCGCGATGGACTTCGTCGTCGAGCACCTCGAGCAGTA
>NZ_JADQDD010000299.1 GCF_019263595.1 Pseudonocardia sp. KRD291 | reverse complement strand
GCACGGCGGGAGCAGGCGGGCACGCAGCCGGTCCACCGTGCTGTGCGCGCCGTTCTCGCCGTCCGAGGAGACGATCCCGTCGGTGACCTGGCTGCGCACGGTCTGCGGCAGGTCGTCCAGGGCGATGTCGGAGGTCTCGGCGACGGTCTGCAGCGGGATGCCCAGCACCGAGCCGCGCACCCCCTGGTAGATCGCGACCCGCTCCTGGTCGACGCCGACGTAGTACTGCTGCAGCACGAGCGTCCGGGCCAGCCACACGCCGAGCCCGAGCACGACGAGCACGCCGAGGACGGCGGCCACCGGCCGCAGGCCGCTTCTGCGGCGCTCGCGGGGCCGGGCCTCCGGCTCGATCCGGACGGGTGCGGTGCGCGGCAGCGTGGTCGCCGCCGCCCGGGAGGCCGACGTGTTGTGCGCCGGGCCGTCGTAGTCGCCGGAGTCGCTGCGGTGGTTGCGGCCCGCCGAGCCGCCGATGATCGGCGCGTCCTCGCCGTAGTCGACGTCCACCACGTCGGCGACGATGCAGGTGATGTTGTCCGGGCCGCCGCCGCGCAGGGCCAGCTCGATCAGCCGGTCCGCGCACTCGCGGGGGTCGGAGTAGTCCGAGAGCGTGTCCCGCAGGGTGTCGTCGCTGACCGGGCCGGACAGGCCGTCCGAGCAGAGCAGGTAGCGGTCCCCGGCGCGGGCCTCGCGGATCGTCAGCTTCGGGTCCACGTCCTGACCGGTGATGGCGCGCAGCAGCAGCGACCGCTGCGGGTGCGTGTGCGCCTCCTCCTCGGTGATCCGTCCCTCGTCGATCAGGGACTGGACGAACGTGTCGTCCTTGGTGATCTGGCTGAACTCCTCGCCGCGCAGCTGGTAGGCGCGGGAGTCGCCGACGTGCACCATGCCCAGCCGGGAGCCGGCGAACAGGATCGCGGTCAGCGTCGTGCCCATGCCCTCGAGGTCGGGGGCGTCGGCGACGTGCCGGCTGATCGCGTCGTTGCCCTCGTGGGTGGCCTCGCGCAGCTCGGCGAGCAGGTCGTCGCCGGGCACGTCGTCGTCCAGCGGTGCGAGCGCGGAGATCACCAGGGAGGACGCGACCTCACCGGCGGCATGGCCGCCCATGCCGTCGGCCAGGGCCAGCAGACGAGGACCCGCGTACACGGCGTCCTGGTTGTTCTGCCGGACCAGCCCGCGGTCACTTCGGGCCGAGTAGCGCAGCACCAATGTCACGGGGCGGCTCCGGCTTCGGTCGGGGCTCGTGGTGCAGGCGATCGTGACGCCGTCATGGCAGAGATGATCATTCTTGGGATCATTCCCGGGGTCATGCTCGGTTCGTCATGATCGCAGCTCGATCACCGTCTTGCCGATGCGGACCGGGACCCCCAGCGGGACCCGGGTGGGCCCGGTGACCTTAGCCCGCTCGAGATACGTGCCGTTCGTCGACCCGAGGTCCTCGACGTACCACTCCTCGCCCTGCTGCGAGATCCGTGCGTGCCTGGTGGAGGCGTAGTCGTCGTCGAGCTTCAGCGTCGAGTCGTCGGCCCGTCCGATCAGGATCGGGCGGGAGTCCAGCGTGATCCGGCTGCCGGCCAGCGGGCCCTGGGTGACCAGGAGCTGGCGCGGCGCGCGGCTGCGGCCGCCGGCCTTGGCCTTCGTGCGGGACCGGCCGGGCAGGACCGCACGCAGCCCGGAGGCCGCGTACAGGTCGGACCGCACCACCTGCAGGGCGAGCAGCACGAACAACCAGAGCAGGGCCAGGAAGCCACCTCTGGTCAGCTGAAGTACCAGCTCCGGCACTCACCGCTCGCTTTCGTGGTCCGGGGTCGGCGACGGCGCAGGTCTCCCTGCCCGCCGTCGCGACCTCGTGTTCGTCGGTCTCCGGCCCGCTCGGGCCGGAGATCAGCTCTGCGTGCGGCGATCAGCCCTGGGTCCGGAAGACGAGGCTGGAGTGCCCGACCCGGATCACGTCGCCGTCGGTGAGCTGGCAGCTCTGGACCGGGCTGTTGTTGACGGTGGTCCCGTTCGTCGACCCCAGGTCGTTCAGGGTCGCGACCTGGCCGTCCCAGCTGACCTCCAGGTGCCGCCGGGAGACCCCGGTGTCGGGCAGCCGGAAGTTCGAGTCCTGACCGCGCCCGATGACGTGGGTGCCCTCGACGAGCTGGTAGTTGCGGTTCGACCCGTCGTCGAGGATCAGCATCGCGGCCAGCGCCTGCTGCGCGCCCCACCCGCCCTGCTGGTAGCCGCCGCCGTCGTAGCCCTGGTCGTAGCCCTGCTGGGGGTAACCGGGCTGCTGCCCGTAGCCGCCCTGCTGGTAGCCGCCGCCGTCGTAGCCCTGGTCGTAGCCCTGCTGGGGGTAGCCGGGCTGCTGGCCGTAGCCGGGCTGGGCGTAGCCCTGCTGGCCGTAGCCGCCCTGCTGGTAGCCGCCGCCGTCGTAGCCCTGGTCGTAACCCGGCTGCTGCTGGGGGTAGCCGGGCTGCTGGCCGTAACCGGGCTGGCCCTGGTCGTAGCCCTGGCCCTGGTCGTAGCCCTGCTGCGGGTAGCCGCCGCCGTAGCCCGGCTGCTGCTGCGGGTAGCCGGGCTGCTGGCCGTAGCCGGGCTGGCCCTGGTCGTACCCGGGCTGCTGCTGGCCGTAGCCGCCGTAGCCCTGCTGGGGGTCGTAGCCCTGGCCGGGCTGCTGCCCGTAGCCCTGGCCCTGGTCGTAGCCGGGCTGCTGTCCGTAGCCCTGCTGCTGTCCGCGCTCCTGCTCGTACCCGGGAGGCGCGTAGGTCTGCTGGCCGTATCCGCCGGGGGCGCCACGGTCGTAGCCGTACTGCCCGTTCTCCTCGGGGTGGCCCGGTTGCTGGCTCATGGGTGCTTCTCCTGCGGTGCGAGCTCTGATGGCGGCCCGACGGGAAGCGTCGGGGTCGACAGCCGAGCGGGTGCGGAACTGTCCCGTGTGCAGCGCCTCGGAGCGCTCCAGAAAGACTACGACCTCACCGTAGGTGTCCCATCCCTGGTCGGTGAGTTCTGTCGCCACGTGCGACGACAGTGTGTGGATGATCTGGTCCTGGTCATCCGCCATCCGGTCGAGATCGGACGGACTGAGCATCACGGTGTACCGGTTGGGCGCCAGCAGGCGTCCTCCGGCGAGCTGCTCGATGTGGTCCTCGGCTTCCCTCAGCAGTGCCTGTGCGACTTCCTGTGGGACGACACTGCCTCCGAAGACCCGCGCGAAAACGTCCCCGACCATGCCCTGGAGACGCCGCTCGAAGCGGTCCACGCGACCCAAACGATCTCCTCCGTTCGCAATCGGCGTGTCGATGACGACACCGATCGTATCTGTGCTACCCGCTGCGCCTGCCGACCCCCGGACGTTCCCGGTTGCCGACCCCCTCGCGAACCCGGTCTCCGGGGGGTGCTAGATTTTTCTCCGTCAGGGCGAGTGGCGGAATGGCAGACGCGCACGGTTCAGGTCCGTGTGTCCGAAAGGACGTGAGGGTTCAACTCCCTCCTCGCCCACACACTTCAGGTCTCGGGTTCCTCTCCTTCCGGAGCCGATCCTTCTCCGTTCCGGTCACCGGCGCCATCGCACGGTAGCGGGACGTGACCACCCGTGCGGGTGCGGGCCTCACCTCGGCCCACCGTCGCGGTCACGCAGCGCTCGCCGATCCGGGTGGTCGGCCATCACCAGCACGTCCGCCGACCCGATCGGGTCGCGCTCGTCCTCGTAGCGCGCGAACGCCTGCAGCATCCAGTGGTCGTCGCCGGGCAGGTGCCGGGCCAGCGCCGCGGCGGCCATCCGCAGGTGCACCGCCAGCTCGCACGCCAAACCGCGCCCGAGCAGCCGTGACCCCGCCAGCAGCACGACGCCGTCCGGGCCGATCGGCTGCGGACGGTCCCGGTAGGACCGGTCCCGGTCGGCGTCCCACAGCCGGGGCAGCACCATCCCGGACCCGTCGGCCCCCGCCGGGCCGAGCACCTCGCGTCGCAGGGCGTCCTCGTCGACCCAGCCGTCGAGGAACATGTCCGGGTCGGTGTGCCCGAGCTCGAGGCGCACCGACGCCGGACGCAGGTAGTCCCCGGCGTCGACGACGACGGCCGCGCGCCCGCGCAGGCGTACCCGTTGCGCGACGTCGTCGGCCAGCTCCCGGGGCGCGGACGGCGGCGGCCCGTCGAGCAGGACCCGCACCCGCCCGGGCCGGGCGCACACCCGTCCGGTGACGTGGTCGGCCAGCGCGGCGGCGTCCACCGGGCGGAACGAGCCCGTGGTCCCGCGTGCGGCCATCGGCGCGTGCCCCCTTCGACGGTGGTGGTGGTTGTCCCGCCGTGGCGGGTGAGGCAACACTAGGCGGGTGAACCCGGACGAGCCCGGCGTCCGCGGCTCGTTGCGGCGCGCACTGCGGATCGTCGAGGCGGTGGCCGACGCCGGGGACGGGGTGACGGCGAAGGCACTGGCCCGCCGGCTCTCCACGCCGCTGCCGACCGTCTACCGGGTGCTGGGCACGCTCGTCGAGGAGGGCTACCTGGTCCGGCTGCACGCGGTGCGCGGCTACGGGCTGGGCTACCGGGTGGTCGACCTCTACCGGGGCCTGACCGACCAGATCGTGCCGTCGGCGGCGGTGCGCGAGCTGCTCGCCGAGCTGCACGCCGAGATCGGCGCCGCGACCTACCTGGTCGTGCTGCGCGACACCGACGTGGTGGTCGCGCACGCCGATTCCTGCACCGCGCACCCCGGCGTGCCCGGCCTGCGGGTGGGGGAGCCGGTGCCCGGGCACGCGACCGCGCTGGGCAAGGCGGTGCTGGCGCACCTGGACCCGGGACGCCTGGCCGACGTCCTGACCCGTTCCGGCACGCCGGTGCTGACCACGCACACGATGACCGAACGGCGGCTCCTCGACCGGGAGCTGCTGCGCGTGCGCTCGGCCGGGGTCGCGGTCGAGGTGGAGGAGTTCCGCCGCGGCACGGCCGGGATCGCGCTGCCGCTGCGCGTCGGCGGCCGGTTCGCGGCGCTGGGGGTCTCGGTCAGCCGCGCGGAGTTCGGCACCCGGCGCTGGGAGCTCGAGCGCGCCGTCCGGGACGCCGCGGACCCCCTCACCCGCCAGCTCACCACCCCCGGGACCGCAGCCTCCGGCTGACCCCACCCAACTCTCCGCGTTGTGGAGCCATATCGGGCCTGTGAACGCCCGAGATCCGCGTCGTGGCTCCACAACGCGGAGAGGGTGGGGTGTGGCCGGCGGACGATCGCGTTCCCGTCTGACGGAAGTCCGGGGGCGCGCATGCGTCACCGGCGATACGTTCGCCCGCATGCAGCCTGGTACGACGACGAACCTCGCCCGCACCGACCCGCCGTTCCGGGCCGACCACGTCGGGAGCCTGCTCCGCCCGCCGGAGCTGCTCGCCGCCCGCTCCGAGCACGCCGCGGGCCGCCTCGACGACGCGGGCCTGCGTGCCGCGGAGGACGGCGCGGTCACCGACGTCGTCGCGATGCAGGAGGAGATCGGCCTGCAGAGCGCCACCGACGGCGAGTTCCGGCGCACCTCGTGGCACATGGACTTCATCTACCGGCTCGGCGGCATCAGCAAGACCGGCGACCAGCTGGAGGTGAAGATGCGCAACGCCTCCGGGCAGAACAACTTCACCTCGGCCGGGATGGCGGTCACCGGCAAGGTCCGCCTGGAGCAGCCGATCTTCGCCGACGACTTCGGCTACCTCGCCTCGCAGGTCCGTACCGCGACGCCGAAGCTGACCATCCCGTCGCCGAGCATGGTCTACGCCCGCGGCGGCTCCGCGGTGATCGACCGGTCGGTCTACCCGGACCTCGAGGAGTTCTGGGCGGACCTGTCCGGCGCCTACGCCGACCAGGTCAGCGCCGTGTACGACCTCGGCTGCCGCTACCTGCAGCTCGACGACACCGCGCTCGCCTACCTCAACGACCCGGCGCACCGCGCCGACCTGGCCGCCAAGGGCGACGACCCGGAGACCCAGCACCTGCGCTACATCCGCCAGATCAACGCGGCGATCGCCGGCCGGCCCGCGGACATGAAGGTCACCACCCACATGTGCCGCGGCAACTACCGCTCGTCCTGGGCGGCCGAGGGCGGCTACGACCACGTCGCCGAGGCCCTGTTCGGTGAGCTGGCCGTGGACGGCTTCTTCTGCGAGTTCGACGACGAGCGCTCCGGCGGGTTCGAGCCGCTGCGGTTCGTGCCGAAGGGCAAGCAGGTCGTGCTCGGCCTGGTCACCACGAAGACCGGCGAACCCGAGGACGCGGACGCGCTCAAGCGCCGGATCGACGAGGCGGCGAAGTACGTCCCGCTCGACCAGCTGTGCCTGTCGCCGCAGTGCGGGTTCTCCTCCACGGTCGAGGGCAACGCGCTGAGCGTGGAGCAGGAGAAGGCCAAGCTCGCGCTGATCGCGCGGGTCGCCCGCGACGTCTGGGGCTGAGCCCTCGCGACGTCGTCCCGGACCGGGGCCGGGCCGCGCCAACCGGCGTCGCTCGCGGGTCACGAGTCGGCCCGGCCCCACCTCACCTCCCGCACGGGGCACCTTCTGCACAGGACACCTTCCGCACGGGACGACGGACGGCCCGGATCGCTAGCCTCGCCCGATGGACGAGGGCCCGCGCGGCTGGGGTGTGCCGCTGCACGAGCAGGTGCTGTCCGGGCTCGAACCCGGGGCGCCGATGCTCGACGTCGGCTGCGGTGCGGGCGCGTTCACCGCGTTCGCGGCCGGTCGCGGGTGGACGGTCAGTGGCGCCGACACCGACCGCTCCGCGCTGGCTGCCGCCGAGCGCGAGCTCCCGGACTCCGACCTCCGCCTCGCCGACGCGCACGACCTGCCCTGGCCCGGCGACGCGTTCGGCCTGGTCACGCTCGTACAGGTGCTCGCGCACGTCACCAACCCGATCGCCGCGCTGCGCGAGGCGGCGAGGGTGTGCGAGCCCGGCGGGCGGGTGCGGGCCACCGTCTGGGGACGTCCCGACGAGTGCGACGTCGGCGGGTTCGGCCGCGCGCTGGCCCCGTTCCTGCCGGATGGACCCGCGCCGTCCCGGGGCTCCGCGGGCCCGCCGCCGCTGACCGAGCCGGACCGGCTGCGCAAGGTCGCGGGGCTGGCCGGACTCGACGTGCGGGACCTGCACGAGGTCGTCTGCACGTTCGACTACGCCGACGCCGACGAGCTCGTCGGCCCGGTCCTGGACTCCGCACTGGGCCGTCGGGCGATGATGCGCTCGTCCGGCCCACGGCCCGTGCGGCGCGCCCTGCTGGCCGGCATGGAGCCCTTCCGCGAGGGCACCGGCTACCGCCTGCACAACACGT
>NZ_JADQDD010000298.1 GCF_019263595.1 Pseudonocardia sp. KRD291 | reverse complement strand
CACACCCGCACCGTCGGAGGCGGGTCCCGGGCCGGGCCCGCGCGGGCGGACCGTGCGCGAGCCCGGTGCCACGAGCGTGACTGCCGTCGCGTCCGAGGTGACGAGTGCACCGGTCGTGCGCCCGACCGGAGTTGTGCACAACGTGGTCCGGCCGTCCACAGCGGCGAAACCGGCGGCGTCACCGGAGCTCCGACCGGCCAGAGTCGACCGCATGGGCCCACGATCGCTCGCACCCGCTCCAGACCGCTGCCGCGTGCTGTGCCGGGCGAACGTCGTCCGGGTCGCGGAGCTGGAGAGGCTCGGGCTGCCGCGCAGCCTCATCTCCCGGCGTTGCCGCCCAGGCGGGCCCTGGCGCTCGCTCGCGCCCGGCATCGTCGTCCTGCACAACGGCCCGATCACCCGCGACGACCGTCGCGCGGCCGCACTGTTGCTGGCCGGTGACGGCGCGGCGATCACCGGACTCGACGCCCTGAGGATCCACGGGATCCGGCAGTGCCCCGAACCGTCCGGGCCCGTGCACGTGCTGGTCCCCTCGGGGCGGCAGCGGACCTCGCACGGGCTCGCGCTGATCGAGCGGACCGAACGCCTCCCCGCACCGGAGTCCGGGTGCCGCCACCCCGTCGCCCCGGTCACCCGTGCGGCGATGGACTTCGTCCGGCGCAGCACCGACCGTGACGTCGTCCGCGCCGTGCTCGCCGAGGTGGTGCAGCGGGAGCGGGCCACGGTGCCCGAGCTGGTGGCGGAGCTGGCCGCCGGGTCGGGCCGCGGTAGCGCCCTGCCCCGGGCCGTTCTGGAGGAGGTCGCGGCCGGCGTCCGCTCGGTTGCCGAGGCGAAGGCCCGCGAGCTGCTCCTGAGCAGCCCGCTGTTGCGCCGCGCGATCTGGAACCCCCGGCTCGACGATGCCGCAGGCCGCTTCGTCGCGATGCCCGACGCCTGGCTCGACGACGTCGGCATGGCCTGGGAGATCGACTCCTACGAGTGGCACCTGAGCCCCGCCGACCACGACGCGACCCTGGACCGCCACTCGGCCATGTCGGCCCACGGCATCCTCGTGGTGCACACGCAGCCGAGGAGGATCCGGACCGCCCCGGCCCAGGTCCTGGACGAGCTCGAGCGGACCTACCGGCACTGCACCCGACGCCCCCGACCCGAGGTCCACATCCGGGCCGAGCGACAGTGACGCTCGTAGCGTCGCACGCTACGGCCGTCACGGTCGTCGACCCGGTTCCGGGCGTCGCGCGCCAGGCGAGGGCGATTCCCCGCCCGATCCCGCGGCCGGCTCCGGTGACGACGGCAGTACTCATGCGCGCTCCTTGGTTCCCGGCGGTCCCCCGGCCGGCGCCGGAGATCCCGCGCGTCGGGTGAGTCCACCCCGGCGGCCGCGGGGCGGCGAGGGTTGCAGGCCGGTTGCAGCCGGGGCGGGCCGGTCTCAGCCGGTGCGCAGGGCGCGCATCCCGGGGGCGGTGGAGTCCCGCACGACACGGCTGGTGGCCATGTCCGGCATCGAGACCTCGACGTCCGGGGCGATCCGGTAGGGCCGGGCCAGCAGCAGTCCGCCGAGCGTGCGCCGCAGCCGCGACATCTCGGCGCGCACGGTGACCAGATGCGCCCGGTCGCCGTAGAGCGCCGCGCTCAGCGACGCAGCGTCCAACCCGGTCGTGCCGGCCCTGGCGAGCAGCGCCAGCACCTCGGCGTGCCGGGTGGACAGCGGGTGCACCCACCGGTTGCTGCCCTGCACCACGGCGCGGGGCGGGCGGGCGTCGAGCTCCAGGACCAGCTGCATCCGGTGCTCGCCGGTCCCGGCCGGACGCAGCAGCCAGCCACCCGGCACCGCCTCCGGCAGACACACCCCGACACCGTGCACCGCCAGTGGACGCTCCGCGGTGGGGACACCGACCCGTTCGATGCCGGGCATGCCGCTCACGGCGGCGACCCAGCCGTGGTCGTCGACGACGAGGCCGGGCCCGTTCACCGCGGCCAGCATCGGTGCCCCGACCGTGCGCAGCGCGTCGAGCTTGCCCTCGTGCCGCCGCCAGAGGCCGGCCTCGGCCAGCCGGACGGCGGTGTCGACGAGTGCGACGGTGGTCGGGTGGATCGTCTCGGCCGGGCCGCTGACGTCGACGGCGCCGAGCATCTCGCCACTGCGCGGGTCGTGCACCGGGGCGGCCGTGCAGGTCCAGACGTGGTGGCTGCGCACGAAGTGCTCGGCGGAGAAGATCTGCACCGGGCCGTCCTCGGCCAGCGCGGTGCCGATCGCGTTCGTGCCGACCGCGTTCTCCGACCAGTCGGCGCCCTCGGTGAAGCCCAGCCGGTCGGCGCGGCGGCGGACCGAGGTGGCCCCCTCGCGCCAGAGCAGGACACCGTCGGCGTCGGTCACCACCATGACGTGCCGGGCGTCCTCGGCGACCGAGGTCAGCGCGGCCCGCAGCTCCGGCAGCACCATGGCCAGCGGCGACCGGGTGCGGCGCCGCTCGACCTCGTCGGCGCCGACCGGGCCCGGCGGGTCCCCCAGGTCGGGGTTCACCCCTTGGGCACGCACCCGGGTCCACGAGCGGGCGACCAGCCCGCGGGGGTCGGCCGGGGGCCGGTCGCCGGCGAGCAGGGCGTCGTGCACCTGCGCGAGCATGCGGGCGTGCCGGCCGAGGTCCGTACCCGGCCGGATCGCACAGACGCCGTTGTCCACCAGCACCTCCCCGCTCCGGTTGGGCCCGGTCCAGATTAGGCCCGGCCTGTGGGCCGCGCCATAGATCGCGGGCACCGGATCCCGCGCCGTGGCGCCCCGGCCGCACCGGGGCCCTCAGGCACCGGCGGCCCGGCAGGAATCCGGGGCCGGTCAGCCGCCGTGGGCCACCGTGGCCGTACCGTCGCGGCCCGGCACCGCCGAGCGCCAGCCGATCGCCCCCGGACCGCGCCGGAAGTACCACCAGCCCAGGGCCACCGACACCGTCGCGACGATCACGTAGCTCGCGCCGAGCACCTGCTCGAACACGCTCCAGCGCATCGTCATGCCCCAGACGTTGGGCATCCAGCGGAACGGGGCCACGTAGAACACCGCCGCTGTCACGACCCCCAGCGCAGCCCACGCCCAGGACCGGTACCGCACCGCGTGCGCGCCGACCGCGACCAGCGCGGGCACCACCCACACCCAGTGGTGCGACCAGGAGGTGGGCGACGCCATCAGGATGACCGCGGCCGTCGCGGCGAGCGCGGTGGCCGGCTCCGCCCGCCGGATCACCGGGTAGGCCAGGACCAGGATCAGGACGACCCCGGCCAGCCAGAGCAGGGTGAACGGGAGCCCGGTCAGGTCCTGGCGCGCCAGGATCGCCTGGATCGTCTCGTTGGAGAAGAACGTCGAGCCGCTGACGCCGGCGGCCGGGCCGCCGAACCAGTAGCGCGCCGACGCGTCCGGGTCCACGGCGAACCCGATCCCGGTCGCGACGACGCCGGTCACCGCCGCCACGACCGTCGACCGCAGATCCCGTCGGACCAGGAAGAACAGCACGAACCCGGCCGGCGTCAGTTTCACCGCGGCCGCCAGGCCGATCATCAGCCCGCGCGGCCAGCGGGTCCGCGGGGCCAGGCAGTCGACGAGCACCATCGCCATCAGGACGAGGTTGACCTGCCCGAACGCGAACGTCTGGGCGACCGGCTCGATGATCAGCGCGGCCGTCAGGGCGAGCATCGACACCGACAGCGCACCGTTGCGGCCGCCGGCCGGCCAGGCGACCCGCACGGTCAGGTAGATCGAGCCGGCCAGCGCGAGCAGCGACAGCACGAACAGAAGGACCAGTGCGGCCGTGTACGGGATCACCGCCAGCGGGACCATCACGATCGCGGCGAAGACCGGGTAGATGTAGGGCAGCACCGGGCCCTGCATGGGCGGGCGCAGCGTGCCGTACATGTCGCCGCCGGCCAGCCACGTCTGCACGCCGATCCGGTAGATGTCGAGGTCGAGCTGGTACCCGTGCAGCCGGACGAACGACCACACCAGCGCCGCGACCAGCAGCGGCACCGCGACGTAGGCGACGCCGCGGGAACCGGTCAGCAGCGCGCGCAGCCGGGCGACGACCACGTCCGCGTCGGACGTGGTGCGGATGACGGTCACGCGGTTCCTCCGGTGATGCTGGCCAGGGGGCGACGAGCGCCCACGGTATCCGGGTCGCCGACGCCACGGTCCGCGACCCTCGCCCGCGGCCCGGCCACGTCACCCCGGCACGTCACCGGCTACTTCACCCCGGCAGCGTCCATTCCGCGCAACTCCTTCTTCAGGTCGGCGATCTCGTCGCGCAGCCGGCCCGCGAGCTCGAACTGCAGGTCCCGCGCCGCGGCCAGCATCTGGTCGCTCATCTGCTGGATCAGGTCGGCCAGCTCGGCGCGCGGCATGCCCGTGGTGTCCCGGCCCGCGGAGACACCGGAGCTGGCCCGCCCGGCCTCTCCCGCGGCGCGCTTGCCACGGGAGGCGTTGCGGCCGGACCCGCCGACCGGGACGGCCTCCTCGGTGTCCTCGGCCTCGCGGTACACCTGGTCGAGGATGTCCGCGATCTTCTTGCGCAGCGGCTGCGGGTCGAGCCCGCGCTCGGTGTTGTAGGCGACCTGCTTGGCCCGGCGCCGGTCGGTCTCGTCGATCGCGTACCGCATCGAATCGGTGATCTTGTCCGCGTACATGTGCACCTGGCCGGACACGTTGCGCGCCGCACGCCCGATCGTCTGGATCAGGGAGGTGCCCGAGCGCAGGAAGCCCTCCTTGTCCGCGTCCAGGATCGCCACCAGCGACACCTCGGGCAGGTCCAGTCCCTCGCGCAGCAGGTTGATCCCGACCAGCACGTCGTACTCGCCCGAACGCAGCTGGCGCAGCAGCTCGACCCGGCGCAGCGTGTCCACCTCCGAGTGCAGGTAGCGCACCCGGATGCCCAGCTCGAGCAGGTAGTCGGTGAGGTCCTCGGCCATCTTCTTGGTCAGCGTCGTGACCAGGACCCGCTCGTCGCGCTCGCTGCGGGAGCGGATCTCGTGCACGAGGTCGTCGATCTGGCCCTTGGTCGGCTTGACCACGACCTCCGGGTCCACGAGCCCGGTCGGCCGGATCACCTGCTCGACGAACTCGCCGCCGGTCCGCTGCATCTCGTAGGGCCCCGGGGTGGCCGAGAGGTACACCGTCTGGCCGATCCGGTCGGCGAACTCCTCCCAGGTCAGCGGCCGGTTGTCGGTCGCGGAGGGCAGGCGGAACCCGTACTCGACCAGGTTGCGCTTGCGGGACATGTCGCCCTCGTACATGCCGCCGATCTGCGGCACCGTCACGTGCGACTCGTCGATGACCATCAGGAAGTCGTCCGGGAAGTAGTCGATCAACGTCGCGGGCGCGGTGCCGGCGCCGCGGCCGTCGATGTGGCGCGAGTAGTTCTCGATGCCCGAGCAGAACCCGACCTGGCGGATCATCTCCAGGTCGTACTGGGTGCGCATGCGCAGCCGCTGGGCCTCCAGGAGCTTGCCCTGGTTGTCCAGCTCGGCCAGCCGGGTCTCCAGCTCGGCCTCGATGTCGCGCACCGCGCGCTCCATCCGGTCCGGGCCGGCGACGTAGTGCGTGGCCGGGAAGATCCGCAGCGCCTCGACCTGGTTGATCGTCTCGCCGGTGAGCGGGTGCAGGTAGTAGAGCGACTCGATCTCGTCGCCGAAGAACTCGATCCGGATCGCGAGCTCTTCGTAGGCCGGGATGATCTCCACGGTGTCCCCGCGGACCCGGAACGTGCCGCGGGCGAACGCCACGTCGTTGCGCGTGTACTGCACGTCGACCAGCGCGCGCAGCAGCGCGTCGCGCTCCACCTCCTGCCCGACGGCGAGCTCCACCGACCGGTCGAGGTAGGACTGAGGCGTACCGAGGCCGTAGATGCACGACACCGACGCGACGACGACGACGTCGCGGCGCGAGAGCAGATTCATCGTCGCCGAGTGGCGCAGCCGCTCGACGTCGTCGTTCACCGACGAGTCCTTCTCGATGTAGGTGTCGGTCTGGGCGATGTAGGCCTCGGGCTGGTAGTAGTCATAGTACGAGACGAAGTACTCGACGGCGTTGTTCGGCAGCATCTCGCGGAGCTCGTTGGCCAGCTGCGCGGCGAGGGTCTTGTTCGGGGCCATCACCAGCGTCGGACGCTGCTGCTGCTCGATCAGCCAGGCGGTCGTCGCCGACTTGCCGGTGCCGGTGGCACCCATCAGGACGATGTCCTCCTCGCCCTCGCGCAGCCTGCGGTCCAGGTCGGCGATGGCGGTCGGCTGGTCACCGGCCGGCACGTGCTCGCTGACCACCTCGAACCGCTTGCCGGTGCGCTCGATGTCGCCGACCGGGCGGTGCACCGAGTGCGCCAGCGGGGTGCCGGTCGGCGTCTCACCCGCGTCCGGGTGCGCGTGCGGCTCCTGACGGATCTGCTGGCCCTGCCCGCTCACGTCTGCATGCCCACGCACGTTTGCAGCGCTGCCGGGGACCTCTGTCGCGAATGCCACGGAACCCAGGGTACGAGCACCCACCGACAGTTTCCGCGCGCGGACCGCTCCCCGGGCCCGGATCCGATGGAAGGATCACCGCGGTGCACCCCCCGAAGATCCAGACCTTCGACCCGGAGGCCGGGACCAACACCGACTCCAAGGGCAACCCGCGCGCGGTCGACACCTACCGGGAGCACGACTGGGGTCTCTACCTCAGCCGGCCGATCGTCGGCCGCCCGAACGCCTGGTGGATGGAGACCTGGGTGTTCCCGGAGCTGGGCGTCTGCCTCAGCGACTGGCGGTGGAACCCCGGGTACGAGCGGGACCAGGACTTCTACGTCGACATCGCCGAGATCGTCCGGGAGGGCACCGACGGCCGGGTGCTGCGGATGACCGACCTGTACCTGGACCTGGTCGTGCGCACCGGGCGGGAGGCGGAGCTGCTCGACGTCGACGAGTACGTGGCCGCGGTCGCCGAGGGGCTGCTGGGGCCGCGGCTCGCCGAGTACGCGCTGGACCGGTCGCACGCCGTGCTCGACGCGCTGGCCCGCCACACCTACGACGTCGAGGCGTGGCTGGCCGGCCAGGGGATCCTGCTCGGCCCGCGGGCCGAGCCGGTGCGCGACGGCTCCTGAGCCGCCGCAGCGGCCTCGGACCGCGCCGGTGGTCCCGGTGGTCCCGGCCCCGACCGCTCAGGTGGAGCGGTTCGAGGACGAGTGCGACGACGAGCTCGACGAGGACGACGGCGTCGACGTCGGTGCGGCCGAGCTCGTCGTGGTCGACGGGGGCGGCGTCGTCGGGGTCGGGTCGTCCGGGTCGCCCTCCCCGCCGCCGGGCGGCG
>NZ_JADQDD010000297.1 GCF_019263595.1 Pseudonocardia sp. KRD291 | reverse complement strand
ATCGCCAAGCTCGAGGCCATCCGCGCGATCGGGCTGCCGCCGGATGCGCTGGCCGACGTCAGTGCGCGGATCATGTCGGGCTGGCGGGCCCGGGCCGCGGTGCAGGCCCCGAGCCACTTCCGCGATTTCGCGGCGGCGACGAGGTGGGTGTTGCTGACGGCGTTGCTGACCGAGCGCGAACGCGAGATCACCGACACCCTGGTGGAGCTGCTGATCTCCACGGTGCATGCGATCAACGCGCGCGCGGATCGGCGGGTCACCGAGGAGATGGTGGCCTCGTTCCATCGGGTCCGGAACAAGAACGCGCTGCTCGCCCAGGTGGCCGAGGCCAGCCTGAACGATCCGGACGGCGCGGTGCGCGAGGTGGTGTTCCCGGTCGCGGGCGGGGAGGCCACTTTGCGGCAGGTGGTGGCCGAGGCCCGCGCGGGCGGCCCGGAGTTCCGCCGCAACGTGCAGGTCAAGCTGCGCGCCTCGTACTCGCACCACTACCGGGTCGGGATGGTGAAGCTGCTGCGCACCCTGGCGTTCCGGTCCAACAACACCGCGCACGCGCCGATCATCGCCGGGATCGCGTTGGTGCTGCGCCACGCGGAGTCGAAGCTGCAGTACTACCCGACGACCGGCGAGACGGTGCCGGTGGAGGGGATCGTGGGCGGTGACTGACCGAGCTCGCCTATCGCGGCGAGCCCGGCACCGGGCGGGTGGTGCGCACCGTCTACGAGGTGTGCCTGTTCCGGGCGCTGCGGGAGCGGCTGCGCTGCAGAGAGATCTGGGTGCAGGGCGCGGATCGGTGGCGCAACCCCGATGAAGACCTGCCCGCCGACTTCGAGACCCGCCGCAGCGCCTACTACAGCGAGCTGTCCGTACCGCTCGATCCGATGGGTTTCATCGAGCCGCTGGGCATGGAGCTGACCCACGAGCTGCACGCCCTGCACGACGGGCTGCCCGAGCTCGGGTGGTTGAGCATCAGCTCCCGCGGAGGCGGCCGCATCACGTTGTCGCCACTGGAGGCAGAGGCGGAACCGAGGAACCTGCGCCGGCTCAAGGCTGAGCTGCGCAGCCGGTGGGGGCTGGTGCCGCTGCTGGATATGCTCAAGGAGACCGTGCTGCGCGTCGGGCTGGTCGAGCACTTCGCCTCACCGGCGCACGCGGCGGCATCGACCCCGCGGTCATGGCGGAGCGGCTGATCTTGTGCATCTTCGGGTACGGCACCAACATCGGGCTGCGCGCGATCGCCGCCGGCGAGCACGGCCACACCGAGGACGACCTACGCTACGTGCGGCGCCGCTACCTCTCGGTCGACGGGGCGCGCGGGTTCGCCGCGGCGATCGCGAACGCCACCTTCGCCGTCCGCGGTGAGCTGATCTGGGGCGCCGGGACCGGCGCGGTGGCATCCGACTCGACGCACTTCGGGGCGTTCGACCAGAACCTGTTCACCCAGTACCACGTCCGCTACGGCGGCCGCGGCGTGTTGATCTACTGGCACGTGGACAGCAAGTCGGGTCGCGATCCACTCGCAGTTGATCACCTGCACCGCATCGGAGGTCGCGGCGATGATCGAGGGCGCGATGCACCACCGCACCGAAATGGACGTCGGGGCCAACTACGTCGACTCGCACGGCCAATCGGAGGTCGGGTTCGGGCTGACCCGGCTGCTCGGGTTCGAGCTCAAGCCGCGACTCAAGCGGATCAACCACACCAAGCTGCACGTCCCGGACGTCGAGACCCGCGCCCGGATCCCGCAGCTTCAGCCGGTGCTGGCCGGGCGCGGTCCAATCCGGTGGGACCTGATCGCCCAGCAGTACGACCAGCTGGTCCGCTACGCCACCGCGATCAACAATCGCACCGCGTCGACGGAGGCGATCCTGCGCCGGTTCACCCGCGCCGCCACGCACCCCACCTACCAGGCGCTGCTGGAGGTCGGCCGGGCCCAGCGGACGATCTTCCTGTGCCGGTACCTGCGGTCGCGGACCGAGCAGCGCGAGGTCAACGCGGGCTTGAATGTGGTCGAGTCGTGGAACGGGGCGAACGCGCAGATCGCCTACGGCAAGGCCGGGGACATCGCCACCAACCGCCGCGACGAGGCCGAGATGACCGTGCTGTGCCTGCACATCCTGCAGGCCGCGATGGTGCACGTGAACACGTTGATGATCCAGGACGTGCTCGCCGAACCCGACTGGGACGACGTCTTGACCGCGGAGGACTACCGCGGCTTGACTCCGCTGATCTGGGCGCATGTCGCGATGCACGGCGAGTTCAAGCTCAACATGACCCGTCGGCTCACCCTCGGAGCCACCACGCGGCGGAGATAGCCGCCGGTGACAGCCGCAGCCAGAGATCGGCAGTCATCACAAGCGCGTCCACGAGCCGTCTACGACCGGCTGGCCGGCGTCGGCCGGGCGAGTGAGACCCCGAGCAGCTGGGTGATCTGCTCGTCGACGGTGGTGTAGTGCACGAAGGTGCCGCGGCGGCGGCCGCGGACCAGCCCGGCGAGCCGGAGCTTGGACAGGTGCTGGCTGACCGCGGTGGGCGCGGCACCGACGAGCTCGGCCAGACAGGCCACCGACGTCTCACCCTGCGCCAACGCCCAGAGGATTTTGATCCGGGTCGGGTCAGCGAGCAGCCGGAACGCCTCCGCAGCCCGCTCGACCAGCGGATCGTCGGGCATCTGGAACCCGGGCAACGCATCATGCACGTTCCCGAACGTAGCGCCGAAATGCCCATCTGTCGAGCTGTTCAGCTATCTAGCTCACTGCATACCTGCGTTTGTACGCATGTAGTGTGGTTCGGGTGACGACGATGGTGCGGGACCGACCGCAGGTGATGCGCCCGGCGCGGAGTGTGTGGGCGCGGTTGTGGGATCTGACCGAGATCCGGTGGGCAGCGATCGCGACCGTGCTGTTCGCGCTCGGCGGGGCGGCGCAGCTGTCCGGTGCGCCGGCGCCGGTGTGGTGGGCGCTGTATCTGGCCTGCTACGTGACCGGTGGGTGGGAGCCGGCGCTGGCCGGGCTGCGCGCGCTGCGCGAGAAGTCCCTCGACGTGGATGTGTTGATGATCGTGGCCGCGCTCGCGGCGGCGGCTATCGGGCAGGTGTTCGAGGGGGCGCTGCTGATCGTCATCTTCGCCACCTCGGGGGCGTTGGAGGCGTTCGTGACCCGGCGCACCGCCGATTCGGTGCGTGCGCTGCTCGACCTGGCCCCCGAACGCGCCACCCGGCTGCGCTCGTCGGACGCCGAGGACGGGGCTGGGGAGGTCGTGGACACCGCCGAGCTGGTCGTGGGCGACCTGGTGCTGGTGCGCCCCGGGGAGCGGATCGGTGCGGACGGGCAGGTACTGGACGGGGTCAGCGAGGTCGACCAGGCCTCGATCACCGGGGAACCGCTACCGGTGCTCAAAGAGCCCGGCGACGAGGTGTTCGCCGGCACCCTCAACGGCACCGGCGCACTGCGGGTGCGGGTCGCCCGCGCGGCCAGCGAGTCGGTCGTGGCCCGGATCGTGGCTCTGGTCGAGCAGGCCTCGGCCACCAAGGCCCAGACCCAGTTGTTCATCGAGAAGGTCGAGCAGCGCTACTCGATCACCGTCGTGGTCGCCACCTTGGCGCTGGCCGCGGTCCCGCTGCTGCTCGGGGCGGCGTTCACCCCGACTCTGTTGCGCGCCATGACTTTCATGATCGTCGCCTCGCCGTGTGCAGTCGTGCTGGCCACCATGCCGCCGCTGCTGTCCACCATCGCCAACGCCGGCCGGCACGGCCTGTTGGTCAAGTCCGCGGTGGTCATGGAGCGCTTCGGCCAGACCACCCTGGTGGCCTTCGACAAGACCGGCACCCTCACCGAGGGCACCCCCCGGGTCGCCGAGATCGAGCCCATCCTGCGCGGATCCAGCGGGGGGTTGAGCGTCGATGAGGTGCTCGCGTTGGCTGCCGGAGCCGAGCAACCCAGCGAGCACCCGGTCGCCCGCGCCGTGGTCGCAGCGGCCCGCGACCGCGACCTCGCGGTTCCCGCGGCCGAGGACTTCAGTTCCACCCCGGGCCGGGGCGTGACCGCGGTGGTGGACGGGCGGCGGGTGCGCGTCGGCTCGCCCGCCCTGCTCGGCGAGATCGCCGAGGCAGGTCGGGCAGACACCCCGGCAGGCGGCGTCACGGACGCGGTCGGCCGGGCCCTGGACGAGGCGGCACGACTCGAGGAGATCGGGCGGACCGCGGTCGTGGTACTGGTCGACGACAGCCCTGCCGCGGTGCTGGGCCTCGCCGACCGATTGCGTCCCGACGCCCACGACACCGTGGCCGCGCTGACGGTGTTGACCGGGAACTCCCCGGTCCTGCTGACCGGGGACAACCCGCGCGCCGCTGCCCGGCTCGCCGCCGAGGTCGGCATCACCGACATCCGCGCCGGGCTGCTCCCCGCCGACAAGGTCGACGCCGTGAAGGCGTTGCAGGCCCACGGACATCGGGTGCTGCTGGTCGGCGACGGAGTCAACGACGCCCCGGCAATGGCCGCCGCGGACCTGGGGGTGGCGATGGGCCGACGCGGATCGGACCTCGCACTGGAAACCGCCGATGCGATCATCGTCCGCGACGAGCTGGCCACCCTGGCCACAGTCATCAGGCTGTCCCGACGAGCACACCGCGTCGTGCGGGCCAACCTCGCCTTCGCCGCCACCGTCATCGTCGTCCTGGTCACCTGGGACATCACCGCCACCTTGCCGCTACCGCTCGGCGTCGCCGGACACGAAATGTCCACCGTCGTCGTCGGGCTCAACGGGCTTCGTCTGCTCCGCGCCGCCGCGTGGCGACGGGCCACACCCTGAGGACCGCCCCCACATTGCGCGTCGGGGCTTCGGGAGCCGCGCGACGGCCCGGTCAGGGGATCGGCCTTCTTGCACCGGCAGGTCGTCGAGGTGCTCAACGCTCGGGCGCGTGGTGGGGAATGCCGTGGATGAGGTGCCCGGCGAACAGGTAGGCCTCCTCGACCAGGCCGCGCAGGTGGTCACTCGCGACGCGGTAGAGCATCCGGCGCCCCTCGCGGCGGACCTGGACCAGCCCGGCCAGGCGTAACCGCCCGAGGTGCTGAGACACCGAGGACCGCGACGCGCTGACCTGCGCGGTGAGGGTGCTCACGTCCTGCTCGTCGCCGGCGAGTAGCCGCAGCAGGTGCAGCCGGGTGGGGTCGGCCAGATGCCCCAGCACCTCCGCCGCGAGCGCAAGCTGATCGCCGGTTCCGAACTGTCGCCCTGGACTCGCATCTGCCATGATATCGCGTGCGCGCATGTTTGCATAATGGCCCTGGGCAGCGCATCCTGGCAATATGAGCGACACGCGAGCAGGCGACCCGAGTCGCGCCACGGGCGGTGGGCCGGCCGAGCACCCCCACGAGCACGGGAGCCCCGCGCAGGGACACGGGCATGGCCAGGGACAGGTCACCGGCCACGAGATCGCGTCGGCTGCCGGACATGGGCATGGGCATCCAGGTCGGGTGCGAGGGTGGTTGGGGTCGGTGTTCACCCCGCACAGCCACGACGCGGCGGACTCGGTGGACTCGGCGTTGGAGTCCAGCGCGGAGGGTGTCCGGGCGTTGAAGATCAGCCTGGTCGCGCTCCTGGTCACCGCGCTCGCCCAGGTAGTGGTGGTGGTGCTGACCGGGTCGGTGGCGCTGCTGGCCGACACGATTCACAACTTCTCCGACGCCCTGACCGCGGTGCCGTTGTGGATCGCGTTCGTGCTCGGCCGCCGGGCAGCGACCCGGCGCTACACCTACGGGTACGGCCGCGCCGAGGACCTGGCCGGGGTGTTCATCGTGTTCATGATCGCGCTCTCGGCGGTGGTGGCCGGCTACGAGTCGATCCGGCGACTGCTGGACCCGCAGCCGATCACCAACATCGGGATCCTGATCGCCGCCGGTTTGATCGGGTTCGCCGGAAACGAGCTCGTCGCGCTCTACCGGATCCGGGTCGGGCGGAAGATCGGATCCGCGGCGCTGGTCGCCGACGGCCTGCACGCGCGCACCGACGGGTTCACCTCTCTCGCCGTGGTCGCGGGCGCCTTGGGGGTGCTGGCCGGGTTCCCGCTGGCCGACCCGATCGTCGGGCTGCTGATCACGGTGGCGATCCTGTTCGTGCTCAAGAGCGCCGCCCGCGACATCTACCGCCGGCTCATGGACGCCGTGGACCCCGAACTCGTCGACACCGCCGAGGCGAGCCTGCGCGCGGTGCCCGGGGTGCGCGCCGTGGAGGAGCTGCGACTGCGCTGGATCGGGCACCGGGTACGCGCCGAGACCGGCATCACCGTCGACCCGGACCTCGGGATCGTCGCGGCGCACGACATCGCCACCAAAGCCAAACACGCCCTGCTGCACGACGTACCGAAGCTGGTGGCTGTGACCGTGCACGTCAGCCCGCGTGACACCGCCGGGCACGACCACCACGCCGGGCTCGCCCACCACGCCGCCGCAGTGGAGCACGGCGCGATCTCCAAGTAACTCGTTCACCCCGCCCCGACCCTCTGGCGATCAAACGAACGTTTCCCAGACAAGATCACCGACTCGGGCGTCATCTGAAGGTGCCGTGGACAGCGGCACGGACGCGGCCCGGGCCGACCTGGTCGCCGACCGCCAGCCCGGCGGGCCAGTGAGATTGTCGAAGGGGATCGGCGCCAATCGCGGCCTTCCCTCGGCACCGGGGCCTGCGACATAACGGTCGTTGTCTGCGCCGCGGGGGCTCATCTGGTCAAGGCCAGTGCTGCGCGAGGACGTAGGTCCTGGCATGAGTTAGCTATTGAATCGGGGCGAGGCCGCCTGGCTGCCGATCCCCGACCGCGCGGCCGGCGTGTGATGGCGGGTTCAGGTAGGTCAGGGCTTTCGCCGGGCCCCAGGGCCTGCGGCCACCGGTCGTGGTCCGGGCCCGACTACGGCCGGTCGGACCCGCGGCGGGGTGTTCAGCGCGCCCCAGCCGGACTCGGTGATCACGGTCATAGCCACCGCGACCGCGGCCCCGACCACCTCCGGGCGCAGGTTCAGCACCGCGGCGAGCGCGCCGGCAACACCGGCGACCAGCACGGCCGGCTCGCCGTGCGGCTGCAGAGCCTGCCGGGCGGGCGCGTACCGGTCCCCGTCACCGCACATCAACTCGCGCAGCTCGTCGACGAAGCGCCGGCCCACATCGACGGGCAGACGGGGCTTGCCGCGCGCTGCGCCGGCAGCGCCGATCACGCGAGCGGGCCTGCGGCGCGGGCCTTGCGCCGCCTCCCGGCTGGGCCGCGGACCCGGGATCGGCCCCGCCGGGGGCGGGCCCGCCGTGCTCCGCTGCGCCATCTCGAGTACCGCGGTCACCTTCTGCGCCAGGTCACCGGACGGGCTTGCTGC
>NZ_JADQDD010000296.1 GCF_019263595.1 Pseudonocardia sp. KRD291 | reverse complement strand
CCGGTGTACCAGCCGCGGTCCGCTCCGACGGTGCGCGCGGTCATGTCAAGGAGCACCCAGTCGTCGAGCCGGGCGGGGCGATGGAACCAGAGCGCGTGGTCGAGGCTCGGCCCGGTCCTCGATCCGGTTCGCTCGTGCAGCCCGAGCAGCCCGCTGGAGAAGTCCGAGAGATAGGTCAGTGCGCAGGCGTGCAGGATCGGGGACTCACCGAGTGGGGTCGTGCAGCGCGCCCAGAAGGTCGGGGGCAGGCCGGCGGGCCCGTCGTGCGGGGGGAACCGCCCCTCGAACGACGCCATCCGGTGCAGGCCGACGCCCGGCAGCCCGTCCGGCTCGACTACCTGCGGGGATGGGGTCAGATCTAGCCCCGCCCCGCCCGTCGGGGCCACCTGGAACGACGCCCCCATGCTGAACATGATCCGCCCCGCCTGCCGGACCACCACTCGGCGGGCGGAGAAGGACCGGCCGTCGCGGTCCCGTTCCACGGTCAGCTCCACGGGCTCGGCCGCGGTGCCCGCGGCCACGAAGTACCCGTGCAGCGAGTGCGGCACCCGGTCCTCCGGCACCGTCAGCCCCGCGGCCCGCAGCGCCTGGGCCGCCACCTGACCGCCGAAGAGTGCGTAGGGGCCGTCGGCGAACAGACAGGTGGAGCGGAAGACGTCGGCGCCGATGGGCTCGAGGGTGAGCAGGTCGAGCAGGTCGAGGGCCGGTTCACCGTGGACGGCCGCCGTCGGCCCGCCCGTTTCCGTCAGAGACACCACAGGAGCATACGTCGAGTCAGAACCATGGATCCATAGCTCGACACTTCTCGTGCCCAAACCCACGCGAGAAGGGTGACACTCTAGTCAGATCGCTGCTAACGTCCTCAGCGCTCGGGCCGCGATGCCCGGGTCCCACACCGGACTCGACGACGAGGAGCCGTCCACATGGTCGCCATCATGAACGGGATCAGGGTGCTCGAGGTCGCCTCCTGGACCTACGTCCCCGTCGCCGGCGGGATCCTCGCCGAGTGGGGTGCCGACGTGCTGAAGGTCGAGCACCCGGAGACCGGCGACCCCCAACGGGGCCTGGTCACCTCCGGCCTCGTACCCCAGGGCGGGGTCGCGCACATGGTCGAGCTGCCGAACCGGGGCAAGCGCAGCGTCGGCCTCGACCTCAAGTCCGAGGAAGGCCGCGAGCTGCTGCTGGAGCTCGCCGCGAGGGCCGACGTGTTCCTCACCAACTTCCTGCCCGCCGCGCGCACGAAGCTGCGGATCGACGTCGAGGACATCCGCGCCGTGAACCCGCGGATCGTCTACGTCCGCGGGTCGGCGCACGGCCAGCACGGCCCGGACGCCGACCGCGGCGGCTACGACAACTCGACCTTCTGGGCCCGTTCGGGTGCGGCGGACACCGCCAGCCCGGATGAGCTCGGCTACCCGGTCACCCAGCCCGGCGCCGCGTTCGGCGACGTGCTGGGCGGCTTGACGATCGCCGGTGGGATCTCCGCGGCCCTGCTGCACCGCGAACGCACCGGCGAGGCGCTGACCGTCGACAACTCCCTGCTGGCGACGGGCGCGTGGGCCAACGGGGCGAACCTCGCCGCCTCGGCCGCCTTCGGCATCGAGCGGATCCCGCGCTACAACCCGGCAGACGCCCCCAATGCGCTGGTCAACAGCTACCGCACCCAGGACGGCCGGTTCGTGTCCCTGGTCATGCTGGAGTCGGACCGCTACTGGCCGGAGCTCACCACCGCCCTCGGCCGTCCCGACCTCGTCACCGATCCCCGGTTCGCCGACCACGCCTCCCGGATGCGCAACAACAAGGAGGCGATCGCCGAGATCTCCGCCCTGTTCGGCGCGCTGAGCTTCGCCGAGGCGCAGGAGGTCCTGGGCCGCGGCCGCGGCGCCTGGGCCCCGGTGCAGACACCGCTGGAGGTCCTCGACGATCCGCAGGTCGTCGCCAACGGATACCTCAACGAGCTCAAGGACGCCAACGGCACCCCGTTCCGGCTGGTCCCGGCGCCGCTGCAGTTCAACGGCGAGACCGGCGACACCCGGCGCGCCCCCGTCCACGGCGAGCACACCGACGAGGTCCTGGGCGAGCTCGGCCTCGACATGGACCGGATCCTCGAGCTGAAGATCTCCGGCGCCGTGCTCTGACTTGCCGCTCCGCGGGCTGCGGAGCGCTCCGTCCGGTCACGACGAAGTGAGGACCATGAGCCAGCCGAGCGTCAGCCCCACACCACCCCTCGCCCGGCGTGCCGCGATCGCGGGCCTGCTGGGCACGATGATCGAGTCGTACGACTTCGCGGTGTACGCCTACCTGGTCGTCTACACCGCGCCCCTCTTCTTCCCGGGCGGCAGCACAGTCACCGCGGTGCTCTCGTCGTTGCTGGTGTTCGCCGCGGGATTCGTCGCCCGGCCGATCGGCGGGTTCTTCTTCGGCCGGATGGGTGACCGGCTGGGGCGGCGGCACACCCTGGTGATCACCGTGACGCTGATGGGCGCCGCGACCTTCGCCATGGGGGTCCTGCCCACCCACGGGGCCATCGGCCTCGCCGCACCGGTCCTGCTGGTGCTCCTCCGGCTCCTGCAGGGGTTCTCCGCGGGCGGCGAGCTCATGGGATCGGCGACGTTTGTCGCCGAGTACAGCACCGCGAAGCGGCGCGGACTGTTCAGCGCCATGACTCCGCTCGGGTTCTCGACCGGTGTCGCGGTCGCACCCGCGGTCGTCGCGCTCGCAACGCTCGTCTCGGGCGACCAGATGGCCACCTGGGGCTGGCGCATCCCGTTCCTGATCTCCCTGCCCCTGACGATCCTGTGCCTCGTCTACCGGGTCCGGCTCGAGGACTCCCCGGAGTTCCGGGCGGTCGTCGCCCGGCAGGAGGTCCCGACCTCGCCGGTCCGGGAGGTCCTGCGCGAGCACTGGCGCGCGGTGCTCCGGGTCGCCGCACTGTCCGTCGCGGTCGGCCTGGTCGGGTACACGACCGCGGCCTACATCCCCATCTACTTGCAAACGACCGCCGGACTGCCCGCGGCGACCGTCTCGGTCGTCGCCGCGGTCGCGCTGACCCTCGCTCTGCCGTTCGCCCTGCTCAGCGGGGTGGCGGTGGACCGCTTCGGTCGACAGGCCGTGCTCGTCACCGTGCTCGTCGCCCTCCTGGTGACCGTGGTCCCGATCATGCTGGCGCTGGGGACGGCGGGGACGCCGATCATCCTGGTCGGGGTGGCCCTGTGGTTCCTCGTCGGCCTGGCCGGCGCCGCTCCGCCGCCGGCGTACTCGGCGTTCACCGGGCTCTTCCCGGCCCGGGTGC
Organism: Pseudonocardia sp. KRD291; assembly: GCF_019263595.1. Classification (GTDB taxonomy): domain Bacteria; phylum Actinomycetota; class Actinomycetes; order Mycobacteriales; family Pseudonocardiaceae; genus Pseudonocardia. The sequence goes on along the minus strand of NZ_JADQDD010000296.1, from coordinate 4,088 downwards.
GCTACACGGGGGCCGCCATCGGCTTCAACATCGGTTCGGTCCTCGGCGCGGGGTTCGCTCCGTACTACGCGGCCCGGCTCACCGCGGCCACCGGCAGCCCATACGCCCCGGCTCTGCTGCTCGCGGCCGCCGCCGTGCTGGGCATCGCGGTGATCACGACGGCGCCGCGGACGGACGCGGGCGGCCTCGTCCCGGACCGCGCGGCGGAAGAGCCGCCCCTCGCGAGCCCCCACCGGGAGGATGCGGCCGATGCGGTCTGAGACCTACTGGGAGCTCGTCGAGCGGCGGGCCCGGACGAGCCCCGACGCCCCGGCCCTCGTCGATGAGCACGGCGCGCGGCTGACCTTCGCCGACCTGCGGGAGCGGTCGGAGGCCACTGCCACCGGGCTCGCCGCCCTCGGCGTGGGCCAGGGGAGCCGGGTCGCCTGGCAGCTACCCAACCGGGTCTCCACGGTGCTGGTGATGCTCGCCCTGAGCCGTCTCGGCGCGTTCCAGATGCCGCTGCTGATCATGTACCGGGAGCGGGAGCTGGGGGCGTTGCTCGCTGCGGGCCGTCCCGACCTCGTGCTGGTGCCGGGGGTCTGGAGGGGCACCGACCACGAGTCGCTCGTCCGCGGGGTCCTCGGGGCGAACGGACTCGGGCACGTCCCGACCGCGGTGCCGGACAAAGGGACCGCCGCGGGCCCCGGTGCCCCCGACCTACCGCCGCCCCCGTCCGATCCGGACCGGGTGACGTGGGCCTACCCGACCTCGGGGACGACCGGTGCCCCCCGCGCGGCCCAGCACACCGATCGCGGCGTGATCGCCGCGGCGACGGGGTTCGCGGAGGGGTCGACCGCGGGCGCCCGGCACGACGACGTCGGGTGCATCGCCTTCCCGATCGCCCACCTGGGCGGCAGCCAGTACCTCGCCATCAGCCTGCTGACGGGGACGCCGACGGTCCTGATCGAGGCCTTCGACCCGCCGCGCACGCTGGCCACCTTCCGTGACCACGGGGTGTCGATCGTCGGCGGCAGCCCGACGCTCTACCAGGCGATCCTCGAGGAACACCGGCGTACCGGCACGCACCCGCTGCCCACACTGCGGTTGTTCGGCGGCGGCGGGGCTCCGCTGCCGTCGCGGCTCTACCACGCGCTGCGATCCGAGCTGGGAGCCCGGATCGCCCACAGCTACGGGATGACGGAGGTCCTCATGGTCGCGGTCGCCGACGTGCGCGACGACGACGCGGTGCTCGCCGCCACCGACGGCAGGCTCCTCCCCCACCTCGACGCCAGGGTCGTGGGTTCGGACGGCGAGGTGCTCCCGCCCGGCGCCCAGGGCGAGCTGCAGCTGCGGGGCATCTCGGTGACCACCGGGTACACGGACCCGACGCACGACACCGCCGCCTTCACCGCCGACGGCTGGCTCCGGACCGGCGACGTCGTCCGGCTCGCGCCGTCGGGGCACGTCACCGTCACCGGCCGGATCAAAGACGTGATCATCCGCAAGGGCGAGACCCTCTCGGCGGTCGAGATCGAGGACCTGCTGCGGGAGCTGCCGGCGGTCGCGGAGGTCGCCGTCGTCGGACTGCCGGACGCGACGCGGGGCGAGCTCGTGTGCGCCGTGGTGCGGCCGGCCGACCCGGCCCGGCCGCCCGGCCTCGCCGAAGTCGCCGCGGACCTGCGGGGCGCCGGCCTGATGGTTCAGAAACTGCCGGAACGACTGGAGATCGTCGACGCCATGCCGAGGACCGGACTGGGCAAGATCGCCAAGGCGGAGCTGCGGGCGCGGTTCGCCGTCCCCGCCGGAGAGCCCGTATGAGCCACGAACCGCGAGGACCCCACGGACCCTACGGCCGCCAGGACCCCCTGCCGGAGCACTGCGCGGACCTGACGGCCGAGTGGCTCGGCGGGATGCTCGCCCGGCGCCATCCGGGCACGGTCGTCGAGGGACTCGAGACCGTCGAGGTGCGTACCACCCACACGTCCAAGGTGCGGGTGGCGGTCGAGTACAACGCCGCCGGGCGCGCCGCGGGGCTACCGCGGCGCCTCTGTCTGAAGGGCAACTTCACCGGCAGACCGAACCCGTTCGACATCTGCCGCACAGAGGCCCGCGTCTATCACGACCTGCTGACCGACCACGGCCTACCGGTCCCGCGCGCGTACCTGGGGGACTGGGACGCCGACAGCACCCGGGGGCTCGTGGTGCTCGAGGACCTGATCGAGGTGGGAGGGGAGTTCGGCAGCACGTATCAGCACCTCGGGATCGACGGAGTCGCCAGCGCCCTCGACGACCTCGCCGTCCTGCACGCCCGATTCTGGGACGCCCCCGCGCTGCACACCGCACGCTGGCTGCCGCGCTCGATGGACACCCCCGGTGACTGCGAGCAGCCGCGGACGATCTGGTGGCTCGTCGAGGAGAACCTGGGTCGCGACGTGTACCGCGAGCGGCTGCCCGCGTGGATGGTCGCCGACCCGCAGCGGTTCCTGCGCGCCTACGACCTGCTCAACGAGTGGGCACGCGACAGCCGCGGCCCGGTGACCCTCGTGCACGGCGATTCATACCTCGGCAACACCTACCTGCGGCCGGACGGCACGAGAATCTGGCTGGACTGGCAGATGGCGCGGACCGGCAGCGCGCTGCGGGACATGAGCTACTTCGTCGTCGGCGCGCTGACGACCGAGGAGCGGCGGGCCGCCGAACGTGACCTGCTCGCGCACTACCGCGATGCGCTTCGGGCCGGGGGCGTGCGCGAGGTGCCCGACCAGGAGGCCTGGTGGCATGACTACCGCCGGTGGGCGATGTACGGGTTGATGAGCTGGATGGGCACGCGGGACCACTGGGGGCAGGACAACCACACCGCCATCCACCGGTTCTCGGTCGCCACCGACGACCTCGACACGCTGGCGCTGCTGGAGGGCGGGGCGGCGGTCAGTCCGGCGGGTTCCCAGGGTTGAGCAGGCCCCGCTCGAGGAAGGCGGCCATGGTCTCGACCACCTCGTCGTCGGCCACGTCCCGGCCCCGCACGGTCAGGCCCAGCGGCAGCCGTTCGAGTGCGGCCGAGGCGACGAGCGTGGCGACCCGCAGGTCGAAGGGGTAGCTCCGGTCGACGTGGCCGAGCGCCCGGGCGAGGTTCGCGCGCAGGGCCGCGGACATCCCGTCGGCGTGCTCGAGCACCACTGGCGTGGTCACCTGCCGGTCCGACCACACCGCGACCACGCCGGCGTGTCGCCGGTAGGCCGGCAGGTAGGCGTGCAGCCACACCGCCAACGGGTGCCCGGCTACCGGGCCCGGTAGCCGGGCGAGCAGCTCGGCGAGCTCGGTGTGCGCCTCCTCCGCGAGCACCGAGAGCAGGTCGCTCTTGTCCGAGAAGTACTTGTAGACGGTGCCCCGCGCGACACCGGCCGCGGTGGCGATCTCGTCCATGCTCACGGCCTGGTAGCCGCGCTCGGCGAAGACCCGGGCCGCGGCGTCGAGCACGTCGCGCACGGTCCGGCGGACCCGCGCGCTGCGCCCGGCGAACCGGTTCGACGGCACGGGCAACGCCGGGGCCGGGGCGACCTCCGCCCCGGCGGTGACGGCGCCGAGGCTCGCCAGCACGGCATCCGGAGTGTCCGGGAACAGCACCAGCTGCACGGTGACGGCCAGGCCGTCGAGCAGTACCTCGTCGGGGACCGCGGAGGCGGTGGTGCCGCGGGTGGACCGGAACGCGTTCATCCGGTGCACGACGAGCATCACCGCGGCCGCGAGGTCGACCTCGGGCGGTGCCGTGTAGCCGGAAGACTCCAACCGCGACGCGATCCGGGCGGTGTAGGCGTCGACGAAGCCCGACACCGTGGGCCGATAGTCGCTGGCGGGGGTGTCGAGCTGGTTCCACTGCGCGAACATCGTGGCGTAGCGGTCGTACACCCAGGCCCACTCGCCGAGCCACCAGTGCAGGTTGTCGAATCCCTGCGCGGTGGGGCCGAGCGGACCGAGCCTGCGCACGACGCGCATCAGCGCTCCGCCGCACTCCGCGAGCAGCTCCGAGAAGATCTCGTCCTTGCTCGCGAAGTACTGGTACAGCGTGGCACGCGAGATGCCCCCGGCGGTGGCGATGTCATCGACGG
>NZ_JADQDD010000295.1 GCF_019263595.1 Pseudonocardia sp. KRD291 | reverse complement strand
CCCAGCGAGGGACTCCCGGCACCGACCGCACGCACCGCGAACACGACGGCGAACACGACGGCCACGCCGCCCTGGGCCGCGACCAGCGCACCCGCGACCCGGACGTTCTGCGGCGCCACCTCGGCGGTGTTCACGCCACCTCCGCGGGAACAAGCACGTCGGCGGTGTTCACGCCACCTCCGCGGGAACAAGCACGTCGGCGGTGTTCACGCCACCTCCGCGGGAACAAGCACGTCGGCGGTACTCACGCCACCTCCGCGGGAAGAAGCACGTCGGCGGTGTTCATGACCCCAGAATAGTCGGCGCTACCCTCGGCGGGTGCGCGCGCTGCTCGTGGTCAACCCGCAGGCCACGTCGACCACCGCCGCCGGGCGGGACGTGCTGACGCACGCGCTGGCCAGCGAGCTCAAGCTGGAGGTGCTGCAGACGCGCTACCGGGGGCATGCCGCCGAGGGCACGGCGGCCGCCGTCCGCGACGGCGTCGAGCTCGTCGTCGCGCTCGGCGGCGACGGCACGGTGAACGAGGTCGTGAACGGCCTGCTGGCCGACCAGACCGGCACCGGCAGCACCGCCCCACGCCCGGACGCCGAGGCCACCGCGATGCTCGCCGTCGTGCCGGGCGGCTCGGCCAACGTGTTCGCCCGCGCCCTGGGCATGCAGCGCGATCCGGTGGAGGCCACCGGCCAGGTGCTCGCCGCGCTGGCCGCGGGCCGGCGCCGGATGGTCGGCCTCGGGCACGCCGACGACCGCTGGTTCACGTTCAACGCCGGGATGGGCTGGGACGCCGACGTCGTCGCCGCCGTCGAGCGGGCGCGGGCGCAGGGGCACGAGGCCAGCCCCGGGCGCTACGCCGCCACCGCGCTCGCCCAGTACCTCGCACAGCTGCGCCGCCCGCCGTCGATGACGGTGCACATCCCGGGCGCCGACCCGCTGCCCGGGGTCAAGCTGGCGTTCGTCAGCAACACCGACCCCTGGACGTTCCTGTCCGGTCGGGCGGTCCGGACCAACCCGCGGTCGTCGTTCGGCAGCGGTCTGGGCCTGTTCGCCCTGCGCAGCCTCGGTCCGCGCACGATCGCGGCGGTGCTCGGCCAGATCCTGTCCAGCGACGGCAACCCGCACGGCCGCCACGTCGTCCGGCAGGACGCGGTACCGCTCGTCCGGATCACCAGTGACACCCCGCTGGCACTGCAGCTCGACGGCGACCACCTGGGGGAACGCACCGACGTGGAGTTCCTCAGCGTGCCCGCCGCGTTACGCGTCGTCGTGTGAGATGAGCAGCTCGCCGCAGTCGGGGACCGGCGACCACCCGCCAGAGTGACCGCAACACCATTCACCGATGGCCGCGGACCGTCGATCCCGTTGGGGCTCGCACCTGGCCAAACGGTGATCCAAGGTGGTCCCTACGCAAGCAAGGGACCACGGGCAGCGACGCCCGGGGTGTTTGGTCCGACAGAGATTTCGGGTAGCCGATCCGCTGTCGGGCGGGGACACTGGTAAGAGCTTGGCCCCGGACGGAGCAGCACGATTCCGTCCATCCCGGCATGTGAGTGTCGGTGAGGCCACTCACGCTCGAACCAGTCCGTTTCCCTTGAAGACGGACCTGCGCTCGTGAAACCATTCACAAGCGGCGGAATGACCGTACACACGTAGACGATCGGCGCGACCCCGATCGCGCACAACGAGGAGTAGAGCAATCATGGATTGGCGTCACGACGCGATCTGCCGCGACGAGGACCCCGAGCTTTTCTTCCCTGTCGGGACGAGCGGCCCCGCCCTGATGCAGATCGCCGAGGCGAAGACCGTCTGCCGGCGCTGCCCGGTGACCGAGTCCTGCCTGGCCTGGGCGCTGGAGAGCGGCCAGGACGCCGGGGTCTGGGGCGGTATGAGCGAGGACGAGCGTCGCGCCCTGAAGCGGCGCAGCACGCGTAGTCGTTCCTACACCGCCTGAGGAAACCTCGTACGGGGCAGCACGCCCGAGAAGTTCGAGAAACACGCAGAACGCAACGCTCCCCCACCGCGGGCCCGCAGCCGGATGCCACCGGCAGCGGGCCCGCGGTTCTCGTTCCGGGGCAGTGCTGTGTCGTCCCTGCCCGGGTCGTCGGTACCCGGGTCATCGTTGCCCGGGTCGTCACGGCCTGGGCCACCGCCGGAACGGACCGTCGACCACGGTGCCGGCGCGACCTCGGCACCGGGGTCATCGGTCATGGGCAGAGCCTATCCGCTGCCGTTCGGCGACCCTCCCAGGGGCAGCCTGATCAGCGCCTCGGTGCCACCGCCGTCCCGGTCGCCCATCCGGAGGGTGGCCTCCAGCTCGGAGGTCAGCAGCGTCCGCACGATCTGCAGACCCAGCCCCTGCGCGGTCTCCACGTCGAAGCCCTCCGGCATGCCGTGCCCGTCGTCGGCCACCACCACCTCGAGCCAGCCCGCGGAGCGGCGTGCGGACACCACGACCTCACCGGACTCGCCCTGGTCGTAGGCGTGCGCGAGCGCGTTGTGCACCAGCTCGGTGAGCACCAGCACGAGCGGGGTCGCGCGACCGGCCGGCAAGGTGCCGAAACCGCCCTCGACCCGGACCCGGGCCCGCGCCTCGGCCGTCGCACCGTCCCGGATGGCCGGCAGCACCTTCTCCAGCAGCGCGTCGAGCTCGACGGTCTCGGCGACCGAGTAGGCGAGCGCCTCGTGCACCAGTGCGATCGAGGTGACCCGCCGCACGCTCTCCTCCAGGGCGCGCGCGGCCTCGGGATGGGCACTGCGCCGGGACTGCATCCGCAGTAGCGCCGCGACGGTCTGCAGGTTGTTCTTCACCCGGTGGTGGATCTCCCGGATCGTCGCGTCCTTGCTGAGCAGCGCCATGTCCCGGCGACGCAGGTCGGTCACGTCCCGGACCAGCACCAACGCCCCGGCGGGGTCCCCGCGCGGGCGCAACGGCAGCGAGCGGACGACCATCGACGCCCGGCGGCCGCGGATCTCCATCCGGGGCGACGCCTTGCCCTCCAGTGCCTCGGTGATCTTCGTGGCCACGTCGGCGGCCTCGAACGGGTCGAGCACGAGCCGGCGGGTGACCACGGCCAGCTCCGTCCCCGCCACGTCGCTGGCGTGGCCCATCCGGTGGTAGGCCGACAGCGCGTTCGGGCTGGCGTAGGCGACGTTGCCGTGCACGTCGAGCCGGATCAGCCCGTCCCCGGCGCGTGGGCTGCCCTCGGTCGTGCCGAGCGGGACGGAGTGCGGGAACGTCCCGTCCACGATCATCTGGCACAGGTCGGACGCGCTGCCCAGGTAGGCGATCTCCAGCGGGCTCGGGACCCGCGGGGTGGCCAGGTTCGTGTCCCGGGACAGCACGGCGACGGTGCGCCCGGACCGGCGCACCGGGATCGTCTCCCGGCGGACCGGGACCTCCAGGTGCCAGCGCGGGTCGTCGTCGCGGCAGATCCGGCCCTCGGTGACGGCACGGCCCCCACCGCGCACCCGGACGACGTCGTCGGCAGCACGGAAGGACGTGTTCGCGCCGTCCGGTTCGGGGGACTCGTCGAGCGGCACCCAGAGCAGGAAGTCGGCGAAGGACATGTCGGCGAGCAGCTGCCACTCCGAGACCACCCGCTGGAGGTGGTCGACGGTCTCGCCCTGCATCCGGGTGTGCTCGGCGAGCAGCTCGCTCAGCGTGGTCACGGCCGCCATCTCACCACATGCGAGAATGGGGCCCTGAACTCGCCGAACGAGGCAAGCCAGGAGAGAGGGAGGGACCACGCATGTCGAAGCGGGCCCGCAAGCGCCGCGACCGCGGCAAGAAGAAGGCGAACCACGGCAAGAAGCCGAACACCTGAGTTCGCCCCACACACGACGAACGGCGGGCGGTCACCCTCGAGGGGTGCCGCCCGCCGTTCGCCGTTCGTGGGCCGTCGTGCGTGGGTCTAGTACCGGTGACGCTCGACCCGGCTGGTGGTCACGGCCACGGTCGTGCCGTCCGGGCCGGACTCGACGCTGACCGAGGCCTGCTCCAACACCGCGGAGCGAATCTGCGAACGCAACCGGTCCTTGAGCCCGTCCGGGGCCAGCTCCCCGCCGCACTTGCGGGCCAGCAGCGCCTTGAGCTTCTCGTCGATCCCGTACTCGGACAGGCACGGCGCGCACTCGTCGAGGTGCTGCTCGAGCACGGCGCGCCGGTTCTCGTCGCACTCGCGGTCCAGGAACAGCCACACCTCGGCCAGCACCTCGGAGCAGCCGGTGCCGCCGGCCATCGGGTTGCCGGCCATGGGGTTGCGGCCCGTCGCTCCGGACCCTGCCGAGCAGGGCCCCGCCGCGTCGTCCCGCTCCGGGGAGGGGGTCTCGTCGGTCGCGCTCACCTCGTCGTCACCTCCTGCTGGCCGCCGCGCACGAAACCACGCTCGCGCGCGACGTCGGTCAGCATGTCGCGCAGCTGGCGCCGGCCACGGTGCAACCGGGACATCACGGTCCCGATCGGCGTGCCCATGATCTCGGCGATCTCCTTGTAGGCGAACCCCTCGACGTCGGCCAGGTAGACCGCCATCCGGAAGTCCTCCGGCAGCTGCTGCAGCGCGGCCTTGACGTCGGTGTCGGGCAGGGCGTCCATCGCCTCGACCTCGGCCGACCGGAGCCCGGTGGAGCTGTGCTCGCCGGCCTGGGCCAGCTGGTAGTCGGTGATCTCGTCGGTCGGCGACTGCAGCGGCTGGCGCTGCTTCTTCCGGTACCCGTTGATGTAGGTGTTGGTCAGGATCCGGTACAGCCAGGCCTTGAGGTTCGTGCCCCGGCGGAAGGTCCTGAACGCCGAGTACGCCTTGAGGAACGTCTCCTGCACCAGGTCCTCGGCGTCGGCCGGGTTGCGCGTCATGCGCAGCGCGGCGCCGTAGAGCTGGTCGATCAGCGGCATCGCGTCCCGCTCGAAGCGCGCGACGCGCTCCTCCTCGGTCTCCTCCGCCTCCGTGGTCTCCTCGATCACCGCGGCGCCCGTGGCGGGATCGGCGCCATCGCCCCGACCCGGCTCCTCGGCCGTGGTCGCCTGCTCCTTCTCCGGCACCGAACCCCTCTCCAGCGACGCGGGGTCGCTCGACGCGAGCTCCCGCACGGTGATCGGCGGTGCTCCCGCCGTCCCGGACCGCTCAAAGGGTACGCGCACACGCCGCCGACGGCCGGTCGACGGCGCCTCCATCACAGCGTTGCTCACGCCCTGTGTAACGGCCGGGGGCCCACGCACATTCCCACCACGTCCGTGCAGGCAGGATGCACCGTTGTCCGGCGGGCGGGTCCGGGCCAGGACGGCGGGAGGGCGGCACGATGGCGGGACAGGGCACACCGGCGACGGCGCTGCTGGCGAAGCGCAAGATCACCCATCGGGTGCACACCTACACCCACCGCGACGGGGCCGTCTACGGGACCGAGGCCGCGGATGCACTCGGCCAGGACCCGGGCCGGGTGTTCAAGACCCTCGTCGCACTGGTGGACGGCGCGATGACGGTCGGGATCGTGCCCGTCACCGCGACGCTCGACCTCAAGGCGCTGGCCGCGGCGGCCGGCGGCAAGCGGGCGCGGATGGCCGAGGTCGCCGACGCCGAGCGCGCCACCGGCTACGTCGCGGGCGGGATCTCCCCGCTCGGGCAGCGCAAGCGCCTGCCCACCGTGATCGACGCATCGGTCCACGACTTCGAGACGCTCTACTGCAGCGGCGGCCGCCGGGGCCTGGAGATCGAGCTCGCCCCCGACGACCTGATCGCCCTCACCGCAGCGACGGTCGCCCCGATAGCCGCTCACTGAGGCCCGCGCCGCCACTCCCCCGTCGTCCCGATCGGGCGAGCGGCGCGTTCGTCGCACGAGTTCCGACGAGAGCCCCGCTCGCTGACACAGGTCCGGTCCCGGGGCGCTCGTCGGTCCTCGGGTGGCTTACCCGAGCAGGTGGGCGAACCAGGTGGTGACCGCGGTGCGGACGCCGTCGGGGTCGGCCTTGAGGGAGTGGTCGCCGTCCAGGACGACGACGTCGCGGGACGCGGCGGGTTCCGGGCAGCCGAAGGGGTCGCGACGGCCCTGGACGACCAGGACCGGCGCCTCGACGCCGTCCAGCTCGGGCAGCCGATCCTTGTCCGGCCTGCCCGGCGGGTGCACGGGGAAGGCCAGGCAGAGAACGCCGGACGCGCCGGCCTCGGCCGCGGTCCGACAGGCCACCCGGGCCCCGGAGCTGCGACCGCCGGTCAGCAGCGGCAGCCGGCCGCGCCTGTCGACGCCCAGTTCCCCCGCCCGCGCCGCCGCGACGACGGCCAGCCACGCCGCGTCGAGCTGTTTCGCCGGTGCCGGGGCACGGCGACCGGCCACCCGGTAGGGCTGCTCGACGAGCCCGACGTGCACGCCCCGCGCCGTCGCCGCCCCGGTGGCCACGACGAGGTCGGGCGCACCGACTCCGCCGCCTGCGCCGTGCCCGAGCAGGAGCAGCGCCCTCGCCCGGCCCTGCGCCCGGTGCAGCGTGACCCGGGCCGGCCCGTGCGGGGTGTCGATCTCGACCGGCGCCCGGGAGGGGCTCACGAGAGCAGGTCGAGCTGCAGCGGCTCGCGCACCTCGCGCTCGGGCAGGCGCTCGAGCAGCTCCGGACCGTTGTTACGGACGTTGTTGACCTGCGCGGACACCGGCCGGATCTCGAAGCGGGCGACCAGCTCCGGCGACGGCGGGGCGAGCAGGGCGGAGACGCGCTCGTCGGTCGCGTCGGCGTCCGGGTCCAGCCAGGACCCCCACGCCGACGGGTCGAGCACCAGCGGCATCCGGTCGTGCACCTGGGCCAGCGGCCCGACCGCCTCGGTGGTCAGCACCGACGCGGTGACCAGGCCGTCCGGGTACTTCTGCGCCATCTCGCCGCCGGAGGGCTTCCAGAACTCCCAGATCCCGGCCATGGCCAGCGACGAGCCGTCGGCGTAGTGGGTGAAGTAGGGCTGCTTGGTGGGCTTGCCCTTCTTCCCGTTCTCGTCGGGCACGGCGTCGCGCCGCTGCCACTCGTACCAGCCCTCGGCCGGGAACAGGCAGCGCCGCGAGGCCAGCGCGCGCCGGAACGACGGCTTCTCGGCGGCGGTCTCGGAGCGGGCGTTCACCATCCGCGCGCCGGCGGAGGGGTCCTTGGAGAAGAACGGGACCAGGCCCCAGCGCACCGTGCGCAGCGTGCGCTCGCAGGCGTCGGGGTCCTGCGTGCCCTCGTCGTCGCGGGGGTGCCGCTCGACCACGACGGTGATGTCCTTGGTCGGTGCGACGTTGTAGTCGGCGCGCGCCGAGGACTCCTGCGTGGCGTCGACGGCGTGGAACTCGTCGGCGAGGTCGGTGGGCGCCTTGGTGGAGGCGTAGCGGCCGCACATGGCGTCCATCCTGGCACGACCGGGCGACCCGGTGACCTGGCCCGATCGCCGCTGTCGCGGATGGGTCATCATGGCGGGG
>NZ_JADQDD010000294.1 GCF_019263595.1 Pseudonocardia sp. KRD291 | reverse complement strand
GGAGCATTACGGCTCCACAACGCGGAAGGGGTCGGCGGCGGGTCGCGATCGACTCCGTCGAACATTCGTTCTATTCTGCGGCGGTGCCGCAGATGTCGCTGTTCTCCGCGGAGGCCCGGCCGGCCGGGCTCGCCGACCTCGCCGGGCTGCTCTGCGGCCCGGGGCGGATCGCGCGGTTCGGCGCGGGCGACACCGCGCGGCTCGACGTCCCGCTCCCGCACGCCGGGCGTGAACGGGCGCTGCGGGCCGTCGTGGCCGCCCGCGACGTCACCCTGCGCGCGGACGAGGACGGCGCGTCCGTGCGCAGCGCCTACCGCCGCGACCTGGTGCCCCTGGCCCGGGCCTGGACCGGCCCGGGCGGCGCCAAGTGCGTCCCGGCCGGCTTCCAGCTCGACGGCGCAGCACTGCGGCTGTGGGCGCTGGCCGCGGGCTGCGCGGACCTGCGCGGCGGCTACCTGCTGCTGCTCGACCCCGACGCCGCCGACACGCACGGCGCCCTGGTCGCCGCCACCACCCGGGCCGGCCTGCCGCCGGCGCGGCTGGTCGCCGGGGAATGCGGCGTCCCCGGCCCCGCGTTGAGGATTCACGGAGCCCGCCGGGTGGCCCGGCTGGTCGAGCTCGTCGGCCCGGCGCCGTCCGGGCTGGACCCGGCCGAGTGGCCCCGCTACCGGGCCCGAGCGGCCGCCTGACCTGCCGGATCCGAGTGGGAATAAGCTTCGCGTCACCCGCCGAACGGATCAGGGTGGGGTGCAACCCGCCGCACGGCTGTGCGACGGTGTGAGATCGTGCGGACCGAGACCGGGCGTTCACACCCCGCGACCAGCGGGTGGACGCGCCGTACCGGCAACCGCACGTGGGCCGCGACGAGCGGCCGCCAACGGCGAGGACGTCGCCACGAGAGAGCGACGCGGCCGGAGAGATGGGGTATGACCAGGTGGCAACGGGAACGACCAGTTCGGGCACGACACACGCCGAGTCGGCAGAAGCCGGTGGAAGCCCCCGCACGCCCACCACGACGGCCACGGCGCCGAGCCGTCCGCTGAAGCGACTGGTGATCGTCGAGTCCCCCACCAAGGCGAAGAAGATCGCGCCCTACCTCGGCAGCGACTACATCGTGGAGTCCTCGGTCGGTCACATCCGTGACCTGCCGCGCGGGGCCGCGGACGTGCCGGCCAAGTACAAGGGCGAGTCCTGGGCCCGCCTGGGTGTGGACGTGGACAACGCGTTCAGCCCGCTCTACATCGTGACGCCGGAGAAGCGCAGCACCGTCTCCGAGCTGCGCGAGGCCCTCAAGTCGGTCGACGAGCTCCTGCTTGCGACGGACCCCGACCGCGAGGGCGAGGCCATCGCCTGGCACCTGCTGGAGACGCTCAAGCCGAAGGTCCCGGTCCGCCGGATGGTCTTCCACGAGATCACCGAGTCGGCGATCCGGGCGGCCGCGGAGAACACCCGCGAGCTCGACCAGGACCTCGTCGACGCGCAGGAGACCCGCCGGATCCTGGACCGCCTCTACGGCTACGAGGTCTCCCCCGTGCTGTGGAAGAAGGTCATGCCGCGGCTCTCGGCCGGCCGCGTGCAGTCGGTGGCGACGCGGCTGATCGTGCAGCGCGAGCGGGAGCGCATCGCGTTCCGCTCGGCGCAGTACTGGGACATCGCCGCGACCATGGACGCCGGCGCCGAGGCCAGCCCGCGCCAGTTCGGCTCACGCCTGGTCGCCGTCGACGGCACCCGGGTGGCGACCGGCCGCGACTTCGGCTCCGACGGCAAGCTGCGCAACGACGAGGTCCGGGTGCTCGACGAGGGCGGCGCCCGCCGCCTGGCCGAGGCGCTGCAGGGCCGCGACCTGACCGTCTCCTCGGTCGAGTCGAAGCCGTACACGCGCAAGCCCTACGCGCCGTTCATGACCTCGACGCTGCAGCAGGAGGCCGGGCGCAAGCTGCGGTACTCCGCCGAGCGCACGATGCGCGGCGCGCAGCGGCTGTACGAGAACGGCTACATCACCTACATGCGGACGGACTCGACGACGCTGTCCGACGCGGCCATCTCGGCCGCCCGCAGCCAGGCCCGCGAGCTCTACGGCGACGCCTACGTCGCGGACAAGCCGCGCCAGTACACCCGCAAGGTCAAGAACGCCCAGGAGGCGCACGAGGCGATCCGCCCCGCGGGTGAGTCGTTCCGGACGCCGGGCGAGATCGCCCGCGAGGTCGACGGCGACGACTTCCGCCTCTACGAGCTGATCTGGCAGCGCACGATCGCGTCCCAGATGAACGACGCCCGCGGCACGTCGGTCAGCGTCCGGATCACCGGGACGGCCGGCACCGGCGAGGAGGTCACGTTCGCCTCGTCCGGGCGCACGATCACCTTCGCCGGGTTCCTCAAGGCCTACGTCGAGACCGTCGAGGAGGGTAGCGGCGGCGAGGCCGACGACGCCGAGTCGCGGCTCCCGCAGCTCACCGAGGGCCAGGCGCTCACCGCGGCCGAGCTGACCGCGGAGGGCCACTCCACGAACCCGCCGTCCCGGTTCTCCGAGCCCAGCCTGGTCAAGCGGCTCGAGGAGCTCGGGATCGGCCGCCCGTCGACCTACGCCTCGATCATCAAGACGATCCTCGACCGTGGCTACGTGTGGAAGAAGGGTTCCGCGCTGGTCCCGTCCTGGGTCGCGTTCTCGGTGATCGGGCTGCTGGAGCTGCACTTCGGCCAGCTCGTCGACTACGACTTCACCGCCGCGATGGAGGACGACCTCGACTCGATCGCGTCCGGGTCGGACTCGCGCACGGACTGGCTCAACGGCTTCTACTTCGGCGCCGCCAAGGGTGGCGAGGGCTCGGTCGCCCGCGCAGGCGGGCTGAAGAAGCTGGTCGGGGCGAACCTGGAGGAGATCGACGCCCGGACGGTGAACTCGATCCCGATGTTCACCGACGCCGAGGGCCGCGACGTCGTGGTCCGGGTCGGGCGCTACGGCCCCTACCTGGAGCGCATGGTCGAGGAGAAGGCCCAGCGCGCGAACCTGCCCGAGGAGCTGCCGCCGGACGAGCTGACCGCGGAGATCGCGGAGAAGCTGTTCTCGGTGCCGCAGGAGGGCCGCAAGCTGGGTACCGACCCGGTCACCGGGCACGAGATCGTGGCGAAGGAGGGCCGGTTCGGTCCGTACGTCACCGAGATCCTGCCCGAGCCGGAGGCCCCCGCCGAGGGAACCGCCGCGGCGAAGAAGAAGGCGCCGGCCAAGCCGAAGCCGCGCACCGGCTCGCTGTTCAAGTCGATGGTCGTGGACTCGGTCACCCTCGAGGACGCGCTGCGGCTGCTGTCGCTGCCGCGGGTGGTCGGGACCGACCCGGAGTCGAACGAGGAGATCACCGCCCAGAACGGCCGCTACGGGCCCTACCTGAAGAAGGGCACCGACTCGCGGTCGCTGACCGACGAGGAGCAGCTGTTCGCGGTCACCCTGGAGCAGGCGCAGGCGATCTACGCCCAGCCCAAGCAGCGGGGACGCAGCGCCTCGGCCCAGCCGCCGCTGCGCGAGCTCGGTGAGGACCCGTCGACCGGCCAGAAGATGGTGATCAAGGACGGCCGGTTCGGCCCGTACGTCACCGACGGCCAGTCGAACGCGAGCCTGCGCAAGGGCGACTCGGTCGAGGAGCTCACCGACGACCGCGCCTCGGAGCTGCTCGCCGAGCGCCGTGCCAAGGCCCCGCCGAAGAAGGCCCCGGCCAAGCGCGCGCCCGCGAAGTCGACGGCCGCGAAGAAGCCCGCAGCCAAGTCGACGACCACCAAGTCGACGACGGCGAAGAAGGCCCCCGCCAAGCGCACGACCACCCGCAAGACCCCCACGAACTAACCCGGCACGGCCAGATCGACAGAACGAGCGTGGCGTTCGTCGCGTAGACCGCTACGAACGCCACGCTCGTTCTGCTTGGTCGGTGCGCGGGCTCAACCGACGAGCTGCTTCTTCACCGCTGCGGCGATCCGTCCGCCCTCGGCGCGACCCTGCGCCGCGGCGTTGGCCTTCTTCATGACCTGGCCCATCTGGCGCGGGCCGGGCTGCTCACCGGACTCCGCAGCGACGTCCGCGACGGCCTGGCGGGCGAGGGTGTCGACCTCGTCGTCGGAGAGCTGGGTGGGCAGATAGCGGGCCAGCACCTCGGCCTCGGCACGCTCCTGGGCGGCCTGCTCGGTGCGCCCGGCCGCGGCGAACGCCTCGGCCGACTCGGCGCGCTTCTTCGACTCCTTGGTGATCACGCCGAGCACCTCGTCGTCGGAGAGCTCGCGCGCGGTCGTGCCGGAGACCTCGGCGTTGCCGATCGCGGTCAGGGTCAGGCGCAGGGTGGCCTTGACCAGCTCGTCACGGCTCTTCATGGCGGCGGTCAGATCGGCGCGCAACTGCTCCTTGAGGGTGCTCACGGTCGTGCACCCTAGTCCGGCTCATCGGCGTCGTACGCTGGGATTCGTGAACACCTGGTCCCGCCTCGCCCTGGGAACGGTCGCCACCGGCGCCACCGCGCTCGCCTACTCCGTCGGCATCGAGCGCCGGCACTGGACGTTGCGGGAGGCGACGCTGCCGGTCCTGGCCCCGGGCGCCCGCCCGCTGCGCCTGCTGCACGTCTCCGACCTACACCTCACACCCGGCCAGCAGAGCAAGATCCGCTGGGTGTCCGAGCTGGCCGCGCTGGAACCCGACCTGGTGATCGACACCGGGGACAACCTCGCGCACGCCGCGGCCGTCCCCGGGGTGATCGCCGCCCTGGGCCCGCTGCTGGAGCTCCCCGGGGCGTTCGTGTTCGGCAGCAACGACTACTTCGGCCCCACCCCGAAGAACCCGGCCCGCTACCTGCGGCGCGGCGACACCCCCCGGGTGTACGGCGAGAAGCTTCCCTGGGAGGACCTGCGCGCCGCCCTGCGCGAACACGGATGGCTCGACGCCACCCACGCGCGTCACCACCTCACCGTCGACGGCCGCACGATCTCGATCGCCGGCGTCGACGACCCGCACATCAAGCTGGACCGCTACCCGCGGATCTCCGGCCACGACGCCGACGCCGACCTCCGCCTGGGCCTGACCCACTCCCCGGAGCCGCGGGTGCTCGACGGGTTCGCCGCGGACGGCTACGACCTCGTCCTGGCCGGGCACACCCACGGCGGGCAGCTCCGCATCCCGGGCTACGGCGCGCTGGTCACCAACTGTGGGATCGACCGCTCCCGGGCCCGCGGGGCCTCGCGCTGGGGCAGCCACACCCGGCTGCACGTCTCGGCCGGCCTGGGCACCTCGCCCTACACCCCAGTGCGCTTCGCCTGCCCCCCGGAGGCGAGCCTGCTGACCCTCCTCCCGCGCCCGGTGACGTCGACCGCGGAGCGGGACACCCCCGCGGCGGCCGGCCGGGGCATCGGGTAGAGTTCCCTTCGGTCCGCGGGGATGCCCGCGGCACTCGGGGTGTGGCGCAGCTTGGTAGCGCGCTTCGTTCGGGACGAAGAGGTCGCAGGTTCAAATCCTGTCACCCCGACCACACAAGGCCCTGGTCACAGACTCAAGCGAGAGTCGCAGGCCAGGGCCTTAGTCGCGCGTAGAGCGGTTGCCGGAGCATTCCCGCCTCAGACCGGAGCCCGGTGCCGTGCGACGTGATGCACCGTCGCCACCTCACTCCGCAGGATCTCGCTGTGTTCGTCCCCCCGCATCGGTCCACTCCGCTCGACGTCGTCGTGCACGGTGGTACCGGTTCAGCCGGACGGGGCGACGGCCCAGTCGGGCATCGGGGGAAACGGCGCGAGTCGGTAGGCCGGAGGTTCGGTGCCGCGCAAGTGACGAACGAGGTAGTCCCAGGTGCGCCGTGTGACGTAGTGGAAGCGACCGTGGAAGTTGTGCTCGACGCCGGGAATGACGAGCATGTCGACGTCGGCGTCGGCTTCGATGAGCGCGTCGACCAGCCGCATGCTCTGGTGGGGCAGGACGTTGTCGTCGAGCTCGCCGTCGATGAGCAGGAGCTTGCCGCGCAGATGGCCGGCGTGCACTGTGTTGATCAGTGCTCCGCGGTTCTCCTCGGTGATCTCCCCATGGTTCTGTTCGACCCAGAACGGCAGGTAGGTCGAGAAGTCGTGGGGGCCGGCTTGCGCGACGCCCACCGAGTAGAAATCCGGGCGGGTGAGCAGGGCCCGGGCGGTGAAGAACCCGCCGCCGGAGTGGCCGGTGATGCCGACCCGGTCGGTGTCGAGCCAGGCGTGGCGTCGGCCGAGTTCGCGGATGGCGGCGACGTGGTCGTCGAGCGCCGCTGACATCCCCAGGTCGCCGTAGGAGTGATCGAGGAAGGCCTTGCTGCGCGCCGGGGTGCCCCGGCCGTCGAGTGCGACGACCGCGAAGCCGAGCGCGGCCAGTGCTTCGGGTTCGCCGGTGAACAGGTCACCGAACGCTGGTGACGCCCGGTGGATGTTGGGGCCGGGGTAGGTGTGGTCGACGACGGGGTAGCGCCGGGCCGGGTCGAAGCCGTGGGGGCGCCACAACAGACCGTAGATCGTGGTGCGCCCGTCGGCGGCGGTCGTTCGGAACCGCTCGGGCGGGCTCCAGCCGGCCGCCTTCAGCGCCGTCGTGTCCGGAGCCTCGAGCTCGACCAGCACCTGGCCGTCGTCCCCGATAACTCGGGTGCGGGGCGGGAGCGCGACGGTCGATGCGCGATCGACGACGTAGTCGCCACCGTGAGGTGGTGCTATGGCGTCGTGGTCGAGGTCGTCGTCGGTGATCCGGACGAACCCGCCGCCGTCGAGGTCGACCCGGCAGATCTGCCGGACGTAAGGGTCGTCGTTCAGCCCGCACGCGAGGAACCACACCCGACGGCGGTCCTCGTCGACCCGCAGCACCCGGCGAACCAGCCACTGGCCCGCAGTGAGCTGCCCGCGCAGTTCACCGTCGGCCGAGTAGAGGTACAGGTGGCCCCAGCCGTCACGCTGCGACCACCACAGGATCTCCCCCGAGTCCAGGACGCGCATCAGCGGCGGGATGTGCAGGTACGGCGAGGGATCCACTCGGGTCCGGCCGGTCTCGGTGATCAGCGTCGTCATCGCACCTGTGTCGGGATCGAGGCGGCGCAACTCGAGAGTGCGGCCGTCGCGCGACTGGTGCAGGACGTGCACCGCTTCGCCCGTCTCTCCGGTCCACCACCGCCGGTCGAGGGCGTAGGGGGCCGTCAGCACCTCCGGTCCGCCCGCGGCCGTGATGTTCTGCCCGGTGCGGACGTCGAGAACGTGCCACGTCATCGTCGCCTGTGTCTCGTCGCCGGGCATCGGGTAGCGGATGTGGTGGGCCACTGGTCGGCCGCCGCTCTTCGGCGCGGCCTCGACCAGAACTTGTTCGGGGAGCTCGCGCTGGTCGATCCGGTGGGTGATCAGCCGGGTGGAGTCCGGCGACCATGCCGCCAGGAGCAGCGATCCCATGCCCAGTAGGGGGAGCTTCAGCTTGGTCGCCGCCTCGGGCAACCCGCCGTAGTCCCGGTGGAGCTCGGCGTCCTCGGTGAGCGCGAACTCCTGCTGCCCG
>NZ_JADQDD010000293.1 GCF_019263595.1 Pseudonocardia sp. KRD291 | reverse complement strand
ACGATCGACGAGACCCCGGACGGCGGGATCCACTACGACTTCCTCGTTGGCGCCGCACGCATCCCGCGCGCGGCTGACCGGGTTGCCTGGGCGAACAGCATCTTCGGGCCCTCCTACAACTACGAGTCGCCGGTCATCGAGTTCGACGACGGCGCGCAGCTCCCGCAGTGGCTCATCGACGAGTGCGCCGAGGTGACCGAGCGCGTCACCGAGGAGGTCAGATGGCAGGACGGCGACGTCGTCCTGATCGACAACACCCGCGTCATGCACGGGCGCCGGCCGATCCTCGACACCGACCGGCTGGTCCTCAACGCGCAGAGCTTCGTCCGATGACAGCCGTCGACGACCAGCTCTACCCCAGTCCACTGTGGGACGAGGCCCCCACCGACGATCCGGCCGGGGACCTAATCGGGATGACCGGACCGACCATCGTGGCGGCCCGCGGGGCATGGCTGACCGACCGGACCGGGGGCCGCTGGCTCGACGCGCGCAGCGCGGCCTTCGGGCCGGGCCACCCCGCGGTCACCACCGCCGTCGTCGAGCAGCTCGACCGGGTCGCGCTCTCCAGCCGTGTCCTGATCAGCCGTCCGCTCGCGGACGCGGTCACCGAGCTGGCCAGGTTCTGCCCGGCCCCACTCGAACTGAGCTATCTGTGCAACAGCGGCGACGAGGCACTGGACTTCGCCCTCAAACTCGCCAAGGGCGCCGCCCCCGGGCGTGGGCGCGTGCTGGGGATCCGGGGCGAGGACTTCGGCGCCCTGGCGCACGGCAGCGCGCTGCGCTTCGGCCGCGACGTCCTGCACACCCCGCCGCTGAGCGCGGACGCCATCGACCCCGGGGACCTCGAACGGCTGCCGGAGCGGCTGGACACCTCGACCGCGGCCGTCGTGATCGCACCGGCCGCACCGGGCCGCGGCCTGGACGCACTGTCCGGAACCTGGTGGCGGACACTGCGGCGGCGATGCCAGGAGACCGGCGCACTGCTCGTCCTGGACGAGCGGCTGACCGCCCCGGCACGACTCGGCACCCGGCTGGGGTGCCAGAGCATCGGGATCGTCCCGGACGTCCTCGTGCTCGGCGAGCAGCTCGGCGCCGGCACCGTCCCGCTCGGGGTGACGGTGACCAGCCGCCAGCTCTACGACTCGGTGCTGGGGCACCGCAACCCCACCGTGCACGGCTCCACGTTCGGGGCGAACCCGCTGGCCGCCGCGACGGTCCGGGCGGTTCTCGACGCGGTCCGGCACGACGACCTGCCCGCGCGGAACCACGCCGCGCAAGACCAATTGCGAGAGGCGTGGAGCCAGCTGAACGGCCACGAGGAGGTCCGCGCGGCCGGGGTCGACGGAACGCTGGCCTGGATCCGGTTCACCGGACGGGACCGAGCGGACCGGTTCTGCCGCGGCCTCAGCCGGCGGCGGGTACTGGCCCGCCGGTGCGGCCCGGATCTGGTCGCGTTCCTGCCCCCGCTGACCAGCGAGCCGGACGACCTGCGCCACCTCACCGCGGCGGTGACCGCCGCGGTGTCCGACGCCGAGAAGGACCCGGAGGCCGACCAGTGACCGACGCCGCGCTCGCCGACCGGCAGGAGCTGCTGCACCTGCTCGGCCGGCACTGGAACCCACCGGCAGCCACAATGCTGGCCGCGGTCGACCGTCAGGTCGAGTCCTACGCCGAGGGCGCAGAGGTGGTCGCCGAGGACGGTAGCCGGACTCTCGATCTGGCTGGCAGCTACGGGGTCTTCCTTGTCGGGCACGGGAACCCGGCCGTGCGGGCCGCGGTCCGGGAGACCCTGACGACCAACCCCGGCTACGTCGGGGGCACCCGCCACCCGGCGGTCGAGCGGCTGGTCGAGGCCTTGCGCACGGTCGTCCCGGCGGAGCTGGGGCACCTGAGCTTCGGCAGTTCCGGGGCGCACGTCGCCGAGCTGGCCCTGCGCACGGTGCTGATGGCACGTCCGGGGCGCTCGCGGGTGGTCGTCGTCGGAGGCGGCTACCACGGCAAGACCCTGGGCGCGCTGACGCTGCTCGGAGGCGACGGTCACCGCGATCCCTTCGCGTCGCGGTCGCCGGAGGTGGTGATGGTGCCGCCCGGGGACGCCGACGCGCTCGACCGGGCGGTGCGAGGCCGGCAGGTGGCGGCCGTGTTCGCCGAGCCAGTACTGGGCGGGGCCCACTTGCGGGTTCCGCCGCCAGGCTGGTTCGCCGCGGTGGCGGCGTCCTGCCGGCGTACCGGGACCCTGCTCGTGGCCGACGAGATCCAGACCGCCTTCGGGCGGACCGGCCGGCTATTGGGTGCCGACCACGACGGCGTCGTGCCCGACGTGCTGTTGCTGTCCAAGGCGCTGACCGGGGGGATGGTCCCGATCGCCGTGCTCGCGGCGTCGGCGGAGGTGATCGACTCGGCGCGCCGGCACCCGGCATCGGAGCAGCTGCCCCCGCTGTGGGGGGAGCCCGGCAGCACCGGCGGGCTGCGTTCGGGGGTGGCCGCGGCCGCGGGGGCCGCCGCGATCGAGCAGGTGCACGCCCTGGACCTGCCCGGCCGCGCGGCCGAGCTCGGGCCGGTCCTGCTCGACGGCCTCCGGGATGCGGCGCGACGGCATCCGCGGCACCTGGTCGACGCTCCGGGGATCGGTCTGATGACCGGCCTCCGGGCCCGCAACCCGGCCGTCGAGACCCTGATATCGATGCAGATGGCCCATCGGGGGATCCACCTCGGACACTCGCTGAACGAGGACATCGCGCAGCCCGTCCTGCGGTTCTACCCTCCGCTCACGATCGAGCGGAAACAGATCGAGCAGGTACTCACCGCGCTCGAGGAGTCGCTGAGCTGGCTAGACCGGCGCCCGCGAGCGCTGACCCGGGGGATCACCGGACTGCTACGCCGCCAGCGCAGCCTGCCTCCAGGCCTGGTGATGAAGCTCAACCACTCACCCCTGAAGGTCACCTGGTGACCTGAGCCCGGTCACCACACCGGCTCACCGCCACAGCGGACGGACCTCCGGCGCGAGCAGCGCGTCGGAGGTCCTATCCGTACCACCGATCAGGCTGACCGCGTCGCCTGCCGAATCGAACTCGCCGCGGGCGAACCGGGCCCACCGTCCCCGCACCTCGTCCCGCAGCGCGGTGAGCTCGGCCGCGGACCAGCCCTCGAGCAGCGGCATCCGCCGGCCCTGCTCCGAGCCGAGCACGAAGGGAATGTCGATGCAGTGCGCGGCACCGTAGCTGCGGTGCCGCCCGCGGGCGGCGACGTCGAACCGGGCCAGCTGGACCGGGTTGCCGGCCCGGGCCGCGGCCTCGGCATATTGCTGGTTCGGCGCGGTGAAGATCGCGTCGGTGTAGATCGCGGACAGGATCGAGGCGGGCGCACCGCCCACGGCGGCCCGGTAGCGCTCGATCACTTCGTCGGTGCGCTGCTCGCCGAACTGCGCGGCGACGGCCTGCCGCAGGCCCGCGTCGTCTGGTGCGGCGCCGTCGGAGAACCACAGCCGGCACTCGTCGCGGGCGGTGGTCACCAGGAGCGGCAGCGCCGTCGCGGGCGGGTCCGGCACTGACGTCGGGCCTCCGGCGAGCACCCCGTCGGAGACCAGCCGCACGCCCGGACGGACGTCACCGCGCGCCGCGGGAGCGGACACCACCGCGCCCTGGCCCTCGAGGATCACGTCGAGTCCCGTTCCGCGGGCCGCCCGGGCCGTCCCGACGCCCGTCACCCGCGAGAACTCCGCGGCGGCATCCTCCCCGTCGATCGGGTCGAGTCCGAGCGGGCCGCTGTGCAGCACGGCCCGGTCGAGCAGGGAGGTCGTCGCCGGCAGCCGCAGCAGCGCAGCCAGTATCTGGGCCCCGGCCGACTGCCCCAGGGCACACACGGCGGACGGGTTTCCGCCGAAGGCCGCAGCGTTGCGGTGCACCCACTGCAGGGCGGCCAGCAGGTCCCACGCCCCGACATTGCGCACCGGCTCTGAGCCGGTGCCGAACCCGTCGCCGTCCGGCGACATCGGTACGGCGTCGGCGAACGGCGGGAACCCGAGGACGCCGATCCGGTAGGTCACCAGGACGACCACGGCGTCGTGTTCGGCCGCCAGCTCGGCGCCGTCGTAGCGGGGCAGGTTGCCGGACCCGGTGAGGTAGCTGCCGCCGTGCAGCCACACCAGCACCGGGCGGGCCGCGTCGTCGGTCGCAGGCGTCCACACGGTGAGGTGGAGGCAGTCCTCGGACTGCGGCTCGGTGGGGTCACCGAACAGCGCGGCGAACGGGGACGGCAGCTGCGGGCACGCCGGTCCGGGGGTGAACGCGTCACGCACCCCCGACCACGGGAGCGGGGGCTGCGGCGCCGCGAAACGCTGCGCCCCGGACGGCGCCCGTGCGTAGTCGACGCCCCGGAACACCGTCACGCCGCCCTCCCTGCGTCCTCGCAGACGTCCTTCCGACGTCCACACGACCGGCGTGTCCACGGACAGCGCTGGTGATGACATGACAGCCCCCTTCGATCGCGAGCTCGGGTGGTCGCCTACAGATTTCCGCGGTCGCTCCGGAGTGGCTCCAACGACTTCTCCACGACGCGGCGGGCTGCCTCCCGGGCCCCGGCGACATTCCGTTCGGCGATCGCGTCCAGGATCGCGCGGTGGGACTCGTGCCCGCAGCTAGGGATCTCGAGGTCGGCGTGCACGTGGAACAGGCCGCCCCGGAGCCGGCTGATGAAGTAGCGGTACAGCTCGACCAGTACCGGGTTTCGGGCGGTTGCGACGACGGCGAGATGGAACTCGGAGTCGTCCAGGGCGAACCGCTGCGGGTCGCCGCGGTCGTCCTCGGCGAGGTCGCGCAGCGCCAGCAGCCGCCGCAGTTCCACGAGGTCGTCGTCGGTGCGGCGCTCGGCGGCCATCCCGGCCGCTTGGACGTCGTAGGCCATCTGGACCTCGAAGATCTCCCGCACGTCCGCCCGGCCGATCCCGCTGAGCAGGTCGGCGGGGCTGACCGAGCTCAAGACGAACGTCCCGGCGCCCTGGCGAGGCTCCAGCATGCCGAGCCGGCTCAGGCCGCGGATGGCCTCGCGCACCAGCGGGCGGGAGACCTTCAGCTGCTCGGACAGGACCAGCTCACCCGGGATCCGGGAGCCCACCGGCCAGCGGCCGCTGCGGAGTTCCTCGGCCAGCGCCGACGTCACCTTGTCGAGCGTCGAGGCACTTCCACCCACCGCCTGCAGCGCCACCCGAGCCTCCTGATCCGTCGATGCCGTTCGGCTCCGCAGCATATCGGCTCCACCCACCACATGACAGATGCTAGATGTCTGACATATCGTGTCGCCGCGAAGGGGCGGACCCGTCCCCGAGACCTACGAGATCCGGGGAGACCGGCGATGAACACCGACGACACCGAGGGGCAGTCCACCTCCGGGGCCTGGGGAGAACTGCTCGGCCGACGCCATCTGGGCGCGATGCTCGTGCTGGCCGGCGGAGTCGCCCTCTACGCGACGAACGTGTTCCTGACCACCAGCCTGCTGCCGTCGGCCACCGCCGAGATCGGCGGTGAAGAGCTCTATGCCTGGGCAACGACGATCTTCCTGCTCGGCTCCGTGATCACATCGGTGCTGGTCAGCCGCCTCCTCAGGGCCACCAGTGGCCGTACCGCGTATCTCGTCGCGATCGCGGCGTTCGTCCTGGGCACCATCGTCTGTGCCCTCGCCCCGTCGATGCCGGTGCTGCTGGCGGGGCGGGCCGTGCAGGGTGCCGGCGGCGGACTGCTGGCGGGCCTGGGCTACGCGCTGATCCGCTCCACGCTGCCGTCGACCCTATGGGCGCGCGGCACGGCTCTGATTTCGGCGATGTGGGGGGTCGGGACGTTCCTCGGGCCCGCGCTGGGTGGCGCGTTCGCCGAGCTGGGAGCGTGGCGCGGCGCGTTCGTCGCGCTCGCCGTGGTCGCGCTGGTGGTCGGCGTGCTCGTCCCGTGGGCGCTGCCCAACGCGCGTGAGGACGTGGAGGACGAGCCGTTCCCGCTGATCTCGCTCATCCTGGTGACCGCAGCGGCGCTCTGCGTCAGCGTGGCCAGCGTGTTCGCCACCCCGCTGATCAGCATCGCCGGGGTGCTGGTCGGGGTGCTGCTACTGGTCCTGTTCCTGGCCCACGAACGCCGCACCTCCGCCGGGGTGCTCCCGTCGGCGGCCTTCCGGACCGGCTCGCCGGTGCGCTGGATCTACCTCACGATCGCCGTTCTCGCCGTCGGCTCGACCGCCGAGACCTTCGTGCCGCTATTCGGACAGCGGCTGGCCGGTCTCGCCCCGCTCGCCGCGGGTTTCCTGGGCGCCGCGATCGCCGCGGGCTGGACGCTCGGCGAGATCCCCAGCGCCGGAGCATCGCGTCCCGGCGTCACCCGGCGGATTGTGATCGCCGGGCCGCTTGTGCTCGCGGGCGGGCTCGGGCTCGCCGCGGTGACCCAGCAGGAGCAGGCCGGCGGCGTGACGATCGCGCTGTGGGTCGCAGCCATGGTGGTGGCCGGCAGCGGCATCGGCATGGCGTGGCCGCACCTCGCGGCCGGGGCCATGACCGAGGCCGACGGCGGGTCGGACGGCGACAAGGCCTCCGCCGCCATCAACACGGTCCAGCTGGTGGCGAACTCGTTCGGTGCCTCCCTCACCGGTGTCCTGGTCAACCTGGGCGAGCCGGACACGGTGCTGTCGGCCCGCTACCTGTTCGGCGGATTCGCCGTGCTCGCCGTCGCCGGTACCGCGGCGGCGATCCTGAGCCAACGCCGGACGCATACAGGCCCCGCGACCAAGTCCTACTCCACAGCCGCCCACTCGGAGCCCTAAGGCGTAGCCATCGGACACAGCACGTCACGGCTGGGACAGGTCGAAGCGTCAGCCCGGAGCCTGGCTGTCCGGGTCGGCTGCTAGGGATGGTGGCCGGGACGATGGACTATCTCCACGTCCTATAGCGCCGGATCCTGCCAGGATGTTCCTCAACCCCTGCCCCACCAACAGGAGGGCCTGACGACCCCTGGTGCTTCCGGCGGAAGCACCCGATCCACTGCAACGGGGGCGGCTACTCGGTGACTGGTGGGCCCTGGACGCGCCGGCGTGCGTCGAGATCGCGGGTGGCGGCGGTGTCGAAGTTCGCCCGCCAGTTCTGTACGAAGGCCAGCTCCGACTTGTCCCCGGAGGTGGGCCGGCTGACTCCGTCGTGGCCCACGACCGCCCGTTCGGGCGGGCGGGTGTAGTTCGGGTCGTTCTCGTTGCCGTCGCGGGCGGTGTGCATGCCGGGGTGGCATTTCCAGTGGTCGATGTGGCCGGCGATGTTGGCCAGGGCGTCGCGGCGCCAGCGGGTGCTCCACTCCGCGGCCAGCTGCGGGCGGGCGTCGGAGGTGAAGGCCTCCACGTAGCAGGTGCGCAGCCAAGACAGTTCCAGCACCGCGGGCCGGTGCAGCGGCCAGCAGTCGGGCAGCAGCTCCCGGGTGATCTCGTACCAGGGCACGAACGTCTCGGCGACCCACCGGCCCAGCTGATCCCACGCGGCGGCGGCTTCGTCGACGGTCAGCG
>NZ_JADQDD010000292.1 GCF_019263595.1 Pseudonocardia sp. KRD291 | reverse complement strand
CCCGAGCCGGTCCCGGGTGCATCCCCGCCGGCCACTGCCCCGTCCACTGACGCTGCCCCGGCCACATCCGAGCCGGGCCGGAACTCGGTGCCGGCGAACGCCGCCGGTCCCGAGGCTCCTGCCGGGCGGGCGCGCGGCGCGGCCGTGCCACTCGCCCCGCCGCCGGTACGCAAGCTGGCCCGGGACACCGGCGTCGACCTGCACGCACTGACCGGGTCCGGGCCGAACGGGCGGATCACCCGCGCCGACGTCCAGGCCGCGGCCACCGCCGTCTCCGCCGCGTCTGCCGTGTCCACCGCGTCCGCCGGGGTGGACGGGAGCGTCCCCGCCGCGCCTCCGGCCGGTACGGCGGCCACTCCCCCGCGTCCCCCGTCCGTCGGGGGCACCCGGCGGGAGCCGATCCGCGGCGTCCGCAAGGCGACCGCCGCGGCGATGGTGTCCAGCGCGTTCACCGCGCCGCACGTCACCGAGTTCCTGGCCGTCGACGTCACCGAGACGATGGCCCTGCGGGAGCGGATGCGCGCCCGGCGCGACTTCGCCGATGTGAAGCTGACGCCGCTGGCGTTCGTCGCGAAGGCGGTCTGCCTGGCCGCGACGCGCACCCCCGAGGTCAACGCGACCTGGGACGAGCCGGCCGGCGAGATCGTCTTCCACGACCGGGTGCAGCTCGGGATCGCCGCGGCGACCCCGCGCGGGCTGATCGTGCCGAAGGTCCGCGACGCCGACCTGCTCGGCCTGCGCGAGATGGCGGCCGCGCTGGGCGCGCTCACCGAGACCGCGCGGAGCGGGCGCACACCCCCGGCGGACCTGGTCGGGGGCACGTTCACGATCACCAACGTCGGTGTGTTCGGCGTGGACACCGGGACCCCGATCATCAACCCGGGCGAGGCGGCGATCCTGGCCGTCGGTGCGATCAAGCCGACGCCCTGGGTGGTGGACGGGGAGCTGGCGGTCCGGACGGTCTGTCAGCTGGCGCTCTCGTTCGACCACCGGCTCGTCGACGGCGAGCAGGGGTCGCGGTTCCTGGCCGACGTCGGGGCGCTGCTGCAGGACCCGGGCGTCGCCTTCACCTGGTAGCGCGCGGTCTGCGGAGCGGCGCACCTGAACGGAGCAGCAGTTCAGGGCGTGGAGCGGGAGCGAATCCGGACACCCGTGCGTTATAGGGGTATGCGGATCGTCCTGCTCTACGTCCTGATCGAGGCAGCCGCGCTCATCGCGCTCGGCTCGTGGATCGGTCTCGGCCCGACGCTGCTCGTCCTGCTGGCCGGCTCCGTGCTGGGCCTGCTGCTCGCCCGCCGAGAGGGCATGCGGGCCGCGCAGGCGCTGGCCACGGCCGTGCAGCGGGGCCGGCTCGCGCATGCCGAGGCCACCGACGGGCTGCTGGTCGCCCTGGGCGGGGTGCTGCTGTTCCTCCCGGGCCTGGTCACCGACGTGCTCGGGCTCGCGCTGGTCTTCCCGCCGACGCGGGCGCTGGCCCGTCGCCGGCTGGTGAACGCGGCCGAGCGGGCCGCTCCGGACCTGCGCACCGCGCGGATCCGTCAGGGCGTGACGATCGTGGAGGGCGAGACCGTCCCCGGCCCCGACTTCGGGCGGCCGTCCCGTC
The DNA here is from genome assembly GCF_019263595.1 of Pseudonocardia sp. KRD291. Lineage (GTDB taxonomy): Bacteria > Actinomycetota > Actinomycetes > Mycobacteriales > Pseudonocardiaceae > Pseudonocardia. The sequence goes on along the minus strand of NZ_JADQDD010000292.1, from coordinate 5,939 downwards.
CGGCGGTGCACGGCGGACCGGTCATCGACGGCGAGGTCGTCGAGCCCGGCGAGCGCCGCGGCTGACCCGACGCCGCTGGTCCGACGCGGCTGGTCCGACGCGGCTGGCCGGTCGCGGTCGAGGGTCCGTCACGCGCGCGGCGCTGTTGCCGGACCCGGCCGGAGCCCGAGGTTCACCAGGCGGCGCGGGCCCCGCTCAGCAGCGCGCGCAGCCCGTCCAGGCGGCGTCGGCGGCGGGAGACCGGTCGCATCCGCAACGTCGAGTGATGGCGGGATGCGGACACACGGTGACGTCCCCGTCGATAGCTCACGGCGGTCCTCCTTCGTTTCCGTTACCCGGTCGCTGCTCTGAACGAGTGTCTCTGTCCAGGAGCGGACAGACCAGTGCTTCCCGACCGGTCCACCGCATCGTGATGAAGGCGGCGGGTTCTGCGCCGTTCGGGTCACACGCCGTGGGCTGATCCACGATCGAGCAGGTTGCGGGCCGGGCCGGCGAGCCGTTCGGTGCCCGTTCGCCGACTACGGACAGTCGCAACAGATGTACGACGACGGGCGGGATGTCCGTTTCCCGGGCGACGGAACCCCGGCTTTCAGGACTCGGTCGCGGTCAGCGCCCAGGTGGTGGTGCACCGCGCGGTGACCCGCACCGGCTCCGGCTCCAGGCCGAGGTCCTGGACCTCCGGCTCGCGCGCGGGGGCGCTCATCGCGCGCATCGCCGTCGGCGCCCCGGCCCCGGAGTCGGTCAGACGGCGCAACTCACCGAGCCGCATCCCGAGCGCGTCGGCGTAGCCCTCGGCCCGCTCCCGGGCGTCGGCGACGGCGTGGCCGCGGGCCGACCGCGCGGCGGGTGACGGGTCCGCCAACGTCCAGTGCGGGCCGTCCACCTGGGTCGGCTCCGAGTGCAGCAGCGCGGCGAGCACCTTCTCCAGCACGGTCAGATCCGTGATCGTCAGCGCGATCCGTTCACCGGCCCGGCAGCCGCGCTCGCGCTTGCCGCGCCACTCCGTGCGCACCCACAGCCGCCGGCTCCGCACGGCGACCCCGGGCCCGGCCAGCACGTCGGCGGCCGCGGCGACCCGCGTGCCCAGCTCGGCGACGGCCGTCGACCGGTCCGGGCCGACGGCCTCGTAGGACAGGGTCAGCTCGGCTCGGTCGGCGAGCTGCTCGTGGTGGCCCTCGCCCTCGGTCACGATCTCGGGTTCGTCCGGCACCACCGCAGCCAAGCAGAGAGCAGCCGGCCCTCAGCGGCGCGGGTCGTGGCCGCCCGGCCTGTTCCGTCCGGAGGGCAGGCTCTCGCCCCGGCCCGGCGGCCACGTCCCGGCGGTGTTGCTGTTGCCGGGCCACCCGGCGGTGTTGCTGTTGCCGGGCGACCCGGCGGTGCCGTTGTTGCCGGGCCACCCGGCGGTGTCGCCGGGCCGTCCGGAGGCGGGGCCACGGCTTCCGGAGGCGGGGCCGGCGGGGCTTCCGGCGGGTTGTGGATCCGGTCGCCGGTTCTGCCCCGTCACCGGTAGGGAGGGGCGGTGTCGCCCGGCCGGCGGCGGGACCGAGGGATCGCCCGGTACACCCCGCTGGACCCCGGCGCCGGTGAGAGCACGGACCACCATCTGGGCGTACCGGGCCGCGTCGGGCTTCTCGCTGCTGAACACCGTTCCGAGGTAGCCGAGCAGGAAGCCGACCGGCACCGAGACCAGCCCCGGGTTGCTCAGCGGGAAGACCGCGAAGTCCAGGCCGGGCAGCATCGATTCCGGCGTACCGGACACGGCGGGCGAGAAGGTGATCAGCAGAAGCGTGACGCTGAGGCCACCGTAGATGCTCCACACCGCGCCGGAGGTGGTGAAACGCTTCCAGAACAGCGAGTACAGCAGGGTCGGCAGGTTCGCCGATGCGGCCATCGCGAAGGTCAGTGCGGCCAGGAACGCGATGTTCTGCCCGTTGGCCAGGATCCCGCCCGCGATGCCGACCACGCCGATCACGACGGTGGTGCGGCGAGCGACCCGGACCTCCTCCTCGGCGGTGGCCCGTCCGTTGCGGATCAGCCGGGCGTAGACGTCGTGCGCGAAGGCCGCGGCCGCGGTGATCATGAGCCCGGCGACGACCGCGAGGATCGTCGCGAACGCCACGGCCGAGACCAGGGCGAGCAGCACCGGTCCGCCGATCTGCAGGGCCAGCAGCGGCGCCGCCGAGTTCACCCCGCCGGGCGCGGACAGGATGGCCTCCGGCCCCACCAGCGCGGTGGCGCCGTAGCCGAGGACGAGCACCAGCAGGAAGAACGCGCCGATCAGCCAGATCGCCCACACCACCGACTTCCGGGCCTGGCGGGCGTCGGGCACGGTGTAGAAGCGCATCAGGATGTGCGGCAGGCCGGCCACCCCGAGTACGCCGCCCAGTGCCAGCGACACCAGGTCCAGGTTCGCGGTGAGACTCCCGCCGTAGAGCAGGCCGGGTTGCAGGACCGCCTCGCCGCGCGGATGGTTCTGCACCGCCTCCGTGAGCAGGGTGGGCAGGCTCAGCCCGGACTTGCCCAGCACGAACGCCGCCATCGCCAGTCCGGTCGCGAGCAGCAGGCAGGCCTTCACGATCTGGATCGAGGTCGCCCCCGACATGCCGCCGAGCAGCACGTAGCCGATCACGACCGCGCCGACCGCGGCGATGACGGCCGACTGCCCGGCCCGGTCGGTGATGTTCAGCAGCAGCGCGATCAGGCCACCGGCACCGGCGAGCTGACCGAGCAGGTACAGCGTGGAGATCACGACCGCCGACGTCGCCGCGGCCGCGCGCACCGGACGCTGCCGCAGCCGGTGCCCGAGGACGTCGGCCATCGTGTACCGGCCGGTGTTGCGCAGCAGTTCGGCGACGAAGAACAGCGCCACCAGCCAGGCCACGAACGCCACCACCGCGTAGATGTACCCGTCCGGGCCGGCGACGGCGACCGCCCCGACGATGCCCAGGAACGTCGCGGCGGAGAGGAAGTCACCGGAGAGGGCGAGCCCGTTCTCCGGCCCGGTGAAGCCGCCGCCCGCGGTGTAGTAGTCCGACGCCGACGACGTGGACCGCCGGCGGGCACGCAGCACCAGGACGAGGGCGAGGAGCAGGAACGCGGTGAAGACCGCGATGTTCAGCAGCGGTTCGCCGGGGGCTGTTTCCGCGGCGGCGAGTCTCGCGGTCATCACGGACGACCTCCCTCGAGCCGTTCGCGGACCCGGTCGGCGAGCGGGTCGAGCCGGCGGCCCGCGTACCGGACGTAGGCCAGCGTGATCGCGAACGTCGAGACGAACTGGCCGACGGCCAGGACCAGCACCAGCGTGAGGTCGCCGAGCACCTTCGCGCCCAGCAGCTCCGGGGCCCACGCGGTGAGCGCGATGAAGCAGAAGAACCACGCCATGAACCCGGCCGTCGCCGGCAGCAGGAACCGCAGCTGGCGGCGTCGGAGCTCGACGAAATCCGGGCTCTGCGCCGCGGCGACCCAGACATCGCGGCCGGGACCCGCCATGTCCGGCGGACTCGGTGCGAACACGGGGTAGGGCCTCGAAACGGACGGCTGACTCATACTCTCCGTAACGGGGCGGTCGCGGAACAGTTACGACATACGTCATTTCACTACCCCCGCACGTCGACGTCGCACCCCGTGTTACAGAACCGGCTCCCGCTGTAGCCCGGATCGGTGAGGATCGGACGTCGGGCGGCCGGGCGGCGCGTCGAACTCACTGGTCCGCCCGGGTGGACCTGCCCGACACGCCGAGGGCTCTATCGCGATCTCTACGGATCGTGCGAGATCGCCCGATACCGTCCGAGCCATGGATCCGGTGCGCAACCCGTTCGCCCCCGGCGCAGGTCAGCGCCCGCCCGAGCTGGCCGGGCGGGACCGGGAGGTGGACGCGTTCGAGATCGTCCTCGAACGCGTCGCCCGGGGGCGCCCGGAGCGGAGCCTGGTGCTGACCGGGCTGCGCGGGGTGGGCAAGACGGTGTTGCTCGGCGAGCTGCGGTCGATGGCGATGCACGCCGGGTGGGGCGCCGGCAAGATCGAGGCCCGCCCGGACGCGGACCTGCGCCGGCCGCTGTCCGCGGCGCTGCACCGGGCGATCCGGGATCTGGCCCTGCGCCACCGCGCGCCGGAACGCGTCGACGAGGTGCTCGGCGTGCTCAAGGCGTTCGCGCTGCGCTCGGCGCCGGACGGGGCGAAGCTGCGCGAGCGCTGGCAGCCCGGCATCGACGTGCCGGTCAAGAACGGCCGCGCCGACTCCGGGGACATCGAGATCGACCTGGTCGAGCTGTTCACCGAGGTCGCGTCGCTGGCCGCGGACGTCGGTTCGGGCATCGCGCTGTTGATCGACGAGATGCAGGACCTGCGCCCGGACGACGTGTCCGCGATGTGCGCGGCGTGTCACGAACTGTCCCAGTCGCGCGCGCCGCTGGTCGTGGTCGGCGCCGGGCTGCCGCACCTGCCGGCGGTGCTCTCGGCGTCGAAGTCCTACTCGGAGCGGCTGTTCACCTACTCCCGGATCGACCGGCTCGACCGCAAGGACGCCGACTTCGCACTGCTCGCGCCGGCCGAGCGGGAGGACGCGACGTTCGACCAGGACGCGCTCGACGTCCTCTACGAACGTTCCGGCGGCTACCCGTACTTCATCCAGGCCTACGGCAAGGCCGCCTGGGACGCGGCGCCGACGAACCCGATCGGGGCCACCGATGTCGCGATGGCCGCACCGGAGGCCGAGGCCGAGCTCGCCGTGGGGTTCTTCGGGTCCCGGTTCGAGCGGGCGACCCCGGCCGAGCGCGAGTACCTGCGCGCGATGGCCGAGCTGACCGACGGCCAGGACGAGCCGGTGGTGACCGCCGCGGTCGCGGAGCATCTCGAGCGCAAGGCGTCCTCGCTCTCGCCCGCGCGGGACAGCCTGCTGAAGAAGGGCCTGGTGTTCTCGGCCCAGCGCGGACAGATCGCGTTCACCGTCCCGCACTTCGGCCGGTACCTGCTGGCGCATGCCTGACGGACCGCTCCGTACGGGTGAAACGCGAGGGCCTGTCGTCCAGCGGTAACACCGGGGACGCGAGGAGCGAAAACCAGGTGAGCCCCGTGGTACGGCCGGACCCCCGACCTGGTCGTGCCACGGGGCTTTCCCACGTCCGGGTATCGCTGGGCGCTTCGTGGCGGGGAGCGACGACGTCGTAGCATCTGCCCGGTGCCGGACCCCAAACTGCAGATCGAGATGCTGCACGACCGCGTCATGATCAAGGTTGAGAACGGGGACGGCGAACGGCGCAGCTCGGCGGGAATCGTGATCCCGGCAACCGCGCAGGTCGCCAGACGTCTGGTGTGGGGGGAGGTCGCCGGGGTGGGGCAGAACGTCCGCACGGTGAAGTTCGGCGACCGCGTCCTCCTGGCACCGGACGACCAGTACGAGGTCGAGGTCCAGGGGTCGGCGTACCTGGTGATGCGCGAGCGGGATCTGCACGCGGTCGCCTCGGAACGCACCGAACACGGGACCGGGCTCTACCTCTGAGCACGCCGGATCCCGGCGATGTTGACGGCTGTGCGGAAAGGAAGTCCGACCCCATGCCCGAGCGGCAGCCCTCGTCCGGCGAGGCGACCGAGCAGCAGGTGACCACCCCGGTGGCGCCGGACGACGGTGCTCCGTCCTCCGCTCCGGCTCGCCCGTCCCCCGGCCCGCGACCCGCGGCCGACGCCGAGCGGACCGCCGCCGAGCAGGACGGCGCCACACCGGACCCCGCCACTCCGGACGCGGCCACCTCGAACGCCGCTACCCCGAACGCGGCCGCACCGAACGCCGCTAACCCGAACGCAGCGGCCCGCAACGACGACGGCGCGACCGGTTCGCCGGCGGACGCTCCGACCGTCGCCTCCGCCGTTCCGGCCGCGGAACCGGCCGCCACGTCCGGCGCCGGGTCGCCGACGCCCTCGACGGACGCGCACGACGGCGCCAC
>NZ_JADQDD010000291.1 GCF_019263595.1 Pseudonocardia sp. KRD291 | reverse complement strand
GCACTGGTCGCAGTACGGGCCGCCCTGTTCCCTCGTGCCGGTCACCGGCTGCGCCGTCACAGTGTCCCTCTCACAGGGTCCCTCTCACAGGGTCTCGTTCAGGGCCTTGATCGGCATCTGCAGCTCGCCGAGCAGGTCGATGTCGGACTCGGCGGGACGGCCCAGCGTGGTCAGGTAGTTGCCCACGATCACCGCGTTGATCCCGCCGAGCAGCCCGCGCCGCGCGCCCAGGTCGCCGAGGGTGATCTCGCGGCCGCCGGCGAAGCGCAGGATCGTGCGCGGCAGCGCGAGCCGGAACGCCGCCACCGTGCGCAGCGCGTCCGGGCCGGACAGCGGCTCCAGGTCGCCGAACGGGGTGCCCGGGCGCGGGTTGAGGAAGTTCAGCGGGACCTCGTCGGGCTCCAGCGCGGCGAGCTCGGAGGCGAACTCGGCGCGCTGGTCGAGCGACTCCCCCATCCCGACGATGCCGCCGCAGCAGACCTCCATGCCCGCCTTGCGCACCATCGACAGGGTCTCCCAGCGCTCCTCCCAGGAGTGCGTGGTGACCACGTTCGGGAAGTGCGAGCGGGCGGTCTCGAGGTTGTGGTTGTAGCGGTGCACGCCCATCTCGGAGAGCTCGTCGACCTGGGCCTGGGTCAGCATCCCGAGCGAGCAGGCGATGTTGATGTCGACGGCGTCGCGGATCGCGGTGATGCCGGCCTTGACCTGGCTCATCAGCCGCTCGTCCGGCCCGCGCACGGCCGCGACGATGCAGAACTCGGTGGCGCCGGTCTTCGCGGTCTGCTTCGCGGCCTCGACCAGCATCGGGATGTCGAGCCACGCCGAGCGCACCGGGGAGGCGAACAGACCGGACTGGGAGCAGAAGTGGCAGTCCTCGGGGCAGCCGCCGGTCTTGAGCGAGATGATCCCCTCGACCTCGACGTCCGGGCCGCACCAGCGCATCCGCACCTCGTGCGCGAGCTCGAGCAGCTCGTCCAGGGCGTCGTCGGGCATGTCGAGGATCTCGCGTGTCTGTTCCCTGTCGAGCCCGATCCCCCGGGTGAGGACCTGGTCGCGGGCGCGGGTGAGGACGTCGGTCCGAGCGGTCGTCATGATCAGGGAGTCTGCCATCGCCCACCGAGCTCGCGACCCAGACCGTGCCGGGCCACCTCGAGGAACTCCTCCGGACCGAGCCCGCCCGCCCCCTCGGCGAGCGCGCCGACCAGCCGTGCACCGGTCGCTGCGGGCAGGTCGGTGAGGTTGGTGCTGGCCGCGAGGTCGGGCGTGTCCGGCCAGGCCCCGATGACGACGCCGGGCGAGCGCAGGTCGCGGGCGCGCAGCGCCTCGACCGTGAGCGCGGTGTGGTTCAACGTGCCCAGCCCGGCCGCGGCCACCACCAGCACCGGGGCCCGGAGCAGCGCGGCGGCGTCGGCGAGGCCCGCCCCGCGGTCGTCGAAGTGCACCAGCAGCCCGCCTGCGCCCTCGACGAGTACCAGCTCGTGGTTCCCGGCGAGGTCCCGGACCGCGTCGGCGACGGCGTCCGGGCCGACCGGCGCCATCCCGGCCCGGCGCGCGGCGGTGGCCGGCGCCAGCGGTTCCGGGTAGCGGGCCAGCTCGCGGACGGTCACGCCGGGCGCGAGGCGGGCGACGTCGTCGACGTCGCCGGGCTCGCCGGGCGCGACACCGGTCTGGGCCGGCTTGAGCACCGCGACCCGCTCCCCCGAGGCCAGGGCCAGTGTCGCGACGGCGGCGGTGACGACGGTCTTGCCGACCCCGGTCCCGGTGCCGGTGACGAACAGCAGCCGGCTCATCGCGCGGCCCCGTGCGGCTGCGCCTGCCCGGCAGGAACCTGGGGCACGGCGTCCCCGCGAACCTCGGACAGCACCCGGCCCAGGGTCTCGCAGGCCCGCTCCAGCTCGTCGACGCGCAGGTCCGCGCGGGCGGTCAGGCGCAGCCGGGACGTGCCCTCGGGGACCGACGGCGGCCGGAAGCAGCCGACCCGCAGGCCCGCCTGCAGGCAGCGGGCCGCGGCCGCGACGGCGACGCCCGCGTCGCCGAGCACGACCGGCACCACGGCCGAGGACGGCGCCGGGACACCGGTCGCCGCGGCGAGCGCCCCGGCGACCCGCAGCACCTCCCCGGCCCGCCACGGCTCGTCGGCCAGGACCCGCAGCGCGGCCAGCGCAGACCCGGCCGCGGCCGGGTTCAGCCCGGTGTCGAAGATGAACGAGCGCGCCGCGTCGACCAGGTGCGCGGTCACCCCGGGCGGGGCGAGCACCGCACCGCCCTGGCTGCCCAGTGCCTTGGACAGCGTGACCGTCGCCAGCACGTCGTCCGCTCCGGCCAGGCCGTGCTCGGCCAACAGGCCGCGTCCACCCGGCCCGCGCACCCCGAGACCGTGCGCCTCGTCGACGAGCAGCACCGCACCGTGCGCGCGGCACACGCGGTGCAACTCGGCGAGCGGGGCGAGGTCGCCGTCGGCGCTGCCGACCGAGTCGGTGACGACCAGGGCGCGCTCCTCGGAGCGGGCGGCCAGTGCCTCCCCGACGGCCGCGGGGTCGTTGTGCGGCACCACCTGCACCCGCGCGCGGGAGAGCCGGCAGGCGTCGACCAGGGAGGCGTGCGCGGCCGCGTCGGAGACGACGAGCGCGCCCGGCCCGGACAGCGCGGTCACCGCGCCGAGGTTGGCCGTGTAGCCCGAGGAGAACACCAGCGCGTCGCCGAACCCGCAGAACGCGGCGAGCTCGCGTTCGAGGTCGGCGTGCAGCGTGGTGCTGCCGGTGACCAGGCGGGAACCGGTGGAGCCCGCGCCCCAGACCCGGAGCGCGTCGACTCCGCCTGCGACCACCCGCGGGTCACGCGAGAGGCCCAGGTAGTCGTTGCCGGCGAGGTCGATCGGGTCGGCTCCGGGGGCGCGGGGCCGCAGCTCCCGGCGCAGCCCGGCGTCGCGGCGCGCGGCGGCCCGGTCGTCGAGCCAGGACAGCGGGTGGGTCACGGCGGGCACCCTACGCAGAACGGCCCCGCCCCCTGATCAGGGGCAGGGCCGTTCGGGCGGATGCGGCGACTCAGGCGGTCGGGGTCTCCCCGGACTCCTGCTGGCGCTCCTGCTCGGCGACGGCGGCCTTGACCTCGTCCATGTCGACGGCCTTGACCTGGCCGATCAGGTCCTCCAGGGCCTCGGCCGGAAGCGCTCCGGGCTGGGAGTAGACGACGACGCCGTCCCGCACGGCCATCACGGTCGGGATCGAGGAGATCCCGAACGCTCCGGCCAGCTCCTGCTGGGCCTCGGTGTCGACCTTGGCGAAGGTCACGTCGGCGTGCTGCTCCGAGGCAGCGTCGTACACCGGCGCGAACTGCTTGCAGGGCCCGCACCAGGACGCCCAGAAGTCCACGAGCACGGTCGCGCCGGGAGCGCCGACGACGTCGTTGAAATTGTCGGTGGTCAGTTCCACGGTGGCCATGGGTTCCTCAACGCACCGTCGGCGCGACATGTTCCCGCCCGGCCCCACCGGCCGTGCCGTGGCCGTGACCGGCCGCGATCCGGTCCAGGGACGCGGCCTCGTCCGGCGTCGCGCCCTCCACCCGCGGCGGGACGAAGTGCTGGGTCCTGCCGTCGAGAACGAGGACCCGGGCCGTCGCGATGTCGTAGAACAGGCCCATCAGCTCGGCCCCGGTGTCGCGGGCCCGCAGCATCTCCAGCTGCATCGCCACGTTCACCATCGCCAACTGGTCGACGGGCGCGAAACCGTCGGCGGCCGCGGCGACGCCCACCGGGTGGCCCTGCTCCCAGGCGCGCAGTACCGGCCGCGCGTCCAGCAGCCAGGTGCCCAGCTCCGGGCCGATGCTCGTTCCGCCTGCGCTCCTCTCGGCGTCCTGCCCGGCCGCACCCTGGCTCAGGCCGTTCATCGCGCCGCAGCCCGAGTGCCCGCAGACCGCGATCAGCGGCACACCGAGCACGCCGGTGGCGTACTCCACGGCGGCCATCGTCCCCTGGCCGCCGGCCAGGTTGCCGACGTTCTGCACGGTGAACACGTCGCCGGGCCCGCTGTGGGTGATCATGTGCGGCATCACCCGGGAGTCGGCGCAGGTGACCATCATCGCCGGCGGCGACTGGCCCGCGGCCAGCTCGGACATCGTCGGACGGATGTCGTCGGCGGTCCGCTCGTGGTAGGCGGCGAGACCGGCGAGCATCGGCGACTCGGCCGTGCGGCCCTCGGCGCCGGTGGCCTGCCAGTGCGACCAGGACGCGAACCGCGGGGTGCCGTCGAGGCTGTTGGTGGTGGTGCGCTCGAGGCGGGTCGGCTCGACGACCTCCACCCGGGCGCCGGTCGAGCGGTGGCGCTCGGTCCAGGCCTGCAGGTGGTCGTAGGCGGCGTGGTCGAGGTAGTCGGTCACGAGGTCGATCCGCACGTCGCGCCCGGCCGGGATCTCACCGAGCCGGCGCGACAGCGCAGGGACAGCGAGGAAGCTCAGCGAGCCCTCGACGCGCAGCACCATCGGGCCGTCGGCGTTCGCGCCGTCGGCGCCGTCCAGCTGCGGGCGCGAGCGCACGGCCCTGACCAGCAGCATCACCCCGGCCAGGGCGAGGCCGATCGCGACCCCCTCGAGCAGGTTCAGCAACAGCACACCGAGCACGGTGACCAGGTAGATCGCCAGCTCGCCGTGCGTGCGCGCGGTCCGGATGTCGGCCGGCTTGACCAGCTGAAGGCCGACCACGACGAGCAGTCCGGCCAGGCCCGCCATCGGGATCATCTCCACGATCCCGACGAGCAGGATCGCGAACACCGCGATCCACACCCCGTGCAGGACGGCGGAGGCGCGAGTCTGGGCGCCTGCGCGCACGTTGGCCGAGCTTCGCACGATCACACCGGTGATCGGCAGCCCGCCGACCAGCCCGGACACGGTGTTGGCCGCGCCCTGGCCGAGCAGCTCGCGGTCGGCGTCGGTCCGGGTGCCGGGCTTCATCCGCTCCACGGCGACGGCCGAGAGCAGGCTCTCCACGCTGGCGATCAGCGCGATGGTCAGCATGCCGCCGATCACGCCGGCCCAGTTGCCCTCGGGCAGTACCGGCAGGGCGATCGCGTCGAGCAGCGAGCCACCCAGCTGGACGCGGGTGACCTCGGGGAAGGCGAGCGCGACGACGGTGGCGAGCACCACGGCGACCAGCGCTCCGGGGACGACCCGGGCGCGGGCGGGCAGCTTCGGCCACGCGAGCATCACCGCGATCGCCAGCGCGCCGACCAGCAGGGTCGGCCACGACGCCCCGATGATGCTGCCGGGCAGCGCGGCGAGGCTCTCCAGTGCGGCGGTCTGCGACTCGCCGCCGAAGACGACGTTGAGCTGGGCGAGGGCGATCGTCACGCCGATACCGGCGAGCATGCCGTGCACCACCGAGGGCGGGATCGCCTGGGCGAACCGGGCCAGGCGGCTCATGCCGAAGACGATCTGGATGACGCCGGCGCCGGCGGTGATCAGGCAGGTGACCTGCCAACCGAATCGGTCGATGAGCTCGGCGACCACCACGGTCAAACCGGCCGCGGGGCCGCTGACCTGCATCGGCGACCCGCCGAGGAGGCCGGCCACGATGGCACCGACGACGGCGGCGACGAGCCCGGCGAGGATGGGGGCGCCCGAGGCGACGGCGATGCCGAGCGAGAGCGGGACGGCCACGAGGAACACGACGAGCGAGGCGGACAGGTCCGCCCGGGCGTGCGGGAAGCAGGAGCGCAGGCCGGCCGGCGGCGGCGAGTGCTCGCCCTGCCCGGACTCGGTCGGGGAGTGCTCGTCCTGGTAGGTGCGGGTCGAGGTCCCGGTAATCGTTTTTCTCGAGGGTTGCACTGGGGGTGTCCTCCGTGACGGACGGTCGTGGGGGGCGAACGCGACAGTGCGGTCGTTGATCTTCACGGAACCCGACCAGGATGAGAGCGTCTCTCATCGTCCGGCCGACCTGGGCGATATCCGCCGGTCAGCCTCGTTCACTCCGCGGAAACGTGACCGACGTCACGTTGTGGATCACACGTGCGGGTGGTGGCGGTCGGCGTGCGGCGTGTGGGAGCTACCCGGCGAGGGCGGCCGCCCGCATACCGGCAGTGATCATCGCGATGTCCTCGCGGGTGCTCACGAACGGCGGCATCGCGTAGACGAGGTTGCGGAACGGACGCAGCCACACCCCGGCCACCACCGCCGCCGACGTGGCCGCGGTGACGTCCACCTCGTGGTCGAGCTCGATCACCCCGATGGCGCCGAGGATGCGGACCTCACGCACCCCGGGCAGTGCCCGGGCCGGGGTGAGCCCGGCGCGCAGGGCCGCGGCGATCGCCTTCACCTCGCGCCGCCAGTCCCGTTCGAGCAGCAGCGACACCGACGCGTGCGCGACGGCCGCGGCCATCGGGTTGCCCATGAACGTGGGCCCGTGCATGAGCACGCCCGCCTGCCCGTCGGTGATGCCGTCGGCGACGCGGGAGCTGCACAGCGTCGCGGCCATCGTCAGGTACCCGCCGGTCAACGCCTTGCCCACGCACATCACGTCCGGACTGATGCCGGCGTGGTCGGCGCCGAACAGCTCCCCGGTGCGCCCGAACCCGGTCGCGATCTCGTCGAAGACCAGCAGCACGTCGTGGGTGTGGCAGAGCTCGCGCAGCACGTGCAGGTAGCGCGGGTCGTGGAAGCGCATCCCGCCGGCGCCCTGCACGACCGGCTCGACGATCACCGCGGCCAGCTCGTCGGCGTGGGTCTCGACGAGCTCGGCGAGGTGCGCGACGTAGTCGTGGGAGAAGGAGTTCGGCGGCGGGTCGGCGAAGACCTGCTGCGGCAGCACGTCGCTCCACAGCGAGTGCATGCCGCCGTCCGGGTCGCACACGCTCATCGCGCCGAACGTGTCGCCGTGGTAGCCGCCCCGCCAGGTCATCAGGCGGTGCTTGGCGGGACGTCCCCGCGAACGCCAGTACTGCAGGCACATCTTGATCGCGACCTCGACCGACACCGACCCGGAGTCGGCCAGGAACACGTGCTGGCACTCCTCCGGGGTGACCTCGACGAGCAGCCGGGCCAGGTCCACCGCGGGCCCGTGGGTCAGCCCGCCGAACATCACGTGGCTCATCCGTCCGAGCTGCTCGCGCACGGCCGCGTCGAGCACCGGGTGCTGGTAGCCGTGGATCGCCGACCACCAGGACGACATGCCGTCGACGAGCTCGCGGCCGTCCGCGGTGCGCAGCCGGACCCCGGACGCGGACTCGACGACGATCGGCCGTGCGGTCCCCGGCATCGGCGCGTAGGGGTGCCAGACGTGGTCGCGGTCGACCGCGAGAAGCTCGCGGGTGCGGTCCGGGCGCCCGGGCCCCTGCGGGGCGGGCGCCGCGGTCCCGGTGGCGACGAGCGGGACCGACGGCGACGACGGCGCGGTGCCGGGCAGCGCGGTGGCCGTCCAGCCCCCGGCCCCGGCGGCCCCCGCGGGGAACTGCGGGCCGGACACCGGCTCGACCCCGGCGGGGCCGGCTCGCTCGGAGGAGTCGCAGGTGTCCACGAGTACGCACAGTAGCGGTCGGGTCGGCAGTGCTGCTCCGATAGGGACCGATCGGGTGTACG
>NZ_JADQDD010000290.1 GCF_019263595.1 Pseudonocardia sp. KRD291 | reverse complement strand
CTCCGACCTGCACGACGTGCTCGACGCCGGGCTGATCTGCCACCTCGGCTTCGTCGCCGACGGCGCACCGGTCGTGCTGCCCACCGCCTACGGACGCGACGGCGACGTGCTCTACCTGCACGGATCCGCCGGCGCCCGGTACCTGCGCGGTGACGCGTTCCCGGCCTGCGTCACGGTCACCCACCTCGACGGCGTGGTGCACGCCCGCGCCGTCATGCACTTCTCGATGAACTACCGCAGCGCCGTCGTGCACGGGACCGCGCGCCGGGTCACCGACGAGACGCAGCGGTGGGAGGCGCTGCGCGTCGTCGTCGAGCACCTCACGCCGGGGGCCTGGGACCACGCGCGGCGCCCGAACAGGCGCGAGCTCGCGGCCACCGCCGTGTTCGCCCTCGACCTCACCGAGGCCAGCGTGAAGATCCGCACCGGCCCTCCGTCGGACGACGCCGAGGACGTCGAGGCGGACGCGGCGTGGGCCGGCGTGGTGCCGGTCCACACCGTGGTCGGCGCCCCGGAGCCGTCGCCGGACCTGCCCGCATCCTGGTCGGTGCCCGCGCACCTGACCCCGGACGGTGCCCTGCTCCGCTCCTGATCGGGCGAGAAGTCCGTACCCGGCCGGGGCGCGAGCCTCCGCCCGCACCCGCGCCGGAGTCCGGATCGGGTGACGTAGTCTCGCGCCACGTGAGCGCGCCCCCCGAGAACCCCGCCCCGCGCTATCCCGGTGCACAGCGGCTCGACCTGGTCGATGACCTGCACGGACACGGCGTCCCGGACCCCTACCGGTGGCTCGAGGACCCGGACGACCCGTCCACCGTGACCTGGTCGGCGGCCCAGGACGACCTGGCCCGCGCGCACCTGGACGCGCTGCCCGGCCGCGACGCCCTCGGCGCCCGGCTGGAGCAGCTGCTCTCCGCGGGTGCGGTGTCGGTGCCGTTGTGGCGGGCCGGACGGCGGTTCTTCGCCCGCCGCGACCCCGGCGGCGAGCACGCCGTCGTGCACGTCCGCGATGCCGGCCCGGACGGCCCCGGCACCGGTCCGGAGCGGGTGCTGCTCGACCCGATGGCGATCGACCCGTCCGGGCTCACCACGTTGGACTCCTGGGTCCCGGACCTGGAGGGGCGGCGGCTGGCCTACCAGCTCTCGGTCGGTGGCGACGAGCAGTCGGTGCTGCACGTCCTCGACGTCGCCGACGGGGCGCCGGTCGAGGGCCCGATCGACCGCTGCCGCTACTCCTCGATCGCCTGGCGCGAGGGCGGCGCGGAGTTCTTCTACGTCCGCAAGGTCGCCCCGGACGAGGTGCCCACCGGCGAACAGGACTTCCACCGCCGCGTCTGGCGCCACCGCGTCGGCACCGACCCGGCGACGGACGAGCTCGTCACCGGCCCCGGGCTCTACGAGCACCACAACTACTACGGCGTGAGCCTGTCCCGCGACGGGCGTTGGCTGATCGTCGGCGCGAACGTCGGCACCGCGCGGAAGGACTCGGTCTGGATCGCCGAGCTCGACGGTGACGCGCCCGTCCCCGAGCTGACCTCGATCCTCACCCAGGCCGACGACGTGCAGGCCTCGATGTGGGTCGAACGCGACGGCCGTCTCTACGCCCTGACCACCGACGGCGCCCCGCGCTGGCGCCTGGTCGTCACCGACCCGCGCAGCCCCGGCCGCGAGCACTGGCGCGAGCTGGTCGCCGAGGACCCGGAGTCGGTGCTCGAGGGTGTGCGCTACCTGGAGCCGCCGACGGGTTTGGGCGACGAGCCGCTGCTGGTGCTGGCCCGGGCCCGGCACGCCGTCGGCGAGGTGGCGCTGCACGCGCTCGACGGCAGCCCCCGCGGCACCGTCACACTGCCCGGGCCGGGGTCGCTGACCGGCCTGTCGGTGCCCGACCGCGACACCGCGGAGCTGTGGGGGTCGCTCTGGGTCGGCTGGACCGACCTGGTCACCCCGCCCGCCGTGCACCGCGGCGACCGCACCGGCGCGCTGGTGCTCGACACCCCCAGCCCGGGCCGCGTCGAGGTCCCGGACGTGCGTACCGAGCAACGCGAGTTCCGCAGCGCCGACGGGACGACGGTGCGGATGTTCGTCGTCACCCCGGCTGCGGGTCAGGGGTCCCCCGGGACGGGAGCGCCGCTGCCGGTGCTGATGACCGGCTACGGCGGGTTCGGGATCAGCCGCGAACCCGCCTACAACGCCACCGCGCTGGCCTGGGCCGCTGCCGGCGGCGCCTACGTGCTCGTCTCGCTGCGCGGCGGCGGCGAGGAGGGCGAGGCCTGGCACCGGGCCGGCAAGCGCGGGTCCAAGCAGAACGTGTTCGACGACCTGCACGCCGCGGCCGAGACGCTGATCGCCGACGGCACCACCACGCCGGAGCGCCTCGCGATCTCCGGCGGCTCCAACGGCGGGCTGCTGGTCGGCGCCGCGCTCACGCAGCGCCCCGACCTCTACCGCGCGGTGGCCTGCTCGGCCCCGTTGCTGGACATGGTCCGCTACGAGAGGTTCTCGCTGGGCCGCACCTGGAACGAGGAGTACGGCACCGCCTCCGACCCCGACGAGCTCGGCTGGCTGCTGTCCTACTCGCCGTATCACCACGTCACGGCCGGTACGGACTATCCGGCCGTGCTGTTCACCGTGTTCGACTCCGACTCCCGGGTCGACCCCTGCCACGCCCGGAAGATGTGCGCCGCGCTGCAGGGGGCCACCACCGGTGACCCCGTGACGCACCCGGTCCTGCTGCGCCGCGAGACCGACGTCGGGCACGGCGCACGGTCGATCTCGCGCAGCGTCGCGCTGTCGGTGGACACGGTGGCGTTCCTGGCCGCCCGCACCGGACTGGAGCTGACATGACCCTCCCGATCCAGGACCTGATCCCGCCGGCCCCGGTCATCGGGCAGCCCGCCTGCGCGACCGACGCCGGATCCTGGTGCGCGACCTTCTACCGCTACACCCACAACGACTTCCTGTCCCGCTCCGCAGACACGATCATGGACAAGGCGATCACCATCGCGTTCATCGTGATCGTGGCCGTCCTCGTGCGGTGGCTGGCGCACCGGGCGATCAACCGGCTGGTCGAGGGCGCGACGAACGGGGCGATGACCAGGCTGCTCGGTCGCGCGCCGAAGCGGTTGCGCACGGCCGCGTCACCGCTGATCACCCAGCGACGCGCGCAGCGGGCGCTGACGATCGGCTCGGTGCTGCGGTCGATCACCTCGGCCGTGGTGCTGCTGGTCGCGTTCGTGATGGTGCTCGCCGAGTTCGGCGTCGCGCTGGCGCCGATCCTGGCCTCGGCCGGGGTGCTGGGCATCGCGATCGGTTTCGGCGCGCAGAACCTCGTGCGCGACTTCCTCTCCGGCATGTTCATGCTGCTTGAGGACCAGTACGGCGTCGGCGACATCGTCGACCTCGGGGAGGCCAACGGCACCGTCGAGGCGGTCGGCCTGCGGATCACCACGGTCCGCGACATCCAGGGCACCGTCTGGTACGTCCGCAACGGCGAGATCCTGCGGGTGGGTAACAAGAGCCAGGGCTACGCCGTGGCGGTGATCGACCTGCCGCTCGCGCACAGTGCGGACATGGAGGAGGCCACCGAGCTCGCCGGTACCACCGCGGTGCAGCGCGTGGCCCAGGACGACGTCTCCGCGGACGTGCTGGAGGCCCCCGAAGTGCTCGGTGTGGAGAGGATCACATCGGAGGGAGTGGTGTTGCGCATCACGGTCCGCGTGCACCCGGGAAAGCAGTGGGCGGTGCAGCGGGCGCTCAACGCGGCCATCACCGACGCGTTCGACGACCACGGCGTCCCCCGCCCGACGGTCTACCCCCGCGCGACGACCGAGACCGCCGAACCGAGGCCGTGATCCGGGCGTGCGGCGCCGCGTCGACGCCCGGGTCCTGCCGTGCCGCGGGCGATGCGCCACGATGGCCCCGTGAGTGCTCCGCAGAACTTCTACGCCGAGGTCGGCGGCGCCCCGGTCTTCCACAAGATCGTGCACCGCTTCTACGAGCAGGTCGCCGAGGACGAGATCCTGCGCCCGCTCTACCCGGAGCCGGACCTCGGCCCGGCCGAGGTCCGGCTCCGGATGTTCCTGGAGCAGTACTGGGGTGGCCCCCGGACCTACTCGGACCAGCGTGGTCACCCTCGGTTACGAATGCGGCACATGCCGTTCAAGGTCGGACCGATCGAGCGCGACGCATGGCTGCGGTGCATGAAGGTCGCCGTGGACGAGGCTGACCTCGACGAACAGCACCGTGCGCAGCTGTGGCACTACCTGCAGTACGCGGCGGCCAGTATGGTCAACTCCGACTTCTGATCTCCCCCCGTACGGATGGCATCATGACTGTCCGTGAACTGGTGGCGGAACGCGGTCGTGTACGGGATCGACGTACGCGCGTTCTGCGACTCCGACGGTGACGGCACCGGCGACCTCGACGGCGTCCGGGACCGGCTGGGTTATCTGGAGCTGCTCGGCGTCGACGCGCTGTGCCTGGGTCCGGCCGCTGCACTGTCCGGCCGCGGCCACGGCCCGGCCGGTCCCTGGGACGCCCTGCTCGACGAGGCCCACCGGGCCGGGCTCCGCGTCCTGGTCGACCTCGACGCCGGACACACCGGGACCGGTCACGACTGGTTCCTCGACGCCGTCGCGGCGCCCGCGGGCAGCGCCGAGCGCGAGCGGTACCTGTTCCGGCCCGGCCGCGGACCGGGCGGGGGCGAGCCGCCGACCAACTGGCACGCCCTCGACGGAGGCCCGGCCTGGACCCGGCTGCCCACTCCCGACCGGGCCCCGCAGGTCCGCACCGGACCCGGGCACGGCGACGGTGACGCCGGGGCGACCGGCGGCGAGTGGTACCTGCACCTGCCCGGGACCGGCCGCCCGGATCTGAACTGGGCGAACCCGGAGGTCTGGGCGGAGACCGACCGGGTCCTGCGGTCCTGGATGGAACGCGGCGTGGACGGCCTGCGGATCGATCTCCCGCACGCCCTGCACGGGCCGGACGGATGGGCCGACGACCCGCGCCCCGCCGCCCGCGGGCCGCTCGCCGGGCCCGACGACCCGCGCGTGGACCACGCCGTCGGGCACGAGGTGCTCCGGACGATCCGCGCCGAGCTCGACCACCACCCGGACCGGGTGGCGATCGCCGGGGTCGATGTGGCCGACCCGGCGCGGTTCGCCCGCTACGGCGCCGACGGAGAGCTGCACCTCGCCGTGCGGACCGACCTCGCCCACTGCCCGTTCGACGCCGCGACGATCCGGACGCTCGTCGACCACTCGCTGGTCGCCGTCCGGGCCGCCGGCGGTACGCCCGCGTGGACGGCCGCCCACCCGGCCGGACCGCGGCCGGCACGACGCCTCGGCGGCCCGCACCGGGCACTGGCCCTGACCACGGTTCTGCTCGCCCTGCCCGGCGCGGTCCTGTTCGACGCCGGCGACGAGCTGGGACCGGTGGACCCGGCTCCGGACGGGCCCGACGCCCCGCGGGCGCTGCTGGCCTGGGACGTGGCCACCGAGCAGCTCGAGGACTCCGGCTCGACCCTGTCGCTGCACCGGCGGGCCCTGGAGCTGCGCCGCGAGCACCCCGGTTTCCTCGCCTGCGCCGGCCACGACGACGTCGAGTGGTTCGGTGCCCCGCCCGGCTGCCTGGCCTTCCGCCGGGGCGGGTCGACCTTGGTGTGCGCGCTCAACACGTCCCCGGAGCCGGTACCGCTGCCGCCGGGCGACGTCCTGTTCACCAGCGGGCCGGCGCCGGACGGGCGGCTCCCGCCGGACACGGCAGCTTGGCTGATCTGACGAACATCACGGTATGTATCGGTAACCCGTTGCCGACTCACTCGTTCACTCCATACGGCCGAAAAGCGGTCCACCCTAATGGGGGTAAACTTGCACGCAATGTCACCCCGTCCGGCAAAGGCGGAGCAGATGGACGCACACGACCACCTGTCCGGTAACGACGCCGAGGCGTTGTCCCGGCACTCCCTGAGCCGCCCGGTGCCGGTTCCGGACCCGACGCCCGAGCGCGGCGAACGCGGCGCGGGTGCGTGGTTCGCGGTCGTGCTGCGCGGCTACGACCGGGCGCAGGTCGACGCCCGCCTGGAGGAGCTGGACCGCCGGATCGGGGACGAGATCCGGCGCGCCGACGCCGCCGAGGCCGCTCTCGGCGCGACCCGGTCACAGCTGCGGCGGCTGCAGGACGGCGCTGCCGCGTCGACGGCCGGCGACGAGCGCAGCTTCGGGGTCCGGGTCGAGCGGGTCCTGCAGGCCGCCGAACGGGAGGCCTCCGACCTGCGGGAGAAGGCCGCCACCGAGGCCGCTGCCCTGGTGGAGACCGCCCGGGCCGAGGTCGAGCAACAGCGTCGCCAGACCGAGCAGGCGCTGCTCGGGCGGGCCGCCACCCTGGACCACGAGTTCACCGCCCGCGCGGCCTCGCTGGACGCCCGCCAGCGCGACGTCGACGACCGGATCGCGACCGCCGAACGTGAGGCGCAGCGGATCCGGGACGAGGCCGAGCGTGCCGCCGCCGAGGAACGCGCGGGCGCCGAGCGCCGGGCCGCGGACCTGATGCGCCACGCCGAGGAGGCGGTCCGGGAGCAGCGCGCCGACGCCTCCCGCGACGTCGGACGGCTCGCCGGCCTGCGCGACGAGGTCCGCGCGGAGCTGGCCCGCCTGCGTGGGGTACTGGGCGGCGAGCTCGACCGGGAGCCGGTCACCGGCGGGTACGAGCCCCTCGGCCGTGTCGGCCACGACGCCTCCGGGTCCGGGGCCGACAGCTCCGGGGCCGACGGCTCCGGGGCGGACGGCTCCGGGGCGGACGGCGACGACCCGCTCACCGGCAGGCTCCGGATCGCCCCGGTCCGCGACATCTCCGACGACGACGACCCGAACGTGCGGACGACGATCGGCACCATCCCGCCGTTCACCGTCGCCTCGATCGGCGTGCTGCCGTTCCGGGACCGGTCCGCCGGCCCCACCGGTAACGGACGGTCGTTCACCAGGTCGGGTGACAGCGCCGCGGACGGCCGGTCGGACGACGACGGCGCGACGTCGGCCGGAGGCGTCTCCGGTACCGGGTCGGGGTCCCGGACCAGCGACGACGGCAGATCGTCGAACGGCAGCGCGACCCGGTCCACGCCGCCGTCGCGGGGACCTCGATAATCGGATCGTTATGAGCAGCCGACCGTCGCAGCAGGCATGACGTCGCCGCCCGGCCAGCCGGGTCCCGACGACCGCCCGGAGCAGGATCCCGCCGAGCTCGCCGAGGGGATCCGGACCGGCCGGATCCCGGTCGTCCCGGGGTCGCTGGTCGACCTCGTGATGCGGGCCGGGGTCTCCGCTCCGGAGACCGGGCCGCGGCCCGCGGGTCCGGAGGCACCCGGGCCGGACGCGGCACCCGACCGCGCCGACGAGGGGCTGTTCTCCCCCGGCGGTCGTCCGGGTCCCGAGGGCCCCGGTACCGCCGAGCCGCTGCCGGTCGCCGACGACCTCCCGGCCGGGGAGCCCGGCTCCGATGCCGCGACCCCGGGGCACCCTCTCCTCTCCGACGCGGTCCCCGGCGACCCGCCGTCCGGGGCCGCCGACGACCTCGTCTCCCCAAATGACATGCCTGCCCGGCAGGAACCCGGGGCGGCCGC
>NZ_JADQDD010000029.1 GCF_019263595.1 Pseudonocardia sp. KRD291 | reverse complement strand
CGGGTCGAACACGTGCGCGCCCAGCTGGCGGTCGGCCAGCAGCCCGAACAGGGCGGCGGTGAGAATCGGGAACGCGATCAGGATCAGCAGCGCGGTGATGAAGATGTTCCAGGTGAAGATCGGCATCCGGAACATCGTCATGCCCGGCGCGCGCATGCAGACGATCGTCGTCACGAAGTTGACGCCGCCGAGGATCGTGCCCAGACCGGACACGATCAGTCCGATCGCCCAGAGGTCGGCGCCCGGGCCGGGCGAGTGGATCGCGTCGGAGAGCGGGGTGTAGGCGAACCAGCCGAAGTCCGCGGCGCCGCCGGGGGTCAGGAAGCCGGAGACGACGGTGAGCCCGCCGAACAGGAACAGCCAGTAGGAGAAGGCGTTGAGCCGCGGGAACGCGACGTCGGGGGCGCCGATCTGCAGCGGCACGATGTAGTTCGCGAACCCGAACAGGATCGGCGTCGCGTAGAGCAGCAGCATGATCGTGCCGTGCATCGTGAACAGCTGGTTGTACTGCTCGGTCGAGAGGAACTGCAGCTCCGGACGGGCGAGCTCGCCGCGCATCAGCAGTGCCATGGCACCGCCGGCCAGGAAGAACCCGAACGACGTGACCAGGTACAGGATCGCAATGTCCTTGGGGTCTGTCGTCCGCAGCATCTTGAGCAGCGTCGATCCCTTGCCGGACCGTCGGGCCGCGTGGGGTCGGGTGGTGATGGGCTTGGGAGCTACCGCGGTCACCGCGGCACTCCGCAGGTCGAACTGGTCATGGTGTGGCCTCTCCGGAACCAGCGGGCGAGCGCCGCTGTCGGTCGATGCATCGGGCGAAACGTCCGTGGCGGGCGGTCAAGGGGGCCCCGCCGCCACAGGAGCGGTCGTGCAGGTCGGGACACACCGCCCCGACCACCTAGCGCCTGATCACCTTCTGAGGACACCCAAGGTCAACAACAGCCCCACCCCGTACCGGGCGAACTGTCGAACCCCCGACGCAGGGACATCCCCGCCGCGCGGACCGGATCGGTCGACGACGTCGGCTGAGAGCCCGGCCAACCCGGACAGGGGCGAGACCGCGTCGTCGACCATGCCGGTCGCGCCGACGGCCGGTGCGCGCCCGGCGTCAGCAGCCAGCGGGCTATGACCCCACTGCGAGTTCGATGGCCCCGGCCCCTCCGGCAAGACAGGGCCCGGGGCCGAGGCCTCCTGGGCCACCAGCGCAACCGAGCCGACCGGCGCGGCGCTCGCGGCGCCCTCACCATTGCTGGCCATCGCGGCGTGGGCGAGCAGCAGGCAAACGGCAAGGCTGAGCCCCATAGCCACCAGCATCGGCCGGCTCACGCGCCACAGCGTCAGGCTCACCGTCACCGCCTACTACGATCGGTAGAACTCGTGCTGCGACGCTACCTCAGCGACTCGGCACCGGCCACACCCCGGGGCGACACGAGCACTCACAGCCGGCATCTGAGGGGCCCCGGGGTGGGTGGGGTTCAGGAGCCGTCGCGTTGGGGGCCCAGCACGTCGGGGGTGTCTGCGTTGTTGTCGGTCAACCACCACGGCCGCAGCGTCGCACCGTCACCGTAGAGGCGGTCCAGCTGCCGGTCGGTGCGAATAGCCAGGCGCTCATCGGAGCGGAACCATTGCAGGATGAAGGCCCCGATGAGCGCGATGGCGGAGATGTCACCGAATCCCCAGAGGATGGCCCCGCCGATGTGCTGGTCCTCGAGTAGCGATGGGCCCCAGTCCCGGGCGAGGCTGCGGTAGAAGTCCTCGGCGAACAAGCTCTTGCTCATCATGATCGGGATTCCGAGCAGGATGTGCACGGGGCCCATGCCGATGATCAGCAACAGCCGGAAGCTGAACCGCACCCGGTGCGGGGTCGGATCAATACTGAGCAGGGCCCAGTAGAAGAGGAACCCGGTCAACACGAAGTGCAGGTGCATGATGTCGTGCACCCACACGTTGGTCAGCGAGCCCTCGTAGATCGGTGTGTAGTAGAAAACGAACTGGGTGATCGCGAACAAGGCGAACGCCATCGCCGGGTGCGACATGAGACGTACCGGCGGGCTGTGCAGCACCGCGAGGATCCGGCGGCGCCAGGCCTTGGGCAGCGTTCGCAGAGCGAGGCTGGTGGGCGCCCCGAGGACCAGACCGACCGGGGCGATCATCTGCAGCAGCATGTGCTGGATGGCGGGCACCGTAAACAGTGCGCGGTCGTAGACCCCGAGCGAGGAGGACACGCCCACGAAGATCACGGCGAGACCGAGGAACCAGTAGACGATCCTGCGGGTCGGCCACGCGACCCCGCGGCGGCGCAGCACCCGCACTCCCCACAAGTACAACCCGGCGGCAACGGCGAGCGGGATCAGCATCGCCGGATCGAAGGTCCAGCTGGTGAGCAACGTCGACATGGTCATCGGCGGGGGGTCGGCCGGCGGCATCGTCATCGGAAACCCAGCAGCACTACTCACGATGCGCGCGCCCCTCTCTGCCCTCACGACCCGGTTCGTGTGACCGCGATGCGGTGGCCCGGCACCCACCCTATTCTTCTACAGTGCGTAGAGCCGAGGAGGGTGGGAACCGCGGCAGAGGCCGCGGCCGGGCGCGTGGAAGGACAGGGTGATGACGACCTCGTGGATCCCTGCGCCGGTGGGCCTGCTCGCGGCCGCCGCGTTCGTGCTCGTTCTGGGCGTGCACGTGTGGCACGCCGCGGTGATGGTGCGACGTCACCGGCTCTGGCACCTGCTCCATATCCTGATGGCCGCCGCGATGGTGACGATGTACCTACCCGGAGACGCCCTGCAGATCCCGGCCCGGGCCGGCGTGGCGGTGTTCGCCGCGGTGGCTGTGCTGGTGGCCGCTGCGCTGCTGGTGAGCCTGCTGCAACGCAATCGGATCGGCGTGCTGTGGCTGCTCAACGTGGCCGACCTGGTTTGGATGGCGATCATGTTCGCACTGATGGAGATCGGCCTGCCCTGGGTCGCTGCGGCCGCCGCGGTGTGGTTCGCCGGGCAGGCTCTCGGCTGGGCGAGCGGCCGGTTCGGTGCCGTGCTCGAACATCGGGGGCTCGGGGAGGTCGACCCACCGACACATCCGCCGCCGACTCTCCAGTCTCGAGCGGCACCGGCCCGGATTTCCCTCATCCTCGCCGGCGAGGTACGAGCGCGCACGCGAGCCGGAACCGTCGACGGGGGCCGGCACGACCTGTCGGTCCGGGCGAGTCTGACGGCCATGTCCGTGGGGATGGCCTACATGTTCCTGGCGCAGACGGCGTCGGCCAACGGAATGGCCTCGATGGCGGGGATGTAGCAGTGCATCGGGCCTATCACCCCGGCTCGGGATGCCGAGCGGGTTCGGGCCGAGCGATCCGGGCGTCACAGCGAGGTTGGAGGGGCGGGCCCCTGGGCGCCCCGATGGACCGGACCGTGCGGCTCGACGCAATGATCCTGGTCGCTGGGGTCGTCGTGGTCGACCTGCAGGGTGGTGTGGGTGACCTCCTGCTGATCGCGCAGGACCCGTTCGACGCGCTCACGGGCCTCGTGACAGTCCGCGGCGCTCTCGACGAGCACGTGCGCCGAGAGCGCCGTCTGACCAGAGGTGATCTCCCAGATGTGCAGGTCGTGGACCTGGGTGACCCCGGGCAGGGAGGCGAGTTCGGCGCCGACGGCGTCCGGATCGATCCCGCGGGGTGAGGCCTCCAGGAACACCCGGCCCGAGTCGCGCACCAGCCCCCATCCGGCCTTGAGCATCAGCGCGGCCACGACCAGGGCGGCGATCGCGTCGGCCCGGGCGAAACCGGTCAGCAGGACCACCAGCCCGGCGATCGCGGTCGCGATGAACGCGAATAGGTCGTTGAGGATGTGCTGGAAGGCGCCCTCAACCGCCAGGCTCGTCCGGTTGGCCTTCGAGATCGCCCAGGTCGCGGCCAGGTTCACCACAATCCCGACCAGGGCGGTGACCAGCACCAGGCCACCGGCCACCTCCGGCGGCTCGATCAGCCGCTGGATGCCCTCGTAGACGAACCATGCCGCCAGCAGGAGCAGGGTGATGCCGTTGACCTGTGCGGACAAGATCTCCGCCCGACGCAGCCCAAACGTGTACCCACCTCGAGCCGGCCGCGCGGCCAACCGGATCGCCACCAACGCAAGCACGATCGACGCGGCGTCGGTCAGCATATGCGCCGAGTCGGTGATCAACGCCAACGAACCGGCCACCAGACCGATCACGAATTCGACCACCATGAACCCGACGATGAGAACGAGCGCGATCGACAGCCACCGGCGATCGGCATCGGCCGACATCCCCCGCCCGTGTCCGTGACCGTGCTTCTCGCCCACCATGCCGGCCAATATATAGCAGCATGCGCATATCTGCACTTTGACGGGACGAGGAGCGGCGGCCGCGCATACACAGCGGCCAGCTGTCCCTCGTCACGGCCTGAAGAAGCGGAGTTGATGGGGCCAGTCCCGGCCACCGTTCAGCGCTGACGGTCGCCGCGGTCGGTTCGGCCTACCTCTTCCTGGCTGCGACGCCCGGGGGCTGATAGCGGTGGCAGGGATGGCGCGAGGTAGGTGGCCTACCGGTGATTCATGTCCGTTCGTGCAGGCGTTGCGGGGACGCCGCGGGCTCGGCGTCGGTCTCCTGCCACCAACTACGGATCACGGCCACGGCTACGGCCACCATCGCCACGTCACTGACGATCCAGGCCAGGATGGCGCCGAACCGCTGGTCGACGACCAAGCCGGGTACATAGGTCAGGTTGAGCGCGGCGTAGAACGGTTCGGCGAGCGGGGTCGAGAGGCCGAGCAGCCACACTGAGAACCCGGCGTGCAGCATGGCGATCGCGAACAGGCCACCGAGCCGAACCAGCGCGGGCCGCTGCGCCCCGGTCGGCGAGTGGCCGATAACCGACCGGAAAAGGATCAGACCGCTGCCGAGCGCGAGTGCGGTCATCAGTGGGTGGGACCAGTGTTCGAGCACGATCGCGTCGAACAGCCCGGTGGCATACATCCCGAACAGCGCGACGGCGGCGATCAGCCAGGCCACAGCCGGGTTCCGCATGGTGCGCATCGGTCCGGCGTCGGCGAGCGCGGAGACCCGTTCGGCGGTCGCCGGTCGGGCGCAGGCCCGAACCAGCGACAGTGGGTGTCCGAGCACCAGCAGCGCCGGTGCCACGGTGGCCAGGAGGGCGTGGCCGGCCATGTGCACGCTGAACACTGCCGTGGCGTAGCTGCCGATCCCGGACGAGGTGGCCACCAGCACGGTGAGGCACCCGGCACACCAGGCCACGGTCCGCGGCCAGGGCCAGGTGCCGCCCCCGCGCCGTAGGCGGCGGACCCCGATCAGGTAGCCGGCGGCGCCGAGCACGGCCAGCGGGGCGAAGATCAGGTCGATCCGCCACCACAGGGCCAGTTCGACCAGGCCGAGTTGCGGTGGAAGGCCGTAACCGAGCAGGAAGACCAGCGGGTCGGTGCTCATGCCCTGGTCGGGAGGCAGCAGGCGGCTCATCGCTGTCCCGGCCGCGGCCGCGAACGCCAGCAGGCCCGCCTCGAGCGCGAGGAACTGCAGTACTCGGGCCGGGCCCGAGCCCGGTGGGCGACGACGCGCCAGCGCGGTGGCCGCACACAACGCCACCGCGCTGAGTACCACGAGCTGCCCGAACCCTGAGGAAAGCAGCTGGGCGGGTGGCGCGGCCAGCGCGCTGGGCACGGCCCCGGAGGCGAACACCACGACCGCCGAGGCGCCCGCGACGATCCGGTGCCGGCGCATCGTCATCTCGGTCACCGGCCCACGGCGCGCCTGCGCGGCGACCGCCACCGTGCTGGCGAGCCAGATGACCGCGGCGAGCACGTGCAGCGTCAGGGAGTCGCCGTACCAGTCGTGCGAGCGCTCGGAGTTCGCGACCGCAGTCAGCGGCGGCACGGCCAGACCCAGCAGCGTGCACACCAGCAGCCCGACCGCACCGCGCCAGGTCAAGACCGCGCCAGCGAACAGCGCGACGACGAGGAGGGCCCCGGCAGAGACGAGCCAACCGAACGCCGGCTCGACCGACCACAACCCGACCATCAGCACCGCGGGTCGGCCCAGGAGGCCGCCGAGCCCGACACCGGCGGTCTCGGCGAAGGTCAGGACCGCGACGGCCGCCGCGGCGATGACATAGACCAGGGCCGCCAGGCGGGCGGTCCGCAGGCTCCGGTAGCCACGCGGTGACAACGCCCCGCGTGGCGCGCCGGGCGCGTAGATGGTTGCCAGCAGCATCGCGGCCACGGCGCCCACCGCCGCCCCCACCGCGAGCATCCGGGCCACGGGCATCCCGACGTTGAGCACGACACCCAGCGAGGGATAGCCGTAGACCCGCGCGAGGTCCGGCCCGAACACCGCCAGCGCCGCCCCCACCACGCACGCAGCGACCGTCCAGGTCAGGACCCAGCCGCGCGCCAGCACCGCCGCCGCGCTGCGGTGCGCCGGTCGGGACTCGACCGCGGCGCGGTTCACGGCGTCGATGCCGGAGCCGGACGAGCAGGCGTGGGGCCTGTGTCCTCCGGCGGCGGGGGCGGGGTGAAGCGGCGCAGGCGCAGGCTGTTGGAGACCACGAACACCGAGGACAGCGCCATGGCCAGCCCGGCCACCAGCGGGCTGAGCAGGCCCGCGACGGCCAGTGGGAGCGCGGCGGTGTTGTAGCCGAACGCCCAGATCAGGTTGGCCCGGATCGTGCGGTGGGTGCGTCGGGCGAGCTCGATCGCGTCCCCGACCGCGTGCAGGTCGTCGCGGCCGAGGACGATGTCGGCGGCCTCGATCGCGACGTCGGTGCCGCGCCCGACGGCAATGCCCAGATCGGCGGTGGCCAGCGCCGCGGCGTCGTTGATGCCGTCGCCCACCACCGCGACGGTGCGGCCCCCGGACTGCAGCGCCTGCACGGTGTGCACCTTCGACTGCGGGGTCGCCTCGGCGATCACGTCGGCCTCGTCGATCCCGACCCGCGCGGCCACCACGGACGCGGCGGTCGGGTTGTCACCGGTGAGCATCACCGGACGCAGCCCGAGCCGGCGCAGTTGCGCCACTGCGGACCGGGCGGTGCCGCGCACCTGGTCGGACACCGCGCACAGGCCGCGAACCCGACCGTCCCACCCGACGGCGACGACCGTCGACCCGTCGGCCTCCAGCGCCGCCCGCTGGGACTGCAGGTCCTCCGGCAGGGCCAGGCCGTGCTCGGCCAGCATCCGGGCGCGTCCCACCAGGACGGTCCGGCCCTCGATGAGGCCGCGCGCTCCCAGCCCGGGCAGCGCGGCGAACTCGGTGACCGGGTACCGGCGGCCGTCCTCGACCGCGCCGGCCAGCGCCGCGGCGATCGGATGTTCGGAGACCTGCTCGACCGACGCGGCCGCGAGCAGGACCTCGTCCTCGGTCGTGCCGGCGGCCGCCCGGACCGCGACCAGGCTCATCCGGCCCTCGGTGAGGGTCCCGGTCTTGTCGAACACGATGGTGTCGATGCGCCGGGTCGATTCCAGCGCTTGGACGCCCTTGAGAAAAACTCCCAGCTGCGCGCCGCGGCCGGTACCTACGAGCACGGCGGTGGGGGTGGCCAACCCGAGCGCGCACGGGCAGGCGACCACCAGGACCGCCAACGCCGCGGTGACCGCCGCAGCCACCGACGGGCCCAGCAACCACCAGCCGGCCAGGGTCGCGGCAGCCAGCACCGCCACCGCCGGCACGAACACCGCCGACACCCGGTCGGCCAGCCGCTGGATCGCGGCCTTGCCCTCCTGGGCCCGTTCGACCAGCTCACCCATCCGGGCCAGCTGGGTGTCAGCCCCGACGCGGGAGGCCTGCACCGTCAGACCGCCGCCCACGTTGACCGTGCCGCCGATGACATGGTCACCGACCACGACCTCGCGCGGCACCGACTCACCGGTGACCACGCTGGTGTCCACCGCCGAACTTCCGTCGACGACCTGCCCGTCGGTGGCGAGCTTCTCGCCGGGCCGGACCACGAACCGGTCACCGACCCGCAACTCGCTGACCGGGCGTCGTTCCGAACGGCCGACGATCTCCACATCTTTCGCGCCCCACGCCAGCAATGTCCGCATCGCCGAACCGGCCCGCTGCTTGGCCCGAGCCTCGAAGTAGCGCCCGGCCAGCTGGAACGTCACCACGATCGCGGCGACATCGAGGTAGAGCGCGTCATCGGTGCGGGTCAACGCCGCCCACCCGGTGCCGAACCCCGGCTCGACCTCGCCGCCACGCAGCATCACCCACAACGACCACGCCGTCGCGGCCAACACGCCGAGAGACACCAACGAGTCCATCGATGCCGAGCGGTTTCGCAGACCGTTCCACGCCGCCCGGTGGAACGGGGCCGCACACCAGGTGACCATCGGCGCCGCCAGGGCCAGGAAGAGCCACTGCCAGCCGGCGAAGCGCAGCTCGGGGAACAACGACAGCGCCAACGACAGGTCGGCCAGCGGCATTGCCAGCACCGCCGCCACCGCCAGCCGACGGCGCAGGTCGCGCACCGACGCCGACGGCCCGCCGATGATAGGTCGCTCGACGGGCTTGGACAGGTCGGTGACCGAGCGGACCGCGTAGCCGGCCCGCTCGACGGCCTCCGAGAGTAGGCCCGCGTCGAGGTCGGACGGGCCCGTCACCCGAGCCCGCTCAGTGGCGTAGTTGACCGTGGCCCGGACTCCGTCGAGCTTGTTCAGGCGTCGCTCCACCCGACCGGCGCATGCCGCGCAGGTCATTCCGCCCACTGCGATGTCGAAGCTGCGCGCGTCTGAATCCTGGTGCGCCGCTGCGTCGGGGGTGCTTTCCGTCGTCGACGTGGCTCTCGCCTCCCAATTTACTACGGCCCGTAGAATAGCGTTGCGCCTGCCCAGACGCCCGCGGCCATGGTTCTCAGACGTGGCCCGCGCTGAGACCGCGGGCCGCGGTCAGCGCTCGAGGACCAGCAGGACCTCCATCGCCAGGAGCAACGATGCACCGATGAGCGGGGCGCGCGGACGCGGTCCGGCCTGCAGCCGGTGACTCGACTCAGCCCGGAGCGCATCAGCGTCAGCACGACCCACGTCGACCCGAACTCGGCATAGCAGGCCAGATCAGCCGGGCACCGCCGACGGCGCTGACCGACCGCCCGGCCGCCGTCGTCGGTGTCCGAGGCCAGCGCGCAACGACCGTATCGGGGGCAACGTCGGTCCCGGGCCGGGGCGCAGCCCAGGCCAGGCCAGGCCGTAATACAGGTCGCGGCCCGGTGGTCATCGTCGCCCTGGCCCTCATATGCCCGGGTCGCGTTGGTTGCGCCGGTGGCGCACACCGACGACTCCCGCCCCGCCGAGCGCCGCCGCCACGATTGTCGCCTCGATGAGCGGGCCGATCCGGGTGGCCTGGGTCGTGGTGGTCGACAACCGGACCCGCGCGACCAGTACGGCCGGCTCGAACTGCCCGGATCGTGCGAGCACTGCGCCGTCGGGCGCGATGACCGCGCTGACCCCGCTGGTCGCGGCCACCAACACGGCCCGGTCGTGTTCGACCGCGCGAACTCTCGACATCGCCAGCTGCTGGTAGGTCATCTCCGTCAGGCCGAACGTGGCGTTGTTGGAGGGCACGGCGAGCAGCTGGGCCCCTGCGGAGATCGTGTCCCGCACGGTGTCGTCGAAAGCGATCTCATAGCATGTCGCGACGCCGATCGGCGCCACAGTGGAGATCAGGGGCGAGGCGTCGCTGCCCGGTACGAAGTTCCCGGCACGGTCGACCAGCGGGGTGAACGTGCGAAGCAGGTCGCGCAGCGGCATCGTCTCGCCGAAGGGCTGCAGACGACGTTTCGCGTAGCTGTCGACCAGGCCCGCCCCCGGTTGCCACAACAGCGCGGTATTACGCGGCCCGGGCTCGCCGGGCACTCGGACGACGGCGCCGATGACGGTCGGGGCGCCGACCGCGTCGACGACCTCGGAGATCTCTCGGGCCACCGCCGGATCGTGGACCGGGTCGAGATCGGAGGAGTTCTCCGGCCAGATCACCAGGTCCGGGCGTGGGGTCCGGCCGGCGCGCACGTCGGCGGCCAGGCGGCGGGTCTGGTTGAGGTGGTTGTCGAGCACGGCCCGGCGTTGGGTGTTGAAGTCCAAACCGAGCCGGGGCACGTTGCCCTGCACGACCGCGACGGTCAGCTCCTCGCTGACTCCGAGCGGTCGCGGCAACGCCAGCGGGCTTGCCGTGAGGGCCAGGACCACCGCCACCCCGACTACCGCCGCCCACCCCTCGGGTGACCGCGGGCCGACCCGGAGATCAGGGTGACCGAGTTGATGCGTGGCACGTAGCCGGCGTACGACGCCGACCAGCGCCGCGGCCGTGGCCGCGCCGGTCAGGACAACCGCAAACGACAGCAGCGGAGCCCCGCCGAGCGCGGCCACGGGCAGCAGCGGCCCATCGGCCTGGCCGAACGCGGCCCGCCCCCAACCGAAGCCGCCGAAAGGCACCCGCGTGCGGGCGGCCTCACCGGCCACCCACGCCGCCGCCGTCCACAGCGCAGCACCGGGGAGCCGGGACAGCGCGGCGACGAGCGCACCGGTCGCGGCGAAGAACATGCTCTGCAACAGGACCAACGCCAGCCACGGCCCTGGCCCGACATAGGTCCCGGTCCACACGAGCAACGGAAGCAGGAAGCCCGCACCGAACACGAGACCGATCACGCCGCCGAGCCGGATCGAACAGTGGCGCAGCGCCAGGTACAGACCCGCGACGGCCAGCGGGGCGAGGAACCACAACGTCCGCGGCGGGAAGCTCCAATACAGCACGACCCCGCTGACGCCGGCCGCGGCGATTCGCCAGGCCGCCCGAGCTGCCGGGCCCGGCCGCCGCTGGTCGCGGCGGCGCTCCTGCTCCTGTATCGACGGTGTGGTCAGCATCGCGGCACCCCCGGGTTGTGCCACGGCCGTGACGGGAGCCGCCCGCAGCGGCCCCCGCCCCATCGCGCGTGCCGTCGTGGACACGGTGAGGACCGCTTCGGATGGGGCCACGCAAGCCGGGCGGGGGCTCTCACAGCGGACCGAATGTCATGGTCGTCCGGTCTGCGCAGGTCACCGAGCCGGACGGGCCGTGCAGCCAGGCGTGGAGCTCGAGTCCGCGGCTGGCCACGGCCCGCTGGACCACCGGGTAGCTCTTCACGGCATCCAGCTGGGCAAGCAGGTGTGACTGCGCCGACCGCTCCACCCAGTCGTCCGGACCGCGCCCGGCGTCGCAAGGGCGCGGGGGCGGGTGGCGGATCGGGTGCCGGGGCGTCTTGCCGCGCTCGCCGAGCGTGTCATGGGCCTGGCTCCCACCACGGCGCAGGACCACCTGGCCGTGCCTATCGCGTCCGCGGCGTTCCGCGAGCAGACCCTGAGTCCTCGTGTTCGACGACCACACTTCCAGCGCGGCGCAGGGGACATGCCCAAGGATCACGACATGTCGGACACCGCGCTGCCCCACCGCATAGTCGATGGTTGCTGACTCACCCGTGGTCCGGCCGGTGAACCACGGGACCCGGCAGCCAACAGTTCGCAGCTCGACCAGGTCTTGCGTGTTCGTCCCGGTCAACGCCGCAGGCTCGACGTCGGCGTCTAGGCACACGATGAACAGCGACGCCGGCTCGGTGGGCCCGACCCCGCAGCTCGTCGACGACGCCGACTCCACCTGACGCGGTCGGTCGTGGGCGGTGGAACGCATCGTCTCGAACCTCACCGCGGAACTCCGGACGCTCCGGGGGTTGTACCGGGGGATCTGGCGGGCCGGGTTAGGCGCCGGGCCTGGTGGAAGTGAGCTGAGCCAATCCGGCACTCGATCTGTCGTCGGATATCGGCGCGGTAGGTCTGCATGGCAGCACCCTCTAGTGGATCAAGGAGGTCCGTATTGGGACGGGACGGCCAACGCGTGCGCGTGGCTGGGTCGCGGCCACCGTCGATCTCTCGACGGCCTCGTGGGAGGGGCTCTCAGGCGGCGACGGCACGGGACCGTGGTCCGTGGAGGTGCTGCGGTGGAACTCCCCGGCTGCGGCCGGTCAACTCCGGTTGATCAGCTCCGACTGATGCAGTGCAGCAGGCAGACCTCTGCGCCACGAGGGGCGGCGATACGGCCAGCGGCCGCCAGCTCGGCGATCGCGTCGCTGCCCGGCAGGGGCTGGTAGGCGAGCAGCCCGCCGAGCCCGGCGGGCTGCGGGCATTCGTCGCCGAGACCCACCGGCCGCGACGAGTCCGCAACGCTCGAATCGTGCGGGGGCGCGTGGTGCCAGACCGGGCAGGTCGGGCCACCATCGTCGCCCGGATCGGTGTCGATCACTCGTCCGCCACCGGCGGCCGGCACAGGGAAACGTGCCGAGCGGCCTACGGATGTCGTCTCGTCCGACCCCGGTGCTGTGCCCACCGGTGCTGTGCTGGTGGGCACGGCCGCCGAATCTGACGCGGTGATCGCAGGTAGAGCGCGGACCGGCACCGTGAGAGCAGTCTGGGCCAACGCCGACGACGACATGGCCGTGTGGCAGACAACCGCTATGACCAGCAACAACAAGCCGGCCAGCGCGCGCTGCACCACTCTCGTCACCGGTCCACCTCACCGTCACCGCGCCCGAGCGCCCACACGACGGAAGCGCCCAACCGGCGCAGATTACCCATCGCCGGAGACGTATCTGACCGCCCGGTCCCTCACAGAACCGTCGTCTCTGCCGAACAACAGGACAAATGCGCCATTCGCCGCCGCTTGGGCGCCGGTTACCGCATCGTCACTCGATGGCACCCTCATCGTGATCAGCGTGCTTCGTACCGTGGCCAGGCACCACCCGATCAGACCGAGCGTGCGGCACTGCTCCCCCGACGCGCCGCCCTCGTCCCTGGAAAGGTCCTCTGTGGCACGGCATCGCTCCCCAGCCTGCCGACGCTCCGCCGGCTCGCCGGCGCGTCACCGACGCGTCGCGGGTGTGCTCTTCATCGGCGGAACTGTCGTTGTCGGGCACATCGTCACCGACCCCAACGGCCCGCACGGAGAGGCCGCGCTCAACGTCGCCTTCACCGCCGACCTCGACACCGCGACTCCGGCAATCACCCCGGTCGAGCCGGCCACACTGCCGGACGCGCCAGGCAAGCTCACGGCCGCCTTCGACCCGGGGCCCACCGACGCCGCCGCCGCGGAGATCCTGCGACAGACCGACGGACAAGCGATTGCGCGGCAAGCGCTGCAGAAGGCGACCGGCCTCGCCGGAGAGCGCGCCGCGACAGCGAAACAGGACGCCGAGCGCGCGGCGGCCCGCGCACGGACCGAGCAACGCGACGAGCCCGAGCAGACCGCGCAAGACAGCAGCCAGTGCGCTGAACGTCGCTCCGGTTTCGGGGCGGTCAGCCCCGAGGTGGGCGAGGTCGGCGAGGACCTGCGCTGCAGGTTCGACATCTCCACCGTCTACGGCGTCGCCGGCCGTTCCAACGCCTCCGACCACCCGAAAGGCCGCGCCCTCGACTTCATGGCCGACCGGTCCTCCGGTGACGCGCTCGCCGACTACGCCACCCAGAACCTGCAACGCCTGGGTATCAGCTACGTGATCTACCGCCAGCGCATCAACTTCGGCGAGGGATGGGAGACGATGGAAGATCGCGGCGGGGTCACCGCCAACCACATGGACCACGTCCACATGTCCTTCGAATGACCCCCACCCGCCGGATAGGCGTACCCGCCCGGACCCTGGCCGGTACGCCTACCGAGAGCGCGCCGCCCCGCGCCGCGCCTCTTGACCAGCATCGACCCGGGCGTCTCCCGACACGCGACCCGCGACGAGGCACGCGACGAGGCCGGGCAACGCCGCGGTCTCACGCGCCGTACAGCCTCACCAGCCAGGGCGATTCGTCCCCGCCGCCTGTCTCGGCCGACATCATCGCCGCCCACGCCCTGGCACCCCACCCGCCGCGCCGCGACAAGCCCTCGGAGCGGAGCGGGTCCCACCGCCGGGCCGTCGCGTCGTCGCCATCGAATCGGGCCCACTCCGAGCCGCTGGTACGCGGTCCCGATCGGCAGCGACGCCTCACCCGTCACCTCGGCGCGCTGGCCGCCGGTGCCGCGGCCGCCGGCGGCGGCGCGTTGATGCCGAGCCTGACGACTGTGACCATGGCCGAGGGAGCAACCCAGGGGTGGGCACCCATCGCGATGTCGACCGCCCTCGAACGACACGACCAACCCGAGACGCGCCCTCAACCGGCGGCGGCCGGGCTCACGCCCACTCCGTTGGGAACCGAGACCCACGGTATTCCTGAACTCGAATCCCTGGCCAAGGCCGACCGGCTGGCCGACAAGATCGCCGCAGTGGCCCTAACGCGGACACGGGCACTGGCGGGCGGCGCGCCGGAGGCCGCGCTCAGCGACAGCGGAGACGTGTTCGTCACGCCGACGGTCGGGACCGTTACCTCTGCTGCCGGCCCACGATGGGGCGCTACGCACTACGGCCTCGACATCGCCAACGACGTCGGCACCCCGATCTTCGCCGTCGGCGATGGCGAGGTCATCGACGCCGGACCCGCCTCCGGCTTCGGGCTGTGGGTACGGATCCGCCATCCGGACGGCTCCATCAGCATCTACGGCCACATCAACCGCAGCCTGGTCCAGAAGGGCCAGAGCGTCCGAGCGGGAGACCGCATCGCCCTGATGGGCAACCGTGGTCAATCGACCGGCCCGCACCTGCATCTCGAGATCCGCGACGAGAGCGGGAACAAGCGCGACCCGCAAGCCTGGTTGCGCACGCGGGGACTCACCGTCCGTTGACGAAGCGGCCTCCTCGCCACACGCCGGCGTCGCGCGACGGCCGGGAACCATCTACCGTTCCTGCCGGGTTTCCCTGCGGCAACGCGGTGTGCAGAAGCGTCGGGCCACCGGCCACGCTGGCCGGTCCGCATCCCTTGTCCCGCATCGCGAATCGAGCACCGAGATGATTCCCACCGTGCTGGCAGCGCCGCCGTCGAGCGGAGGAGCCACGAATGTGGCGCTCTGGCCGCTCCTGCTGACCGTCGCCATCATCGCCGCACTCGCTGGGCTCGTGCTCTGGGCTCAGCTCACCGACCCCGCTCGTCGCCGCGCGCCTCGGCCACCCAAGTCCGGCGACTCCCAGTCAGCACCGGTGGCGGCAACCGACACCGCGCCGACTCGCGAGCCAGGCACGGGGCCGGCCGGGCATCACGAGCCCGGCGGCGGCCCAGGCACCGCCTCGTCGTCCGCGCCACCGGAGGACCCCGGAGCCGAGCCGACACGGACAGAGTAGGGCGTCCGGTGACACCGCTGTCCCCTTTGAGACCGACTGGCTATGGCTCACTGAAGCAAGCGAGCGCCTTGGCTCGCTACCGTCCTACCCGGCGCGAACTGCCTCTCCTCGGGGTGATGTGGGTGCCTCGCTGAGCCGCGCGTCTCAGTCCGGTCATCGGGTGAGCCGATGCGGACCCCACGGAGGCGAACGGTGAACTGGCACCACTCGTCGCGGGTCAAGCTCCACTCGTCGAGCGCCCCCGAGAACGGACAAACCCTCCGTACTCGCAGGCGTCTACCGCTACGGACAATAAGTACTGCGCTCGCTGGCGGGCGCAGTCGAGTTGTGATGAGGAGCGTTCGTCTGATGGTTTCGCGAGGCCGGGCCGCGGTGTCGGTGATCGCCGGTGTAGTCATCCTGGCCGGTATCGCCCTGGCGAGTCCGGCACTGGCCGGCGCGGATCCGGAGACGAGTCCGATCGCGAAGCAGGCGCACGCCGAGCCGGTCGCACCCGGAACCCCCTGTTCGGCAACGGCTCGGGCCTGTGTGGATCTCGAGTCGCAGCGGGCTTGGCTGATCCGGGACGGCAAGGTCGCACGGGGCCCGGTCCCGATCGCTTCCGGTGGCAACGGGCAGGAAACTCCCCTGGGGCACTCGTTCCGCGTCTACCGTAAGAACAAGGACCACGTCAGCGGAGAGTTCAACGGTCCGGACGGACGTCCCGCACCGATGCCATGGGCGGTGTTCTTCGCCGACGGAGGCGTCGCGTTCCACGGAGGAGACCGGGCGCGCTCCTCGGCCGGCTGCGTCAAGCTCGACACGAACGAGGCCGAAGCGTTCTTCAACGACCTCGCTGAAAACGACAAGGTTCAGGTGGTCAACGCTGCTCAAGAGGGTGCGGCGCGCAATGGCGGTCCTACTCGCTAATTCGGCGCCTAAGGCGAGCGCCCGGTGGGTCCTGTTCGCCCGCTCGGAGCGGTCCAGGGGTTGAGGAACATCTCTACAGGATCCGGCGCTAAGCGAGCGTGCCCGAGAGGACGCTCCAGTAGTTCCACCGGCCCTCAGCGTGGGACGACAGGGACAACCGGCAGGGCTCCTCGTCGCCGGGGTCAGCGTCGAGGGACTCCGCGGTAAGGTGCGGGTATGTCGCAGCCGGAGGTCCGCCGCCAGCTCAATCAGCAGCGCGGCGACATCGACGGGCTCTACGAGATCGCCGAGCGGCTCGAAAGCAAGGTCGACTCCGGCTTCGATGAGCTGCGCGGCGAGGTCACTGCTGTTCGAGCGGAGCTGGGCGCCGTGAGCACTCAGCTCGACGCTGTCCTTGAGCTACTTCGCCAGAGGTAGGCCCGACGCAGCCCAATCCGGCAAGCGTTGTTCGTGAGACGCCCTTGGCGCCGGTCACCTTGCCTATATGATCTCGCGTCGCGAGTCGGGTTACCCCCCGTGACCCGACTCGGAGGTTCGTTCCTGGCGAGCACGGACCGGGCCGCGACGGGAGGCCGTCCGTAACTCGGCGTCCTCGGCGGTTCTTCCCCGCCCGGCTCGACATCCCTCACAGACGAGCTTGCTGGCCGCCCCTCATCTGGTCGAGACGATCGAGGTGGCGGTAGATCGTGGGGTCAAGCCCGCTGACGTGGTGTGTGACGGCTGCGTGATCTTCGCTGCTGGTCAGGCGCTGAGCGCCGGGATGGCGGCCACCTCCTCGGCGGGACTGGAGCTGTCGGGAACGGCGCTGATGCGGGCTCGGGCGAGGACCTCGAGACCGAGGTAGCGCCGTCCTTCAGCCCATTCGTCGTGCTGCTCGGCCAAGACCGCGCCGACGAGGCGGATCAGGGCGTCGCGGTCGGGGAAGATTCCGACCACGTCGGTGCGGCGGCGGATCTCCCGGTTGAGCCGCTCGGAGGGATTGTTCGACCAGATCTGGCGCCAGATCTCGCGCGGGAAGCCGGTGAACGCCAGGACATCGGCGCGGGCAGCGTCGAGGTGCTCGGCGACCTTCGGGAGCTTGTCGACCACGGCGTCGAGCACCCGGTCGAACTGGGCGTGGACCGAGGCGGCGTCGGGCTGGTCGTAGACCGAGTGCAACAGTGCCCGCACCCACGGCCAGGACGCCTTCGGGGTCGCGGCCATCAGGTTCGCCGCGTAGTGCGTGCGGCAGCGCTGCCAGGCCGCGCCG
Organism: Pseudonocardia sp. KRD291; assembly: GCF_019263595.1. GTDB lineage: Bacteria > Actinomycetota > Actinomycetes > Mycobacteriales > Pseudonocardiaceae > Pseudonocardia. The sequence goes on along the minus strand of NZ_JADQDD010000029.1, from coordinate 15,567 downwards.
GGCAGGGTCGCCCCGATCGCCGCGACCAGGCCGTTGTGAGCATCCGAGGTGACCAGCCGGACCCCGGACAGACCGCGGGCGCTCAGGTCGCGGAAGAACCCGAGCCAGCCGGCGCCGTCCTCGGCCGAGGTGACCTGCAGGCCGAGGATCTCCCGGTGCCCGTCACCGTTGACGCCAGTGGCCAGCAGCGCGTGCACGTTGACCACCCGTCCGCCCTCACGGACCTTGAGCACGAGCGCGTCGGCGGCGACGAACGTGTACGGGCCCTGGTCGAGCGGCCGGGCACGGAACTCGGCGACGTGGGAGTCGAGTTCGGCCGCCATCACCGATACCTGGGACTTCGACAACCTGGTGATCCCGAGCGACTCGACGAGCTTCTCCATCCGGCGCGTGGAGACCCCGAGCAAGTAACAGGTCGCGACCACCGTGGTCAGGGCGCGTTCGGCGCGGCGGCGCCGCTCAAGGAGCCAGTCCGGGAAGTAGGAGCCGCCCCGCAGCTTCGGGATTGCCACGTCCAAGGTGCCGGCGCGGGTGTCGAAGTCGCGGTGCCGATAGCCGTTGCGGGTGTTCGTGCGGGCCTCGGAGCGTTCGCCGTACTCGGCGCCGCACACGGCGTCGGCCTCAGCGGACATGAGCGTGTCGATGAACGTGGTCAACATCTGTCGCAGCAGGTCCGGACTCGCCTGGGACAGCTGCTCGTGCAGAAACTGGGTGGGGTCGATACTGGAGGGTGCGGTCATCGCGTGTCGTCCTTCGAGAAGCACTGTGAGAGGTCTTCAAGAAGATCACGCGATGGCCGCCCTACACCTCGACGCCACGCCCGTCACCGGGCCGGTCGCACACCACCTTGGTGGACGCCACTGATCGTGGGGCGGGTGACGCCGAATTCGGCGGCGATCTCGGCGACTGTGAGCTGGCCTGCTTCGTACATCTCCTGGGCCAGCCGAGCCTGTCGCGGACCGAGCTTGGGCTTCTGCCCCCCGCGCCCAACGGCCACGGCGGGCACCCCGATTCCTGCCGGGCACGGCACAACGCGGTCGAGATGCTGATGGCCCGCAACGACATTCGCGGTGTCACCGGACGTCCACGATGGAAGCGTCCGCGCCCGGACCTGATCGCGAAGGACCTGGTGGACCGAGACTTCGCCCGCTCGGGGCCGAACCAGTTGTGGGCCACTGACATCGAGCACCCGACCCGTGAGGGCACGGTGTACTGCGCCGTCGTCTTGGATGTGTACTCGCGGCGGGTCGTCGGGTGGTCGATCGACGCCTCGCCGACCGCAGGGCTAGTCACGAACGCGCTCGGGATGGCGATCGAGTCTCGCACCCCGCCGCCCGGGACGGTGATCCACTCCGACCGCGGGACCCAGCAGGGCGGATCATGGGCCTTCACCGACCGGGCCAAGGCCTCCGGGCTGGTGCCGTCGATGGGCAGCATCGCGGACTGCTTCGACAATGCCGTGATCGAGTCGTTCTGGTCGCGGATGCAGGTCGAGGTGCTCGACCGGCGACGGTGGAAGACACGGATCGAGCTGGCGAACGCGATCTTTGAATACCTCGAGATCTGGCACAACCGGCGCCGTCGGCACAGCGCACTGGGTTGGCTCTCGCCGCTAGAGTTCGAGACACAAGATCGTCGTGGCCTAAAGATTCCAACCACGCGACTCCGCTGGCTCCGGGGCACCTCAGAGCCTCCATCAATCCCGGGGCGGTTCAACCGACGACGGGCGGGTCGGAGCGCTCGACGGGCGCGGCATCGCCACCATCAACTCCGGGCTCGCCGCAGTTTATGACCGGGCGCTCGAGCAGTTGCTCACCGAAGCCCTCGGCGTGCGGTTCTGCGTCGACGACCACGGGCGACGCCAGATCGCAGGCGTCGGGGCCGACCTGCAGGCGCGGGCTTCACGACGCCGACGCCAGCTCCGTCACCAGGCGCCGGGAGAGGCGCAACCGGGTCTAAAACCCTACGGCGCCGGCGACGAGACCACCGAGTGCCCAGACCCCGAGAACCGGGACGCGGCGCTGCAAGGTTGGATTCGCGAGCACCACAACGATCTCGGGCAGGCCCTGGCTGCGGTGCACGCCGCGGCAGCCAGCGACGACGCGCAGCCCTCGCCGCCCAGTGCCGAACCCGGCTGGATAGAGGCGGCGGTGGCCACCGCGCTGGCGCACGGCCCGTCGCCAGCCGGGGTGCGCCGGGACCTCACTCTCGGGCAGCGGATCGAGATCGCCGAGACCGCCCTCGGCCCGGCCGGAGACCTCGGTGTCCCCGCCGCACGACGCCCCTACCTGGTCGAGCAGGCCGTGGCGGCTGTAGCCGGGTCCGCCGTGGAGCGGAGCTACTAACTGTCGTTGATGCCCTCGCCGATGTCGGCGAGGCGGGCGTCGAGGAAGTACTCGCGCCAGTCGTCAGGGGTGCTCGGCGGCGGTGGTGTAGCCGCGTCGAGAGACGCAGGGCGACTCGGCGCGCCGGGAGCGAACAGCTCGTCATCGTCGTTGCGCCGGGGTGGGAAGCGCTCGGGGAGGTAGCGGGGCCGGTCCGGGCCGCGCTCGTTCGTCAGCTGCGGCGCCATGCGTCCTTCGCGTGCGGCGTCTTCCAGGGCGATCTCGTGCTGGCGGCGTTCGTGTTCGGTGCGGCGGTGCCGGCCGGGCGCGCACTCGCGGGGGTCGATCGTCATGGCAATGTTGGTGATCGCGGCGGGGAGCCAGCGGGTGTGCCATTCGGCGACGATCTCGGGGCGGACGCCGGTGGCGGTGGTGGCGATGTGCAGGGTCCGCAGCCACGCGAGCTCGCGGACCGCGCGAGGGTGGACGGGCCAGCAGTCGGGCAGCTCTACCCGGGTGAGGCGGTACTCGGGGTTGAGGACCTCTGCGACCCAGCCGCCGAGGGCGTCCCAGGCGACGTGCTTGTCCTGGCGAGAGAGCTGCGACCACCGGGTCGCCGGTGTGAGTTCCAGGGCGGGGTCGTCGCCGTTGTCTGTTCCGGGAGTCTCGAGGGCGCTGGCGAGCGCGGCAACGCTGGTGTCGAGGTCGTCGACGCGGGGAGACAGCCGCGAGACCTCGTGGATGAGGTCGACGACCTGTTGGGCGACGCGGCCGACCTGGTCGGAGGTCTGTTGCCCGTCGCGTCTGACCTCGCCGATCAGCTCGCCGAGCCGGCGACGCCACACCCGCTCCTCGCGGCTCCCCGCAGTGCCGTTGCCGGTGTTGTTGCCGTCGGCGTCGGCCGGGTCGGCGGGACCGTCGCTGGTGCTCACGTACGTGCTCTCCCCTGTTGGACGAGATGTGGTGCTCGGATGGTGCAGCGTGCCGACGCGGTGGGCGTCGGCACGCTACCGAGAACGAGCGGGGCGATCGCCGGTCAGGCCGCGGCGGGCGCCTGTGGACTGTCGGGCTGCTGCCCCGGTGGTGGTGCGGGCCGGTTGGTCGACATCGGTTGGATCGTCGCCGTGACCGGTGGGGGCAGCAGGTCGCGGCGCTTCCAGACCGGCGTGATCCGGACAATGGTGGCCGGGGTCTCGCGGTAGATCAGCAGGGCATGCCACTGCGGCAGGACCCGGAGCCGGTCGGGCGGGCACACCGGGACCCGTTCGTAGCGCTCGGTGCCGTCGGGCTGGGTGACGCGTTCCTGGCGTCGCCCGCACAGCGAGGAGATTGCGTCGAGGTCGTCGTCGAGGGTCGTGCCGCCGTAGAGGACCTTGGCGTTGGTGCTGTTCCAGATCGTGTCCGCGCCGTCGTTGCCCCACCGCCCGGCCAGCTGCGACCAGGACTGCACGGTCCACTCGATATGGATCCCGCGGCCGCCCGCGTCCGGTGCCCACCGGTCGAGCGGGACCGGGCTGATCAGAGCGGCCTCGTCGAGGAACATCCCCAGTGGCGGGTCGAGGCGGCGCCGGGTCCGGGTGGCTGCGGCCTGTTTGGCGGACTCGAACACGTAGCCGGTGAACGCGGCCAGCAGCGGCCCGATCGAGGCTCCCTCGCGTTCGGAGCCCACCAGGAAGATCGTCGGCCACACGGCGTCCTCGTCCGGCACCGGGGCGGTCAGGAAATGGTGCGCGTCGAATCCCGGGCGGTCGGTGCTCGGGGTGACCAGGGCGGCGATGTCGGGGTCGGTCATGAACTGCACCGCCCGGCTCAACGTGAGGAAGATCGAGTCGACGGTCTTGCGTGCGTCGCTGGCCAGTACCTGGCGCAGTGACTCCGCGGATCCCCACGGCACGCGGCCGGCCGGGGCGCGGCGCAGCAGGTCCAGGGCCTCCCCGGCGCCGCCCTGGCCGGGCTTGGCGAGCGGGTTGAAGATCCAGTGCGCCACGGTGGTCATGTCCCGGCCGTAGACGTCTGCGGCGATCAGCAGCGAGCGCAGCACGGCGGTGGCCCACTCGTCCCAGCGGTCGTCGCCCTTGTCGCTGCTCCCGGCTGTCGCGCCGACGAGGTGCCCGGCACGGAGCTGGGCCGTCATCGGGTCCGCGCAGCCGCGGACCGGGTTCCACCACACCGTCGATCCCAGCCCGCCGAGATTCTCCGGGTTGAACAGGTACACCGGGCCGCGGCGAGCCCGCCCGCCCGCGCACAGGTCGAACAGCTCGGTCTTGGTCGAGGTCACCACGGCCGGCCCGCAGTGATCGAGCACGTGATGGCCCAGCAGGGCGGTCTTGCCGGTCTGCGGTGGCGCCACCAGCCCGACGACGTCTTTCTTGCCGGCGTAGCAGTCGGTTCCGCGGACCGGGCCGACCGTCGAGCGGCCCAGCCACGTCCCGCACTCGCCCACCGGGAGCCGGGCCACCATGGCGGGCACCGGCTTGCTGCGGGCGCCGTCGGGCAGTTCCCGGGTCACGCGCGGCGCCAGGCTCGGGCGGGTCTCGACCGCGCTGCGGCGCACCGCGGCCGCGGACAGGGAGCGGTGCAGCTCCCACCAGCTCGCCCAGCCGTCGAGCCCGTAGCGGGTACGAACCCGACCACGCACAGTGTGCCCGTAGAGAGCCCGGGCGAACGGGACGGCCGCGACCGCCCCACCTGCCACACCGAGGAACAGGCCCAGCGCCCAGAACACATCGAGCGCCGCGGCGATCACCGGGTTGTCCGTCACCGCCGGCCCGACCAGCACGCAGACGGTCACACCGAGCGCGAGCAGGGCCCACGCGCAGATCTGGACCCTCGCGCGGCGTACGGCGCCGGAGAGCGCGATGGTGAGCTGCGCCCACCCCGGGGAAGCGACAGCCGCCCGGACGCTCGGCCACAGCGCCTCCCACCAGGCCGTACCGAGCCCCGATGAGATCGCGCCCAGCAGCCGACGGCGAGTGCGCGAGGCCACCGAGAGCGTCTCTCCGGGTGCTGGGGTGAGGTCGTTGCTCGGCGTGACGGTGTGCAGTTCTGTGCGCGTCATGCCCCTACCCCCAGCTCGGCCGGCGCGGCGACAAGCGCCAGCGGCTTGGGCTGTTGCGCGGCCGCGCCCGAGCCGGGGCCATCGGGTGGCTCCGGGTCGCGCCCGGACTCGCTGAGCAGGGTCTGGGCCCTGGCCAGGAGACGGCGACCGGTGCGGGAGGACACCGCATACATCGCCCCGGCCTGTTCCCCGGTGACCGGGCACCCGGCCACCACCAGCTCCGCCAGCTCCTCAACCCGCGCGTCCCCGGAACCGCTCGGCTCGGCGCCGGACTCAGCCGCCTCGTCGTCCCCGCCGGTGTCGGGGAGCTCGCGAGGCGGGCATCGGTCCCCACCGCAGCGCTCCCCCGTCCCCGGGCGCGAGCCGTCGTCTTCGACGCCGCCTGTGTCCGGAGCGGATCCCTGATCGCCCTGCCCATCCGAGGGCACGACACCGTGTCCCGAGCTTGCGGCGCCTGCCCCCGGAGCTGCGCCCGCTGTTCGGCGGGCGGCGCGCATCCCGGCGCGGCCGCGGCGGCGCGCGATCGCGTCCGCGCCCAGCTCGACGCCGAACCGGTCGCGCCAGGCCTGCCCCCAGGCCTCGCCGGCGTCAGCACCGGGACCCAGCTCGACTCGACGGGACCACGCCGCCCAGGACAGCAGCGGGTAGCGCAGTAGCCGGGCGAGCCCGATCAGTAGGCCCCGCGGGCGCCGGGTGCGGTCGGCGGAGGCGCGGGCGCGGCGCTGGTGCCCGACGAGCAGTTCGACGAGTGCGAACCCGACGAGGCTTGCGAGGGCGTAGGCGACGCCGACCTGCAGGCCGCCGGGTCCGGTCGCGCCGTGCCAGAGGTTGAGCGAGGCCGCGACCGCGGCCAGTAGCCACACCCCCGCGGTGAGCCGGCCTGCCGGTTCCCCCGCTGAGACGGCCTGGTGCCGGCGCCAGGCCAGCAGCCAGGCTGCGCCTTCGAGCATCGCGGGCAGCAGCACCGACATCGAGCCGAGCTGCATCTGGGTGCGGGCGAACTCCAGCTGTCCGCGGGTCGCGATCAGGGTCGGCGCCACACAGGCCACGAACCCGGCCACCGACGGCAGCTCCCCGAGCACAGCGCGGACGCCGGCACGCACCGCGGCCCGGCGCCGGGCCGCCGCGGCCGCGCGCTGTTCGGAGCGGTCGGCGGCGAGCTGGGCGCGTGCCCGCTCGGATCGCTGCGCGGTCTTCGCACGCGTCGCCTCGGCGACGGCGCGGGCCTGCTCGGCCTCGGCCGCGGCGCGGATCCGCTCGGCGCGCCCGTCCCGCCACGGGGCTGGGGTAGCGGCCGTCTGGTCAGGCTGCGACATCGGGGATCACCGCCTCGCGGATGGCGAGCCGGTTGGTGCGTGCGGTCAGGTCGTGCAGCCAGGGGGCCAGGGCGCGACGCTGGACGTGGCTGTCGGCCGAGATCAGCTCCGGCAACGGGGTCAGCTCCACCGCGCACCCGGGGCAGGGCCTGCCGGGCGGCTCGGTCAGCGCGGCCGGAGCGATGAGCTCGCCACAGAGCGTCTGGTAGCGGCCACCGGGGTGTCCGCCGCCGATCGCCTCGTCGGTGACCTCGTGCTCGACGCCGTCGCCGGCGGCGGTCACCGGGATCGACCGCGCATGTACCGAGAGCCGCGCACCGCGGCGCCCGGCGCCGTGCTGGCGGCGCCTCACGCCGGGACTCCGGACAGCGCAGGGTGGCCACCGGCTCTGGTCGGGGTGCGCGGCGTGGACGCGGCGGCGAAGCGGGTGCCGCGGCTGGGCTGGGCCCGTCGGTGACCGCGCGGGACGCGGTGCGACGGGCGCGAGAGACTGCGCATGGATCGTTCTCCTGGCTTGAGCGCTCGGGGTTGCGGTCCGTCCAGGTCCTGGCCGGTGGTGACACACCGGCCAGGACCGCCGAAGGTTTCGATACCTATAAGGTAACGAATATTCCGAATATTCGCAATCATGCTAGGGTGAGCGCCGCATGGATCGGGGGCACAGGTGCCGCCATCTGTGCCTTTGCTGTTCCCGTGAGATGGGGTCCCTGCGTAGCCTCGAGGTGTATCTGGAATATTCGTGGCGCTCAGGGGAGGCGGAATGAAGGTTCAGGTCATCGCAGTGTCAGCGTCGTGTGAGGGCGGGAACTGCCCGACGACGTATGTGACCGACCGGGGCAGCGTGCTGGTGCAGGGCGACCGCACCGCGAGAGGACGGAGGTTCGCCGAAGTGACTCAGCAGCTGCTGCTGGATCACGCGGCGCGACTCGGTGCCTTGCGCTGGGCCGGGCCGGTCACGCCGACCTCGGCCGGCACCGTGCTCGTCGAAGGCGACGTCGTCGACGACGTTGAAGCCCTCCAGAGCATCGGACTCCCCTCGCACGAGACCCTCGTTGAGATCCAGGGGAAGGTGATCGCATGACCGAGCTGACCCTCGGGGACATGTACTCCCGGTTCACCCGCTACGCCTGGCGCTACGAGGGACGCGACGTCTACGCCGTCGGTGGTGAAGAGGACCGGATCGCGACCTTCCTGCGCGGCGAAGCGCTGCGGCGTAAAACTCGCGAGAACAACGGCTGGATCGCCACCGTCGAAGACGTGCGCGCCCGCGGCGCGGCGATCGGCCGCGTCCGGGTCGTGGGACGTCCGGTCACCGACTACACCCGGTTCGAGTTCGCCGCCTACCCCGACAACGTCGCGGCCGGGGAGGACGTGCAGGCGATCGCCCGCGAGGCGCTCGACCCGGCTTGGGCGGGCGTGCCCGACTTCTGGCTCTTCGACGACACCACAGTGTTCGTGCAGCACTTCGACCAGGACGGGCAGTTCCTCGGCGCGGAGCAGGCCCACGACGTCGCCCCGTTCGTGGCGATCCGCCATCTGCTGCTCGGACAGACCGTCGCGGCGGGCGCGTTCGACCTGAGCAACTTCCCCCGCCAGCGCACCGCCGCTGTCGGCCCTCCCCCACCGCTCAACCTCCCGGCCACGGCCCGGGGCTAGAACGGAGCACTGATTGAGCAGGGCATCGCAGAAGGAACTGGGTGAGCGCCTCCGGGCCTGCCGCAAAGCGGCCGGCCTGACCGGCACCCAGCTCGGTGACCTGCTCGGCGTCTCCCAGTCCAGGATCAGCAAGGTCGAGAACGGGACCGGCCAGGCACGAGCCGACAAGGAACTCATCTCGGCCTGGCTGGACCGCACCGACGCCGACGAGACCACCCGACACGACGTCACAACCCTGCTCGAAGCCACCTCGGAGATCACCGACTGGACGAAGCTGCACTCCCGAGGCTGGCACCAACACCAGCTCAGCTACGGCGAACTTGAGCGCAGCGCCCGCGGGATCAAAGTCTTCCAGAACGCGATGATCCCAGGGCTCTTCCAGACCGCCGGGTACACCTCCTACCTGCTCAGCACCGTTCTCGGGCTCTCTGCCGAGGATGTCGGGCAGGCCGTGACCGCCCGCCTGCAACGCAAGAGCGTTCTGTACGAGCCGGGCACTCGCATCCGCGTCGTCCTCACCGAAGCCGTGCTGCGGCACCGCCTCGGCGGGCCGGCCGTGATGAGCGAACAGCTCCACCACCTCAGCGAGCTCTCCCGGCTCCCCACCGTCGAGCTCGGGATCATCCCCATCGACACCGCCATGCCGTCGCGCTACGGAGCGAGCTTCGACCTGTTCGAGAACCTCGACGGGGCCGACGACTCCACCGTCGTCGTCGAGCTCGAAGCGAGCGAGTACCGGGAGGACGATCCGGACCGCGTCGCGGCTTACCGGCGGCGCCACACGCTGTACTGGGACTCGACAAGCAACGGCGAAGAGGCACGATCCCTCATCGGACAGATCGCAGACGCGATGACCGCAGAGATCTTTCGCTAGCGTTCCGCCAGGCGGCGGTGCTCGGCGCCGCCGGAAATGGCTCGGAGGCGGCGACTGTCGAGGAGTGCTCACGCAAACCGACCGTCCTGAGATGCCCACAGAGCATGGGAAACGGCGCGAGGCCTACACGCGGCCGTGGGTGCCTACGACGAGGCCGCCGTTATCGGGTGTAAGACGACGGAGCCAGCTTCGACCTCTTCGAGGATCTCGAGGACTACTGCCGGCCTGGGGGCAGGTTGGTTCACGCTGAGGAGTGATGCGCGGACGGCGTGTCGGCTTCCGTCCTTTCAGAAAATCGGCCATGATCTCGCCATGGCGAAGCGGACAGCCGCACGGCGAATCGGGCGCCCCTCCAAGGGCCCCCGAGTCGCCATCGGCACCCGGATCCCGGAATCGCACGGGAAGCAGCTGCGCACCGTCGCCTCCGATCGCGGCTGGTACCACTCGGAGACAGCTGCGGCGCTGATCAGCGTCGGCCTCCGACACCTGCATGAGGCCACCGCTCCGGCCCCAGGGACCGACGCACTGATGATCCGTGTGCCCCAGACCGACGGTCAGAGAGTGCGTGACATCGCCGCTGACCTCGACTGGTCCTACTCCGACACGGCGGCCGCGTTGATCGCGGTTGGCCTGCGCCACCTCGACGAGCTCCCAACGAAGAGCTCGCCGACGTCGTCGAACCCCGCCCAACAGGAGCTGCCGCTGACTCGGGCCTCATAACGAGAACGAGACGACCCCTGGCCGGGGGTCGCCTCGTTTCGATCTCGCGTCACTCGGACCTGCACCCGATGTGACGTCGGTGCTCCGGCGAACCGGAGCGAAATCCCCAACCTGTCAAGAAGGGGCGCTTTCGCGTGTCCAGGATACATCCTGGGCCGGATCCAGCGCGACCACGACACGGGGCTACCCCGTCATGCCCGGACACCGGTCCGGGAACTGGGTGGTGCCTGCCCTGCTATGAGCAGGGCGCGTTCACGCTCGCATCCGGCCCCGACAACAACCGCTGCGTCATGCACGGTGCACTGCTCCACCACGAGCAGCCGGACCCGTGCGGCTACGGCATCCGCGCCACGGCAGGCGCGCGGCGCACTCCGCGCGGCCGCGCGGCGCGCGGCACCGAGCGCGGTGGCCCCACCACGGGCCCGGGCCGTACGCCGCGACCCCGGGCGCGGCAACGGGCCACTGACCGCGCGATGGCGCGCGGCCTGCAGCGGGCCCGCCGGCGCCTCAACGACGGCGGATTCGCGCCACACCCGGGCTGGCGGCACTTCATCGAGGCCGGCTACCGAGTCCTGACCTCGCAGCCCGAGGCCCTGGCCGACATCGCCCGGCGCGTCGACGACGAGGAGTGGCGCACCGACAAGCGCCACAGCTGGGCGCTGATCCTGCGCCGGCTGGTTCTGCACATGGACTGGAGCACCGGCCTGATCACCGGCCTGACAGCCGAGCGGCTCGGCGCCGCCGGCGACCGTGCACCGCGCACCGTGTCCCGCGTCCTGGCCTGGGCCCGTGACGCCGGGCTGGTGGTCGTCGTCGAAGCCGGCGCGACCGCGGAGTTCCTCGGCGCCGACACCAACCGGACACCCACCTACGCCCTGGTTACCGACACTCCCCTCCCCCAGCAGCCGGAGACGAACTCAGGCCCCCCGCAGTCGCCTGTGGATGAAAGTGGCGACCTCCCCACTTCTAACGTGAGTAGTAAGCCCTTGTCGGGCGGCAGACGGCCTCAGCCCACCAACCCACAGCGGTGGCCATCCCACGTCGTCCCCGGCAATCCTGGCGAGAGAAACGCAGCCACCTTCACGTTCATCTCACGCCTCGGCCTAGACGGCCGACAAGCCAGCGAGATCGAGATTTGGCGAGCCCGGGCCATCCTGAAACCCTGGTGGGAGGCTGGCGCCTGCATCGCAGGCATCCTGCACGCCATCGACCACCACCCCGACCGGCCCGAGGTCAACCGCGGCGACGCCTGCCGGGGCGCCGAGGACCCGCTGCGGGTACTGGCCTACCGACTACGCCCCTGGCGTAACCGGCTCAACGAGCTCCCCCGCGCCGCCGTCGGGCACCGCGTTCTCCCCGTTCAGGGTTCCGCGGTGGTTACAGAGCGCTCCCGGGCAGCACTGGAGCCAGTGCATCCGGCAGATCACCGTGCGGCGCGGGCCGCCGCGCGCGCCGCGCTGGCCGCGCACCTCGACGAGCTCCGCGAACGCCGGCGATCCCCGCAACCGAGTCGAGGTGAGCGGTGAGCACCGGGCGACGTCACTGCGAGATGCTCTCGTGGCCGCGAACGGGCGGCACTGGCAGCGGTGGGCGGAGCCCCGCCCCTGCATTCGGCCGCCGCACAGGCCCGTCGGCGGAGTCCGGAACAGGACCGAGCTCTTCTCCGCGCTGTATCGTGTGGTCGACGAGCCACCAGCAGCAGTGACGGAGGACAGCATGGCCGACGCCCGCACTCGCTCGGTCCCGCTGGGCGTTCCCACCCTCGTCGGGTTTGCCGGCTTGGCCGGCATGCTCGGCCTCGGAGGCGAGGCGTGGCAGCTCGCCGTGTCCGGGCTCCTCGCGGCACTCCTCACCGCGATCGACATCGCCCGCACGTGGTCGGCAGTCAGAGGCCGGACCGGAGCGCCGGAGCTGTCCTGAGCACAGCAGCAGGGGCGACGCTCCTGGTCCTTACCCCGAGCGCCTCGAGGCCTGCCGCGACTTCTACGCCGGCATCGGCCGGCACCTCGTTCGGAAGCAGCACGGCACCGGCCCCGTCCATTACGCCGCCGAGCTCGCGGACGGGCCGGTGCTGGAGCTCTACCCCGGCCCGCCCGAGCACACGACCGGCAGGCTGCGACTCGGCCTCACCGTCCCGGCAACCGAGCGACTCATCGCCGGCGATCACCGGCCGACCGACCCCGACGGCCGCGTCGTCACCGCCCACGCGATCGAGCCCGAAGCGCCACACCGGACCCGCTGACGCCGCCGTCCCCCGTCGGGGTAGGCCTGATCCAGGCTCGCCGATGACGTCGGCGGCCACGAAGAAGGACTGCAGCCACCCGCACAGCGACCGAACAAACGTTCGATCACGGTGTCTTCGACACAGGGTCAGCCCCGGGGGTCGCTGCAACGAGAACGAGGCGGCCCCTGGCCGGGGGCCGCCTCGTTTACAGCTCGCGTCGTCCGGCCCTGCAACCGGTCCGACGTTGCCCCGGCCGAAGCCGGAGCGAATCCCCAACCTGTCAGAAGGGGCGCTTTCGCATCACCACCATACCGCGCATCGACTTGGCGACACGACGTCGACATCGCGACACGCGCAGATCGCCGCGAAGTTTCGGTCTGCGCCGCTCACCGCGGGCCGCCAGTCCTGGTCGCCGCGCGCTCCGGGAGGCGGGTGGTAACGGCGTTAACACCCGCCGGCCCCTGGGCCTTTCGGCTGTGAGCGCGAGCGACCCGGAACGGGTCGCTGCCGGGCCGGAGCGCCTCCCTGTCGACGCCGACCGCTCTGGCAGCATGTACGGCGATCCGAAGTACCGCCCGCCGGGTGGGAAGCAGACGGAGGGACAACTCCATGGCGCGCGTCCATGTCATCGCCAATCAGAAGGGCGGGGTCGGCAAGACCACCGTCACCGTGAACCTCGCGGCCGTGGTCGCCGACACCCTCGGGGGGACTGCGGACCACTCCCCCGTCCTCGGGGTCTCCACCGACCCGCAGGCCTCGATGCTGGAGTGGGCGCAGCGGGTCGGCGACGCACTACCGTTCGACTTCGAGCAGTGCCACGACAACCCGGCCCTGCTGGGCAAGCTCCGCGAGATCCAGCAGTACTCGCACATCTTCGTCGACACCCCGGGCAGCCTCGAGGACGAGTCGATCCTGCAGACCGTGCTGACCCAGGCCGACGACGTCATCGTCCCCCTGGAACCGGAGCCGATGGCCTTCTCCCCCGCCACCCGCTCCATCCAGCGCGTCATCGACCCCTCCGGGGTGCCGTGGCGGGTCCTGCTCAACAACTGGGACCCCCGCGACGGCGAGAGCGACCTCAACCAGACCCGCGACTACGTCCGAGCGCGCGGCTGGCCGTCGTTTCACACCGTGATCCGGCACTACAAGCTCCACACCCGCGCCTCCGCCGAGGGGGTCACGGTCGTGCAGTACAGCAAGAACCGAACCGCGGTCGAGGCCCGCCAGGACTTCCTCAAGCTGGCCCTCGAGGTCCTCGGCACCGGCGGCGCACCGCGGCACGCCGGCCCCGATAACGGCCTCAGCAATAGCGACGGCCCTAGAGACTGCTCTGACAGCGGCGACGGCGATAACGGCGTTATCGCCTCCGGGAAGGGCTGAGCCGTGGGTAAGCGCGTGAACCTCGTCGATCTCGCCCGTGAGGAGGTCCCCGACAGCTACTCCCCTCCCCCGCGTCAGCCCGCCGGCTCCTCCGCCGCCGTCGATGTCTCGTCGGGTCCGGACACCATGGCGCTGGCGGTGTCGCAGGTCGCGGCTAACCCGCTGAACCGGCGCAGCGACCGTGACAGCAGCGGTGAGGACTTCGACCAGCTCGTCGACACCATCCGCACCCACGGCGTGCTGCAGCCCATCGTGGTCTGCTCCACCGCCGCGTTCCTGGATCGTTACCCCAAGGAGCGGGGTGGCCTGCACGGCGCGCGGTGGGTGTCGCTGATCGGCAACCGGCGCCTGCAGGCGGCTGCGGCCGCCGGACTCGAGCAGGTGCCGGCGCTGGTCAACGACGACCGGGTCGCCTCGATGTATGAGGTGATGCTGGTCGAGAACAGCCACCGCCGCGACCTCGGCCCGCTGCACGAGGCGGTGGCGATGCAGCAGGTGCTGACCGAGTCGGGGATCTCGCAGCGCCAGCTCGCATCCCGGATCGGGCGTAGTCAGCCCTACATCACCCAGCGGATGGCGCTGCTTGGCCTGATTCCAGAGCTGCGCGACGCCCTGGACGAAGGGTTGCTGAAGGTGGAGCAGGGCCGCGAGATCGGCGGGCTGCCCGAGACCGAGCAGCGGGCGATCGCTGCGGCCGGGTCGCCCTACCGTCGCAAGTCGAGGCCGACCGATAACGGCGTTAACACTCGGCGCACCATCACCGCCTCGAGCCCGGCGAAGGCCGCGGAGTCGATCCGCCGCCTGTTCGGCGCCGACGAGCTCGCCGAGCTCGTACGCCTGCTTTCCGAGGACGCCCCCGAGGGATGACGTCATCCGCGTCCCGGTTGTGGTCGCTGCTCGATCCCGGTGCGGGGTGATAACGGCGTTATCACCCCGCACCGCTGTCTGAAGCCTCGGATGCGTGGGCCCTGAGCCGGTTCGGGTCGGGGAGTGCCGGTCAGAGGCCAAGGCGCCGGGTGGGGTTGTCCGACCACACGGTGCCCTCGTCGATGTAGCCGCGCATTGCCGAGCTCGACCGCCACCGCCCGTGCCGCATCAGCGCCACCTCCGACGCCCCGCTCGCGTAGGCCGTCGTGGCGAACCCGCGCCGCAGCGAGTGCCCCGCCCAGTGCCCCGGCAAGCCTGCCGCGTCCGCGCGCGCGGCGACGATCCGCGCCACCGACCGGTCCGACAGCGGAGTCTCCCCGAGGCGCCCCCACCGGTCCACCGCCACGAACGCGCCTGCGGCGGGCAGATGGCGCGACGGGGCTCCGTGACCGGGTAGCCGGGGCGCGGACCCGTTGGATGCTGCGGCGGCACGGGCAGCGGGGGAGGGGGACCGATGCTCGAGCCATGCTCGCCAGGCCCGCACCGGACAGGTCGCGGGATCGGAGCCGTAAGACAGGCCCCGGGTGTGCCCGACCGCCCCCGGATCGGTCTTTGACGCCGCAATGAAAATTCGGAGGCCGTCGGAGTCGAGGGCGACGTCGGCGAGGGTGAGCGCGACGAGCTCGCTGCGCCGCAGTGCGCCGGCGAACCCGATCAGCAGCAGCGCCCGGTCCCGGGCGTCGCGGGGACTCCTCGGGTCGAGCGGGATCATCATCGCCCGCAGGTCGTCCGGGGACACCGCGGCAACCCGGGCGGGCCGAGTGCGGTGGGTGCGCCGGATCCCGGCCAGCACGGTGCGGACCTGCTCGTCGCGGGTGGGGGAGCGGTGCCCGGCCAGGTCGTGGGCGACCGCGATCGCCGAGCACCACCGCGCCAGCGTGGCCGGCCGCCGCGCGCCGGCGTGCGCGGCGAGATAGCGGGCGAGGGTCACCGGCGCCGCCGGCAACGCCGACTCCTGGGGCTCCTGGGCGGCGCACCAGGCCGCGAACCGGGCGTGATCCGAGCGGTAGGCCCGCCACGTGTTCACCGCCCGCGCCGCTGCCGCGTAGTCGGAGACCGCGGCAGCGAGCGCCGCAGCCGCCGGGACC
>NZ_JADQDD010000289.1 GCF_019263595.1 Pseudonocardia sp. KRD291 | reverse complement strand
CCCCGTCGGACGCCGCGGCGTCGAACCCCGCGCCGCCGAACCCCACGCCGGTGGAACCTGCGCCACCGGAACCCGCGCCCGGGCCGACCGGCGACGGGGCCCGGGTGTCCACCGCGATGTCCACCCCGGTGTTCATCCCGCCGGATCCCGCCATCGGGTCCGGAACGCCGTTCGACACCGGCACCCGGCACCACGAGGGCGGCGGCCCGGTCCCGGGCCGCGACATCGCCGCCACCCCGGGCGCGGTGGTGCTGCGCACCCCGATGTGCGAGCTGCTGCAGTACCTGCCGCAGACCGACGAGGTGCACGACGTGGCGGTGCTCGTCGTCGGGCCGCTGGCGCACCGCTACTACCTGGCCGACCTGGCGCCGCGACACTCGCTGGTCGAGCACCTGGTCCGGTCGCGGCACCAGGTGTTCGCGCTGTCCTGGCCCGATCCCGGCCCGGCCGAGCGGGGACGCGGCCTCGACGCCTACGTCGCGGCCGTGCTGGACGCCGTCGACGCCTGCACCCGGATTACCCGGCGCCCGCGGATCGCGCTGCTCGGGGTCCGCACCGGGGGCCTGCTCACCGCCGCCGTGCAGTCGCACCTGACCGCGATCGGGTCCGACGACCGGATCGCCGCATCGGTCTACCTGGCCACGGTGCTGGACCGGTCGGCGGCGATGCCCGGGTTCCGCCTCGACCCGGGCGCGATCCGCACGGCCACCGAGATCGCCGCCCGCGACGGCGTGCTGGAGGGCCCGGTCGCGGCCCGGTCCTGGACCTGGCGCCACGGCGGCGAGCAGGTCCGGCCCTACGAGGTCGTGCCGGCGTCGGTTCCGGACCTGCTCGCCGAACGGGCGCGCGAGGCGTTGCGGCACTGGTCCGGCGACCTGCTGCGGATGCCCGCCGCCCTACACGCCGACCTCGTCGCGCTGGCCTCGGCGGACGCCGCCCGCCCGGGCACGATCCCGGACACGACGGTCCTGGGGACGCCGCTGCAGCCACGGCGGCTGACCCGCGACGCCTACCTGGTCGCCGCCGCGGACGACCCGGTGCAGCGCTGGGCCGCCGGCTACCGGACCGCGGAGCTGCTCGGCGGCCCCTGCCGGATGGTGCTGGCCGGCGGCGACCGGGCCGGCGCGCTGCTCGTCCCCCCGGACCGCGCGTCCGGGGTGTCGTTCCGGGTCGGGGCGCACCCCGTCACGGCCGAGGCCTACGCCGGCCCGGACGACTGGCTGGCCCGCAGCCACGAGCAGCCCGGTTCCTGGTGGGACGACCTCACCGAGTGGCTGGGAGCCCGCTCCGGGACGTTGCGCGAGGCACCCCCGGAGCTCGGCGGGCGACGGCTGCACCCGCTGTTCCCGGCGCCGGGCACCTACCTGACCCGCTGACCGGGCCGGCGACGCGCACCCTACCTGTGTGCAGATGCACGTGCACCGCCCTGCGGGGCAGGTCAGCGCCCCGGCCGGTCGGCCCGTCCGGTCCGGACGGCCGCGCTCCGGCTGTCCCCGCCGCGGAACGGGACATACCCTCGTCGCCGATGGCCTCTCCCGTCGATCACTCCCCTGCCGAGCCCCGCCGCGTCCGGGCGCACGACGTCGTGGTCGGCGGCCGTTCGCTGCGTGTCGTCGTGCGGCCGGCGTCCGGGCCCGGCCCGCGCCGCACGCCGCTGCTGATCTGCAACGGGATCGGGGCGGCGACCGACGTGCTGGACCCGCTGGTGGACGCACTGCCGGCGAACCTGGACGTGATCCGCTTCGACCCGCCCGGGATCGGCGGCTCGGCGCTGCCGTCGCTGCCGTACCACCTGACCTGGATGGCGCACCGCCTCGGACAGGTGCTGACCCGGATGGGCGTGCGCGAGGTCGACGTCATGGGCTTCTCCTGGGGCGGGATGCTCGCCCAGCAGTTCGCGCTGTCGCGGCGTCGCCGGCTGCGCCGCCTGGTGCTGGCCGCGACCGGCACCGGCGCGTTGATGATCCCGGCCTCGCCGCGGGTGATGGCCGCGATGTCCACCCCGCGCCGGCACCAGGACCCCGGCTACGTCGACACGGTCGCGTCCCGGATCTACGGCGGCTCCATGCGCGAGCACCCGGAGCTGGCCGCGCAGGTGCTGGGCTCGAGCGCACGCCGCGGGCCGATGCGTGGCTACTACTACCAGCTGCTCGCGCTGTCGGGCTGGACCAGCCTGCCGATGCTCGGCTCGATCCGCGCCCCCACCCTGATCCTCGCCGGCGACGACGACCCGATGGTGCCCAACGGCAACGCGACGCTGCTCGCCCGCGGCATCCGCGACTCCCGGCTCGAGACCTACCACGGCGGTCACCTGGAGCTGCTCGTCTCCCCGGAGCGCTTCGCCCCGCTCATCGACGGATTCCTCACCGGGTGAGCGACCCGGCGCCGGTGGTCCCCGCCGTGACGTTGCGCCGCACCGCGGCCGACGATCTCCACCGCGTGTGGGAGATCGAGTCCGCACCGGACACGGCCGGATGGCTCGGCGAGCGTTCACCGGACTGGCACGCGGGCGCCCTCGGCGACCCGGACCGGGAGCACCTGCTCGTCCTCGACCGGGGTGACATCGTCGGTTTCGTGGTGCTGGCGGCGCCGCGCGGGACCGAGGAGGGGGTCGAGCTGCGCCGCCTGGCGATCGCGCCGCAGCACCGGGGCCGGGGCCTGGGCCGGGCAGCCCTGCGCGCCGTCCTCCGTCACGTCTTCGACTCGGCCGCCCCCGCGGGAGCGCCGGGCCGGGTGGACCGGGTGTGGCTGGACGTGAAGCCCGCCAACGTGCGGGCGCTCGCGCTCTACACGGGTGAGGGCTTCGTGCGCGAGCAGGAGCTACCGGCGTCGCCGGGCGAACCGGACGGCCCGGTCGCGCTGGTCATCCTCGCCCGGCACCGCGACCGGTGACGGCCGCCGGTGGCGACCGGTACCGGGTTCACTCGCCCGGCGGTTCCTTGGGCAGGCCCTCGAAGATCTCCTTGCACTCCGGGCAGACCGGGGAGCCGGGCTTCGGGGACTTGGTCACCGGGAACGTCTCGCCGCAGAGCGCCACCACCATGTTGCCCAGGACCGCGCTCTCGGCGATCTTGGACTTCTGGACGTAGTGGAACATCTTCGGCGTGTCGTCGCCGGTCTGTTCGGTCTCCTCCGGCCGGGTGTCGACCTCGGGCAGCGTCTGCGTGGACATGCCCCCATGATGCCCCATCCGACCGGCACGCGGGCGCCGGCGACCCCACCCCGCGCCGGACATGCCGCGGGCCCGGCCGACCGGAGTCGACCGGGCCCCCGGCGTGCGAGGTCAGTTCTCGATGACCGGGTGTTCGGTGGTCTCGAGCTCCTTGCGGTCACCGCGGTACCGGTTGACCTTCTCGGTCTTGCGCGGCAGGCGGTCGTTCGCGATGAGCACCGCGATCCAGGGCAACGGGATCGAGACGATCAGCAGGCTGACCGCCAACCACGGGATCTGATAGAAGACCACGGCAAGGATCATGCACGGGATCCGCATCCCCATCATGATCTTGTAGCGTCGCTTCCGGACCGCCAGCTCCTCCTCGTAGGACATCGCCGCGTCCGTGATGAGAACGGGGTCCGGCTCTCGCCGCTGGTCTGTCACATGACCACCTCCTTCCCCATGGTTGCACCCCGACCGTTCCGGCGCGCACCGACCGGGCACCGGCTCGGGCGACACCGGGGTCAGTGCTCGTCGGGGGTGGCGCCGAGCAACGGCTCGTCCGGCGAGCGCAGGTCGTGCCCGGGGAGCCCGCCCGGGTGCTCGCGGCGCACCCGGTCCAGGGCCGCGAGCGCGATCCCGAGGTGACGTCGCTTGCTGGTCTCGTAGAAGTCCCGCGCCCCGCCGGCCAGCTTCGGCGCCGCGTGCAGCGGCTTGTCCGACACGCACAGCAGGGTCGCGTTCGGGATCCGGTAGCGGAAGCCGTTGGCCGCGATCGTCGCCGACTCCATGTCCACCGCGACGCTGCGCGATGCCCGCATCCGGGCCAGCGTCGAGGACTGGTTGAGCTCCCAGTTCCGGTTGTCGGTGGTGTGCACGACGCCGAGCCGGTAGGTCGACCCGGCCGTGTCCAGGGCGTCGAGCAGGTAGGTGTTGAGGCGGTGGTTCGGGATCACCGGCACGTCCGCGGGCAGCACCTCGTCGAGCACGTGGTCGGCGCGCTGGTAGGCCGTGGCCAGCACGAAGTCGCCCAGCTCCTGGCGGTTCCGCAGGCCGCCGCAGTGCCCGATCATGATCATCGTGTCCGGCCGCAGCACGGCCAGGTGGTCGGTCACGGTCTTCGCGTTCGCCGGGCCGACCCCGATGTTGACCAGGCTCACCCCGTCGCCGCCGGGGCGCCGGTGGTGCCAGGCCGGCATCTGCACGCCGTCGCGGTCCGGGCCCTCGGAGTCCGGGAAGCGCTCCCGGAACGACTCGACGTGCATCGCGTAGTTGGTGAACAGCACGTGCCGCTCGAACGACTCCGCGGGCGTGCCGCAGTAGTGCGACAGGCGGTCCAGCGAGAGCGCCATCCGCTCCGGGCCGAACAGGAACAGCTTCTTCACCCGCAGGTCGAAGCGGTCCTCGTCGAGCGCGGCGAAGAAGTCCGGGTCGTCGAACGCGACCGCGGGACGCGAGGCCCGCACGGTGACCGTGGCACCGGAACGGACCAGCGACGACAGCTCCCGGTGCAGGTAGCCGCGGACCGCTCGCGGCCGCGCGAACTCCCCGCTGATCCGCGGGTTGTGCCGCGACCAGGGCCGCAGCACGTCGACCGCGGGGTACCAGCCGTCCTCGTGGACGGCGTCGAGCGCGTCCAGCAGGCGCTCCACCGCGTCCTCGACCTCGGGCCCGGACAGCGTGCCCGGCGCCTGCTCGACGACCGCGTGCTCGGACGCCGGGACGAGTCGGGACCCGGTCATCCGGTGCCCGCCTCGGCGTCGTCGTGACCGTGGGCGTGCAGCGTCCCCGTCGTCACCGCCTCGGCGGAGACGACCTCGAGCAGCCGGCGTCCGAGCCCGTCCGCCACCCGGTACCGGACGAGCCGGCCCTCGCGGTGCGCGGTGACCATGCCGTGCGCGCGCAGCAGGCGCAGCGCGTGCGACACGGCGCTGTCGCTCATCCGCACGGCCACCGCCAGGTCGGAGACGCACAGGTCCCCGGCGTGCTGCAGCGCGAGCAGGATGGAGAGCCGGTTGGCCTCCCCCAGCACGTCCAGGATCGTCGCCGCGTGGGCGACCTTGTCGACGTCGGACAGCACCGCGACGGCGTCGCAGACCTGGTCCGGGTCGATGACGCGCGCCCCACTGAGGGCCTCCGGGACCTTGTGCACGACAGCGATGCTAGTCCTGTCCGGACCCGTCGAGCGGGAGGAGGCGGCGTTTTGCGGCCCGGGCGAGGCGAACGTCCTACCCGGCGGAGGCGGCCCTCGCCGCCGCCTTGTTCGCCTTCTTCGTGTTGCGGACCTCGATCAGTGACGACGCGTCGACGACGTCCGCGGCCGACAGACGGGTGTTCGCGCGGCCGTAGTCACCGGCGGCCTTGCGCCAGCCGTAGGGCTGCACGCCGCGCTGCTTGCCCAGCAGCGCGAGGAAGATCTTGGCCTTCTGCTCGCCGTAGCCCGGCAGCGCCTTGAGCCTGCGCAGGACCTCGGCGCCGGTCGGCTTGTCACGGGTCCAGATCGCCTCGACGTCGCCGTCGTAGTTCTCGACCAGGTACTGGCACAGCGCCTGCACCCGCTTGGCCATCGACCCGCCGTAACGGTGGATCGCCGGCGGCGTGGTGGCCAACGTCGCGAACTCGTCGGGGTCGTAGTCGGCGATCACCCGCACGTCCAGGCCGCCGAGGCGCTCGTGGAGCTTCTGCGGCCCCTTGAACGCGATCTCCATCTGGATCTGCTGGTCGAGCAGCATCCCGATCAGCAACGCCAGCGGCTCGCGCTCGAGCAACGCATCGGCGTCGGGGTCCTGGGCGATGCACAGGCTGGTCATGCCGAACAGGATGGCACAGGCTTCTCAGGGTGCCACCGGCTCGTTCCGCAAGCTTCTCTCACGTCCCTCTCAGACGCGACAGGCACTATCGGTCGAAACGGAGAGAGGAGCCCGACCGTGGTCGCTTCCCTGCTCGGCCTGCTGCTGGTGCTGTTCCAGTTCGTCCTGATCGTCCGCGTCGTCGTCGACTGGATCGAGGTCCTGGGGTCCGGTCGCGGCGGGACCGCCCTGGTCACCGCGCGCCGCGTCACGCACACCCTCACCGAACCGGTCGTGGGCCCGGTCCGCCGCGTGATGGGCACGGTGCGGATGGGCAACGTCGGCCTCGACCTCTCGGTCGTGGTCGTCTTCCTGGTCCTCCTGGTGCTGCGCGTGGTCGTCGTCCCGCTGATCCCGTTCTGAGAGGCCATTGCCGTCGCGGGCCGTCGCCGGGGCCGTCGCGGGCCACCTCGGTCGGTGAGCACGGTCCAGCCGGGGTGGGCCCGGCATGATCGCCGTGGTCGAGTCGATGACGGTGCACGCCGCTCGGTCCTGCGTCGCTCGGCGGAGAGACGACCGACGGTCGACGGGTCACTCGACCCGCGCCGAATCCGCTGGATCCGCCCAGTTCGATGCGGTATAATCGAACATATGTTCGCCGCCGTTGACGACACTGCCCCGAGCGGGGAGCACCAGCCCCTCGAGGATCTGTGCCCGCACGGCATCCCCGCCTGGCTGTGCGCGGACCTCTGCCCCGAGAACGGCGGCTTCGACGACGAGCCCGACACCGCGGTGGTGGACCTCGACCAGACGCCGGGGGCCGGCTGGCATTGCAGTGCCAATCCGCCGGCGCGCTGCCCGAACTGCTCGCCGACGGCGAGGTACTCGACGTCGTCGAGGGCACCGAGTGCATCATCCGGTGGGCCAGCGGGCTCCGGACGCGGATGCTCGCCACCTTCGCCGACCGCCACCCCGCCGGCACCGCCGCCGCACCACCCGGAGCAGACGCCGTCGTCGGTGCCGCCCCGGTGGACCGGTGGCTGCCCGACGAGGTCGGACTCACCCTGGGCATCCCCCGCCTCGAAGCCTCCGCCGAGATCGCCCGCGCGCAGCGGTTCACCCACGTCCTGCCCGACACCCTCGCCGCCCTCGAACAGGGCCACATCGACGAACGACGCGCCGACGCCATCGCCCGCGCCACCGCCGTACTGCCCGACGACAAAGCCCGCGCCGTCGAAGCCGCCGTCCTGCCCAAAGCCCCCGACGCCACCCTGCGCCAACTACGTGACCGGCTACGGCGCGCGGTCGTGCGCGTCGACCCGGACGGGGAGTACCGCCGCCACAAGCAGGCGAACACCGAACGCCGAGTCACGATCCGCTCCCTCGACGACGGTATGGCCTCACTGTGGTTCTACGGCTCCGCCGAACAGATCGAGGCCGCCTGGCAGATGGCCGACCGCCTCGCCCGCGCCCTCGACCCCGACGACCCCCGCACCCTCGACCAACGCCGCTTCGACATCACCATGCAGGTGCTGCAGGGCCGACTCACCGTCACCGACCTGGCCGACGTCGACACCGCTGTCACCGAAATCCTCGCCGGCGACGCCGGGGAGACCTCGGGTGACGATGATGGCGCCTCCGCCGACGACGCGTCCGGCAGGGGCGAGGCCTCCGCCGATAAC
>NZ_JADQDD010000288.1 GCF_019263595.1 Pseudonocardia sp. KRD291 | reverse complement strand
CGGCGCCCTCGTGGGAGGACACCTGATGCGCACCGCCCTGACCGACCTGCTCGGCATCGACGCCCCGCTGGTCGGGTTCAACCGCTCACCCGGCGTCGTCGCGGAGGTGAGCCGGGCCGGTGGGCTCGGCGTGCTCGCCGCGACCATGTACGGCCCCGAGGAGCTCGACGCCCAGCTCACCTGGATCGAGGAGCAGCTCGACGGACGTCCCTACGGCGTCGACCTGCTGGTCCCCGGCGCGACCGCGGCCGGCGACCCGGCCGACCTGATCGCCAGCCTGCGCGCGCAGATCCCCGACGAGCACGTCCGCTTCGTCGACGAGCTGCTCGAGCGCTACGACATCCCGGCGCCGTCCACCCCGCCCGCGCAGAACCCGGAGATCGTCGCGAACCTGGACCCGAGCGGTGTCCCGGCGCTGCTCGACGTCGTGTTCTCACACCCGGTCGCGCTGGTCGCGAACGCGCTGGGCACCCCGCCACCGACCCTGGTGGAGCGGGCGAAGTCCGCCGGTGTCGTCGTCGCGTCACTGGTGGGCAAGCCCGAGCACGCCGCCCGCCAGCTCGACGCGGGCGTGGACCTGCTCGTCGCGCAGGGCACCGAGGCGGGCGGGCACACCGGCACGATCGCCACCATGATCCTCACCCCGGAGATCGTCGAGCGGGCCGGTGACGTGCCGGTGCTCGCCGCGGGCGGGATCGCCACCGGTGCCCAGATGGCCGCCGCGCTCGCACTCGGCGCGGCCGGGGTGTGGTGCGGATCGGTGTGGCTCTCCAGCCGAGAGGACATCACCCCGGACCCGGTCAAGCGCAAGTTCCTGGCCGCGAGCAGCTCGGACACGCTGCGCTCGCCGACCCGCACCGGCAAGCCCGCCCGCCAGCTGCGCAGCGCCTGGCACGACGAGTGGGAGCGCCCCGGCAGCCCCGCCCCGTTGCCGATGCCGCTGCAGCCGATGCTGATCGCCGACGCCTGGTCGCGGATCGACTCCGCGGCCGAGGACGGACATGCCGGTGCGACGGCGCTGGAGTCGTTCTTCATCGGGCAGGTCGTCGGCGGGTTCGCCGAGCTGGCACCGGCCGGGGACATCACCCGCCGGATCGTCGACGACTGCGCGACCCGCCTGCGCGAGCTCGCGGACCTGGCAGGAGCATCCGCGCGGACCTGACGGAGGCCGTCCGCCGCGGACCGCCCCTGGCCGCCCGCTCACCCCTGGCCGCTCACCCCTGGCCGCCGCCCCTCGGTTGGCCGCTCCTCGGCCGTGGCGCGGTCCGCGCTGTGGATCAGGCCCAGGCGGGGACGGCGAGGGTCACGTTCTGGCGGTCGCCACCACCGGAACGTGGCGCTCGCCGCGGCGACGAGGCATCGCCGCGGGGCGAGATGACGACCATGGCCCTCCGACCGTGGCGCAGCGGCATGAACATCATCTCACCTGCCCACAACGTCCGGTCGGCCCCGTGTTCGGGCGCCCGCGGCACCCAGCTCTACAACGGACCGTTCCGTGCCGCGCGGTGTCGGGGAGGTGTCCCGAGGGGCCCCTTCGCTCACCACCGGGCCCCGAAGGGGCCGCTCGAGCCGGGCCCCGGCCCGCCCCGGGCCAGCCTGGCCGTCGCGACCCGGTACCTCCCGGAGCGGCTCGAGCCCGTCGACGCGCTCCCGTGCCACGCTGACCGGCAAGATCGGAGAAGTTCCGGCTGCGCGAACGTCGCGCGCCCGGTGCCGACGAGAAGGAGCAGCAGATGAGCGACCGTATCGCCGTGGTGACCGGGGCCGGGTCCGGGATCGGGCGGGCCATCGCGCTCGCCCTGGCCGCGGACGGCGACCGGGTGGTGGCCGCCGACCTCGACGCCGACGGCGCCGCCGCGACCGTCGCGCAGAACCCCGACCGGATCTCCGCATCCGAGGTCGACGTCGCCGACCCGGACTCGGTGGCGAACCTCGCCGCCGAGGTCGCGGAGAAGGTCGGCACGGTGTCGGTGCTGGTCAACTGCGCGGGCTGGGACCGCACGGACGCGTTCCTCAACTCCACGCCGGAGTTCGCGGACAAGGTCGTCGCGATCAACTACCTGGGCCAGGTGCACGTCTGCCGGGCGTTCCTGCCGGCGATGGTCGAGGCCGGTAACGGCGGGAAGGTCGTCAACATCGCCAGCGACGCCGGCCGGGTCGGCAGCTCCGGCGAGACGATCTACGCCGGGGCCAAGGGCGGCGTGATCGCGTTCTCGAAGTCGCTGGCCCGCGAGATGGCGCGCCACCAGATCAACGTCAACGTGGTGTGCCCCGGCCCGACCGACACCCCGCTGTTCGCCGCGGGAGTCGACGAGAAGCTGCAGCAGTCGCTGATCCGCGCGATCCCGTTCCGGCGCCTCGCGCAGCCGGAGGACGTCGCGGCCGCGGTCCGGTTCTTCGCCTCCGACGGCGCGTCCTACGTGACCGGGCAGGTGCTCAGCGTCAGCGGCGGGTTGACGATGGCCGGCTGAGCACGGCAGGCAGTGCTGGCAGGGCCGGGCAGGGCACGGCCCGCGGGACCGGGTGACCGGTCCCGCGGGAGCAGCGTCAGCGGAACAGCTTGTCCTGCTCCTCGCGCAGCTGGTCGATCAGCCGTCCCGGGGGCAGGGACACGTCGCCGTAGGTCAGGACCTCGTCCTTCGCGACGTCGCGCAGGAGCGTGGCGCCCTCGGCGACGCCCATCGGCAGCAGCCGCTCGTCGCCGGTGACCCGGCTGGACTCGGCGACGCCGTAGGTGTCGTAGCCACCCAGGCCGTCCAGGGCGTGCCCGGCGGACATGTCGTGCTTGGCCGTGGCCACGACGTCGACGTGCTGCCCGGCCGGCGGGGTGAGCGCCGCGTCGGCGAAGTCGACGGCCCGGGCGATCGTGTTCGGCACCTCGAAGTGGCACAGGTGGTACGGGGTGTAGAAGCTGTAGAGCGGGCCCTTCCCGAGCTTGTAGAGCTCAAGGTAGTGCCGCTGCTTCGGGTCGTCGTGGGTGCCCAGCACGTAGACGCCCGGACCCGGCTTCGCACCCACCACGTAGTCCACGACCCCGCCGAGTGCCTGCACCTCCTCGACGTCGTAGACGCCGGTCAGCTCGTCGACGTGCCCGTCGTGGTCGCGGCCGTACATGCCGCGCCGCCCGACCGTGAACCCGAACGCGTTCGCCACGATCGCCTGCTCGAACGACACCTTCGTGCCGTCGGCGAAGCTGGTGACCATGTAGGGGTCCTGCCCCCACTTCTCCGCGAAGGCCTGCTGGGTGGTGGGCGTGCGGTACTCGTCCTGCAGGCCCTTGATGTTGCCCGCGACCAGCGGGGTGACGCCGATGCCCTGCACGAACCGCAGCAGGTTGGCCTGCACGCCGGGCTGGTCGCCGTCCGCGCCGGTGAGCACGACACCGGCGGAGCGGGCGCGGTGGGCCAGCAGCGGGCCCACGGTGCCGTCCAGCTCGGCGTTCATCGTCACGACCGGCAGGCCGCGCTCGATCGCGGCCAGCGTCACGTGCGCACCGAACTCGACGGCGCCGGTGACGTCCACGACGCAGTCCAGGTGGGTCGCCTTGAGCAGCTCGAACGCGTCGCCGAGCACGGCGGGCGTGCCGGCCGCGACCGCGGCGTCGAGCTCGGTGGCCGAGTCGACCTCGCGCGGCTCGAGGCCCGCATCGGTGTAGGCGCGCCGCGCGTGGGCGAGGGTGCGGTTGGCGATCGCGACCAGGTCCATGCCCGGTACCGAGTTGACGATCTGGTTGGCCAGTCCCCGGCCCATGAAACCGGCACCGATCATGCCGACCCGGATCGGTTCGCCGCGGGCGGCGCGGGCCCGCAGGGCGTTGTCGACGATCAGCATGTCAGCGACCGCCCGTCCCGGCCGGTGCCGACGCACCGGCGAAGTCGGCGTTCTCGGACAGCAGCGGCCACGACGCGTCCTTGTCCGAGATCTTCACGACCGGGACCGGCCACTCGACGCCGAGACCCGGGTCGTCGTGGCGCAGACCCCGCTCCGCGCCCGGGGTGTAGGGCGTGGAGACCTGGTACATCGTCTCCGCCTCGTCGGTCAGCGTGAGGTAGGCGTGCGCGAAGTTGCGCGGCACGTACATCGCCCGGCGGTTGTCCTGCGAGAGCTCCGCCCCGAAGTGCTGCAGGTAGGTCGGGGAGTCCGGGCGCAGGTCCACGATCACGTCGTAGATCGCGCCCCGGATGCACCGGATGACCTTGACCTCGGCGTTCGGGTCGAGCTGGTAGTGGAAACCGCGCAGCGTCCCGGCGACGTGGTTGTAGGACATGTTGCACTGCGTGATCGTCGGGTCCAGCCCGGCGTCGGCGAACTCCTGCTCGCAGAACGAGCGCGCGAAGAACCCGCGGTCGTCGGTGAGGAGCTTGAGATCGATCAGGGCCGACCCGGCCAGAGGAGTCGTGTGGATCTGCATGAAGCACCAATCGGCTGGGGAACTGGCGGTCTACTCTGCGCACTCCCGGCCGTGATGCGGGTACGGGCGACGATGACCCGGAGATCCGTACCGGCCCCTCATCGTATCGACCCGGTTCACCCGGGTCGGGCGAGCCCCCGACGGCGGACGGTCACGACGCTCACCCGTTCGTGACGACCGGCGCGCGCCACGGCGGAGGATTAGGGTCCGCCGGTATGCGAGCGGTGGGAGTACGCGTCCCGGGTGGCCCAGACGCCCTCGAGGTCCTCGACCTGCCGGAGCCGCACGCCGGCCCGGGTGAGCTGCGGATCCGGGTGCGGGCCGCGGCGGTGAACCCGACGGACACGCTGCAGCGCGCGACGCGGCGCCAGGACGTCGACCCGCCGTGGGTGCCCGGGATGGACGTCGCCGGCGTCGTGGACGAGGTGGGCGGCGGGAACCCGGACGGGATCGGGGCCCCGCTCTCGGTCGGTGACGCCGCGATGGCCGTCGTCGTTCCCTCCGGGACCCACGGGGCCTACGCCGAGTACGTCGTGGTCCCGGTCGGTTCGGCGACGGCCCTGCCCGACGGGGCCGACGCGGTCGCCGCCGCGACGCTGCCGATGAACGGGCTCACCGCCCGTCTCGCGCTCGACGAGCTGGCCGTCCCCGCCGGCGGGACGCTCGCCGTCACCGGCGCGGCCGGGGCGTTCGGCGGGTACGTCGTGCAGCTTGCGGTCGCGGCCGGGATCCGGGTCGTCGCCGACGCCGCCGACGACGATCGGGACCTGGTCCGCGCGCTCGGTGCCGACGTCGTGCTGGCGCGCGGGGACGGGTTCGCCGCGGCCGTGCGCGAGGTCGTCCCGGACGGCGTCGACGGGCTCGCCGACGGCTCCGTGCAGGGCGAGGCCCTGCTGCCCGCGGTCCGCGACGGCGGCCGGGTCGCCACCGTGCGCGGGTACCGGGGGAGCGAGGTCCGGGGGATCACCTGGCACCCGGTGTGGGTGCGCACGATCGCCGAGGACCGCGCGAAGCTCGACGGCCTGCGCGCGCTCGCGTCCTCCGGCGCGCTGACGCTGCGGGTGGCCGGCACCTACCCGGCCGAGCGGGCCGCGGACGCGCACCGCGCCCTGGAGGCCGGCGGGCAGCGCGGCCGGGCCGTCCTCACGTTCTGAGCACGTTCCAAGCACGTTCTGGGCCGGCCGCGACCCGCGGTCGCCGCGGATCGCGATGTGGCATTGCAACCTTGTCCCAACGTGTGCGCCGGGCCACTCCGGTCGTGTCTACTCCACCCCGCACGCCCCGATGACCGCGGCACTGCAGGCTGGTGAGCCCGTCGCGGTCTTCTCGATCCCGCTCACCGCAGGAGGAGAGCCCGTGAGCCAGACGCTGCAACGGTCCGAGTCCAGGACCACGGCGGAGACCTGGGTCTCCGCATTCGCCGATGCGCTGTCCGCCCGTGACGTCGACCGCGTGACGTCGCTGTTCGCCGAGGACTGCTACTGGCGCGACCTCGTCTCGTTCACCTGGAACCTCAAGACCGTCGAGGGTCGCGAGCAGGTCGCGGACATGCTGAACGCGACGTTGGAGCGGACCGACCCGTCGAACTGGGAGATCACCGCCGAGCCCGCGACGGCCGACGGCGTCACCGAGGCCTGGCTGTCGTTCGAGACCGCGACCGGTCGCGGGACCGGGCACGTGCGCGTCGTCGACGGGAAGGCGTGGACGCTGCTCACCACCCTCGACGAGCTCAAGGGCCACGAGGAGCCCTCCGGCGAGCGCCGCCCCAAGGGCGCCGAGCACGGTGCCAACCCGGACCGGGTGACCTGGCTCGAGGACCGGGAGAAAGAGGCGAAGGAGCTCGGCTACACCCGCCAGCCCGAGGTCGTCATCATCGGCGGCGGGCAGGGCGGCATCGCGCTCGGGGCGCGGCTGCGCCAGCTCGGCGTCCCGACGATCATCGTCGAGCGCAACGAGAAGGCCGGCGACTCGTGGCGGCGCCGCTACAAGAGCCTCGCCCTGCACGACCCGGTCTGGTACGACCACCTGCCCTACCTGAAGTTCCCGGACAACTGGCCGGTCTTCGCGCCGAAGGACAAGATCGGCG
Organism: Pseudonocardia sp. KRD291; assembly: GCF_019263595.1. GTDB lineage: Bacteria > Actinomycetota > Actinomycetes > Mycobacteriales > Pseudonocardiaceae > Pseudonocardia. The sequence continues at coordinate 1,143 of NZ_JADQDD010000288.1, read as the reverse complement.
ACTGGCTCGAGATGTACACGAAGATCATGGAGCTCAACTACTGGGGCTCCACGACCGCGAAGTCGGCGACCTTCGACGAGGCGGCCGGCAAGTGGACGGTCGTCGTCGACCGGGCGGGCACCGAGGTCACCCTCCGGCCGAGCCAGCTGGTGATCGCCCTGGGCGTCTCCGGCAAGCCGAACGTGCCCACGTTCCCCGGGGCGGAGAAGTTCCGCGGCGAGCAGCAGCACTCCTCGGAGCACCCCGGCCCGGACGCCTACGTCGGCAAGAAGGTCGTCGTCGTCGGGTCGAACAACTCGGCGTTCGACATCTGCGGCTCGCTGTGGGAGGCCGGGGCCGACGTCACCATGGTGCAGCGGTCCTCGACGCACCTGATCAAGTCCGACTCCCTGATGGAGCACGCACTGGGCGCGCTCTACTCGGAGGAGGCGGTCGCGAACGGCGTCGACACCCGCACCGCGGACCTGATCTTCGCGTCGCTGCCGTACAAGATCATGAACCAGTTCCAGAAGCCGGCCTACGACGCCGTCCGCGAGCAGGACGCCGACTACTACGCCCGGCTGGAGAAGGCCGGGTTCGACCTGGACTTCGGTGACGACGACTCCGGCCTGTTCATGAAGTACCTGCGCCGCGGCTCGGGCTACTACATCGACGTCGGCGCCGGTGAGCTGGTCGCCGACGGCAGCGTGAAGCTGGTCAACGGGCAGGTCAAGGAGCTGACCGAGTCCGAGGTCGTGCTGGAGGACGGGACCCGTCTCGAGGCCGACCTGGTCGTCTACGCCACCGGCTACCGGTCGATGAACGGCCTCGCCGCCGACATCGTCGGGCAGGACGTCGCGGACAAGGTCGGCAAGGTGTGGGGCCTGGGCTCGGACACGACCAAGGACCCCGGTCCCTGGGAGGGCGAGCAGCGCAACATGTGGAAGCCCACCCAGCAGCCCAACCTGTGGTTCCACGGCGGCAACCTGCACCAGTCGCGGCACTACTCGCTCTACCTGTCGCTGCAGCTCAAGGCGAGAGCGGAGGGCATCGACACCCCCGTCTACGCCCTGCAGGAGACCCACCACACCGCGTAACCCACCAGCAGCCCCACCCACCATGGCTCCACAACGCGCGCAAGCACCCTCACCCCGCCGCGTTGTG
>NZ_JADQDD010000287.1 GCF_019263595.1 Pseudonocardia sp. KRD291 | reverse complement strand
AAACGGGCACGACGAATACGGAGCCCTCGGGGCTTTTGTCCCGTCAGGTGTGGGAGCGGCCGATTACGGCCGCACCTGGCGCCGCTCGGTCCTGTCCCCGGGCCACCCTGGTTGTGGGGTGATGGCGGGTGGCGGGCGGAACCCTAGGCGCAACCACGTGCTGGCCCGACCGTAACAGCGACCTCAGGCGGCACAAGATCGGCCGAGCGTCCGTCACGGGGCCTACGCCGGGCCCTCGACGATCTGGACGACGCCGTCATTGGTCCCGGTGACGAACAGGCGTCCGGTGTCCGGGTCGACCGCGACCGTGTTGGCCTGGCGCACGGTCGGGATACGCGCGATCTCGCGCGGCTCCGGGTTCGTCATGTCGTAGCCGATGAGCTGGTTCGTCGCGGTGACCGTGACCCACAGCCGGTCGCGGACCGGGTCGTAGGTGATCCCGTACGGCTCGCCCGGCACCGACAGCGCGGCGATCTGGCGCGGCGTCCCGGAGGGGTCGTAGACCAGGACCTGCCCGCCACGGGTGTCGGTGGCGATCATCCGGCCGTGCTTGTCCGCGACCAGGTGCGTCGGCCCGGCGCCGGCCGGGAGCTCGAGGATGCCGGCGTAGGTGTTCGTGTCGTAGATCGTCAGGGAGTTGTCCCGGACGTCGATCAGGCCGACCCGGTCTCCGACTGCAGCCAGGCCCGCGGGCTGGGTCACGTCGGTGAACGTGTGCACGACCTGGTTGTCGCGGATCGCGACCACCGTGCCGCCGCCCTCGTTCGCGGCGAAGATCGTCCCGTTGGGCGCCTGGGTGGCGTCGTGCGGGCTGGTCCCGGTCGTGACCTGCGACGTCGCCGGCCCGTTCGGCAGCGCGACCTGGATCAGCGAGTTGGAGCTCTCGTCGGGCACCAGCACCGGCCCGCCGGGCACGGCGACCTGCAGGTGGCGCAGCACGCCGGGCAGCGGCACCCGGCCGGTGACCGCGCCGCTGTCGGTGTCGAGCAGGACCAGCTGGTTCGGCTCGCGCACCCCGACCGCGACCCGGCGGCTCGGCCCGTCCGCGACGATGCCCTCCGGCACGGAGCCGACCTGCACCGTCCGGCCCGCGGGCGTCGCGGTGGGCGCGGGCGCGACCGCCGGCTCGGCCGGCGGCGGCAGCGGTTCCGGGAAGCGGTTGGGTGCGCCGGGGGTGTCCATCGTGGCCGGTGTCGTGGGCGCGGCGGCGGGCGGCGGGGCCGAGCCGGACGGCGGGGCGCCCGAACAGGCCGCGGTGAGCGCGAGCGTCGCGGCGGTCAGGGCCAGTAGTGCTCGGCGTGGCATGAGGGGCCGTTCGGATCGTGGCGCACGCCGGTTCGGTGATCTCCACAGCCGACCGGCGAGCGGTCGTGCACGACCGTTGTGTGACGAAACCATATCCGCCGAATTGCTGCAGAGTGTGCAATTTCCGCTTACCGTGGAGATCACGCCCAGCCGCCGGAGGAGATTCCCGTGACCACCACGCAGCCCGCACCGCAGCTCCCGTTCGACCGCCCGGACATCCTGCAGGTCGCCCCGCTCTACGACGTCCTGCGGCGGGAGGCGCCGATCGTGGCGGTCCGGACCCCGGCCGGTGACCCGGCCTGGATGGTCACCCGCTACGACGAGTGCCGTGAGCTGTTCGCCGACCCGCGCCTCGGTCGCTCGCACCCCGCGCCGGAGCAGGCCGCGAAGATCTCCGACGCCGCCGTGATGGGCGGGCCGAGCGGGGACTACGAGACCGAGCACGACGAGCACGCCCGGATGCGCAGGCTGCTCGTCCCGTCGTTCTCGGCCAAGCGGATGCGCCTGCTCGGCGACCACGTCCGGAGCCTGGTCGACGGGTGCGTGGACGACCTCGTCGCCGCGCACGATGCGTCCGCGGACGGCGTCGTCGACCTGCACGAGACGCTGGCGTTCCCGCTGCCGGTGCTGGTGATCTGCGAGCTGCTCGGCGTGCCCTTCGCCGACCGCGACTACTTCCGGGGCCTCTCCGAGCGCGTCGCGTCCCTCAACTCCGGGGACGACGCGCGTCTGGCCATGGCCGAGTTCCACCGCTACATGGGCGAGCTGGCGGCGGCGAAGCTGCGCGACCCGGGCGAGGACGTGCTGTCCGACCTGGCCGCCGCGCAGGCCTCGGACCCCGAGTTCTCCGACGAGGAGATGACCCGGCTCGCGGCCGGGCTGCTGTTCGCCGGGCACGAGACCACGGTCGGCCGGATCGACCTCGGCGTGCTGTTGCTGCTCAGCGACACCGCGCGGCGCGACGCCTTCGTCGCCGACGTGTCCGGGCGCGTGCAGACGACGGTCGAGGAGGTCCTGCGCCTGTCCGCGCCGGGCGGGCTGGGCCTGGTCCGCTACGCCCACGACGACATCGAGGTCGGCGGGCACACGATCCCGCGCGGGGACGCAGTGTTCCTGTCCTCGGCCTCGGCGAACCGGGACTCCGCCGCGTTCGACGACGCCGACGACTTCGACCCGACGCGGCGCCCGAACGCGCACCTGTCGTTCGGGCACGGCGCGCACTTCTGCATCGGCGCCAGCCTGGCCCGCACGGAGCTGACCACGGTGTTCTCGACGCTGTTCACCCGCCTGCCCGGGCTGCGCCTCGCGGTCGGGGTGGACGAGCTGGAGGTGCGGTCGGACCAGCTGACCGGCGGGGTGCGCTCGGTGCCGGTCACCTGGTGACGCACGAGCACACGCCCCGACGGTCGTCAGCCACCACCCGGCGGTTGCCCGCCGCGCCCGGTTAGCGACCATTGGGGGGTGACAGGCTCGGCACTCCCGGACACCCCCGCCCCGACTCCCGAGGACGGCGACCCGTCGGCCCCGAACGGGTCGGCCCCCATCGCGTCCGGAGGGGGTGTGCAGGTGCCGGACCAGGCGGTCCGGCACCGCTCCATCCGACAGCGCATCGCCGACGAGCTCGGCGCCCGGCCGAACCAGGTCGAGGCCGCGGTGGACCTGCTCGACGGCGGCGCGACCGTCCCGTTCGTCGCGCGGTACCGCAAGGAGGCCACCGGCGGGCTCGACGACGTACAGCTCCGCACGCTCGAGGAGCGTCTTCGCTACCTGCGTGAGCTCGAGGAGCGCCGGGCCGCCGTGCTGGACTCGATCCGCACCCAGGGCAAGCTCGACGAGGCCCTGGAGGCCCGGATCTGGGCGGCGGAGTCCAAGGCCCGGCTCGAGGACATCTACCTGCCCTACAAGCCCAAGCGCCGCACCAAGGCGATGATCGCCCGCGAGCAGGGCCTCGAGCCGCTGGCCGACGCGCTGCTGGGCGACCCGACGCTGGACCCGCATTCCGAGGCGGCCGCGTACACCGGTGACGAGGTCGCCGACGCCGGGGCCGCGCTCGAGGGCGCCCGGTCGATCATCGTGGAGCGGATCGGGGAGAACGCCGACCTCGTCGGTGGCCTGCGTGAGCGCATGTGGTCGAACGGCCGTCTGGTCACGAAGGTCCGCGAGGGCAAGGAGGACGACCAGGCCGCGTCGAAGTTCTCGGACTACTTCGAGTTCTCCGAGAAGTTCACGACGCTGCCCAGCCACCGGATCCTCGCCGTGTTCCGCGGCGAGACCGAGGAGGCCCTCGACGTCACCCTCGACGCCGGCGACGACGAGACCCCGACCGCCTACGAACGCCTGATCGCGGCCGAGTACGGCATCGCCGAGAAGGGTCGCGCCGCCGACGCCTGGCTGCTCGGCGTCGTGCGCTGGGCGTGGCGCACCCGGATGCTCACCGCGCTGGGCATCGACATCCGGGTCCGGCTGCGCGCCGCCGCCGAGGAGGGCGCGATCGGCGTGTTCGCGGCCAACCTGCGCGACCTGCTGCTCGCCGCCCCGGCCGGCACCCGCCCGACGATGGGCCTGGACCCGGGCCTGCGCACCGGCGTCAAGGTCGCAATCGTGGACGCCACGGGCAAGGTGCTCGACACCTCGGTGATCTATCCGCACGAGCCGCGCAACGACAAGGCCGGGTCGGTCAGGACCCTGACCGCGCTGGCGACGAAGCACGGCGTCGAGCTGATCGCGATCGGCAACGGCACGGCGTCGCGCGAGACCGACACCCTGGCCGGGGAGCTGATCAAGGACAACCCGGGTCTGAAGCTGACCAAGGTGATGGTCTCCGAGGCCGGGGCATCGGTGTACTCGGCGTCGGCCTACGCCTCGGCCGAGCTGCCCGACATGGACGTGTCGCTGCGCGGCGCCGTCTCCATCGCGCGTCGTCTGCAGGACCCGCTGGCCGAGCTCGTCAAGATCGACCCGAAGTCGATCGGCGTCGGGCAGTACCAGCACGACCTGCCCGAGTCCTCGCTGTCGCGCTCGCTGGACTCGGTCGTCGAGGACTGTGTAAACGCGGTCGGGGTGGACGTCAACTCCGCGTCCGCGCCGCTGCTGCGCCGGGTGTCCGGGATCAGCGAGTCGCTGGCCGGGGCGATCGTGGCGCACCGCGACTCGAACGGGCCGTTCCGCACCCGCACCGCGCTCGCCGACGTCCCGCGGCTGGGGCCGAAGGCGTTCGAGCAGTGCGCGGGCTTCCTGCGTATCCGCGGCGGCGACGAGCCGCTCGACGTCTCCGGGGTGCACCCGGAGGCCTACCCGGTCGTCCGGAAGATGGTCGAGCGGGCGAAGGTCGACGTCGCGGCGCTGATGGGCGACGCGGGCAAGCTGCACGCGATCAAGCCCAAGGATTACGTCGACGACACGTTCGGCCTTCCGACCGTGTCCGACATCCTGGTCGAGCTGGAGAAGCCGGGCCGCGACCCGCGTCCGGCGTTCCGCACCGCGACCTTCGCCGAGGGCGTCCACAAGATCTCCGACCTGCGGGTGGGGATGCTGCTCGAGGGCGTCGTGACGAACGTGGCCGCGTTCGGGGCGTTCGTCGACGTCGGGGTGCACCAGGACGGCCTGGTGCACGTCTCGGCGATGAGCAAGGACTTCGTGTCCGACCCGCGCGACGTCGCCAAGTCCGGCGAGGTCGTCAAGGTCAAGGTGCTCGAGGTCGACGAGGCCCGCAAGCGCATCTCGCTGACCATGCGCCTCGACGACGAGCCCGGCGCGGGCAAGGGCGGCGGCCGTCCGGACGCCGCAGGCGAGCGCGGCGGTGGTCGCGGGCGGCCCGGCGGCGGCAAGGGCGGTGGGCCCGGCGGCAAGGGCGGTTCCGGTGGCCACGGCGGCCCCGGTGGACGGGGCGGCCCCGGTGGTCGCGGCGGCGGGGGCGCTCGTCCGGACGTCAAGGGCGGCTCGGGCGGCGGCAACCGCGGTCAGGGCAGCGGCGGTCAGGGCGGCGGCGGCCAGCGCCGCGACGACAAGCGCTCCGCCCCGGCGAACGACGCCATGGCCGAGGCCCTGCGCAAGGCCGGCTTCGGCAAGGGCTGAGTCCCGCACTCCCGCCGCGCACCGATCGGTGCTCGCGCGCGCGTCACGGACCGCGCGGGAGCCTGGTCGGTGCGCGTCGCGCCGTCGTGACCTGACTGCGGCGCCCGGTCGGCCGCGGGCCCGGTCCGCTGTTCGGGGCGCAGGTGGCGCGGGCGGGCTTCGGGTGAGTGATCGGGCGCACGGCGGCCCCGCCCACACGGCGGGGGCGTCGCGTGGAACAATGAACGAGTCGGCTGTCAGCGATGACGTCAGCCGAGAGCCCCTCAGGGTCCAGTCAACGGCACGGGTCAACGGTGCCGCGCGGGCCTCCGGGCTTCCGCGGGTGGTGCGACCGATCGGGTACGCACGCCCTGCCGCGACTGAGGACCGAGTGAGCACTCTGCTGGACCAAGCCCTGATCAACGACGACCGGATCAACGAGATCCCCGACACGAGCGAGGCGAACGGCGACATCGCCGACATCGACACCCCCCGGAACGACACCGTTGCGATCGACGACAGCGTGCAGGCCGACGCCGTCGAGACCGAGACGGTGAGCGACGAGAACGACATCACCGAGAACCACGTCGCGGAGAACGTGACGGACGAGAGCGCAGCCGACGAGTCCGTCGAGGACGCGGACGGCGAGGACGACGAGCCGGAGAGCACCGGCACGACGTTCGCCGACCTCGGCCTCGCCCCGCAGCTGCTGCGTGAGCTCGAGAGCCTGGGCTACGAGCACCCCAGCCCGATCCAGGCGGAGTCCATCACCCCGCTGATCGCGGGCCGCGACCTGCTCGGGCAGGCCGCAACCGGCACCGGCAAGACGGCGGCGTTCGCGCTGCCGATGCTGCAGCGCCTGACCGACGGCCGGGCGAGCCGCTCCCGCGGAGCCCGCCCGTTCGGGCTGATCCTCGCGCCGACCCGTGAGCTGGCCATGCAGGTCGGCGAGGCGGTGGCGCGCTACGGCCGCAACGTCGGCGCGAAGGTCGTCACCGTCTACGGCGGGGCCCCGATCGGCCCGCAGCTGGGCACCCTGCGCCGCGGCGTGGACATCGTCGTGGCCACCCCCGGCCGCGCGATCGACCTGCTCAACCGCAACGCCCTGTCCCTGGACGCGATCGAGGTCGCGGTCCTGGACGAGGCCGACGAGATGCTCGACATGGGCTTCATCGAGGACATCGACCTGCTCCTCGACGCGACTCCGACGACGCGTCAGACGGTGCTGTTCTCCGCGACGATGCCGAGCCGGATCGTCAGCCTGGCGCGCAAGCACCTCAACGACCCGGTCGACATCCGGATGGGCAAGGTCGAGACGCCGGAGGGCCAGGCGCCCAAGGTCCGCCAGACCGCCTACAACGTGCCGCGCAGCCACGTCACCGTCGCGCTCGGTCGCGTGCTGGAGATGGAGCGCCCGACCGCGGCGATCGTGTTCTGCCGCACCCGGGCCGACGTCGACGCCGTCACCGAGACGCTCACCGGCCGCGGCCTGCGGGCCGAGGCGCTGCACGGCGGCATGGACCAGGAGCACCGCACCCGCGTCGTGGAGCGGCTGCGCGCCGGGCGGACCGACCTGCTGGTCGCCACCGACGTGGCGGCCCGCGGACTGGACATCGACTCGCTGACCCACGTGGTCAACCACGACGTCCCGTCCTCGCCGGAGGCCTACGTGCACCGGATCGGCCGGGTCGGCCGTGCGGGGCGCGAGGGCGTCGCGATCACCCTGGTCACCCCGGGGTCGGTGCGGCACCTGCGCGGCATCGAGCGGCTGACCGGCGCCACGGTGCCGGTGGCACCGGTGCCGACGGTCCAGGACCTGCGTGACGCGCGTCTGGCCCGCACCGCGGTGACCATCGCCGAGCAGATCGAGGCCGGCAGCGACAACGACGGCGTCGACGCCCTGGTGCTGGAGCTGGCCCAGGAGAACGACCTCGCCACGATCGCCGCCGCCGCGATCCGGATGGCCCGGGCCGGCACGGCCGTGGCCGACGACGAGATCGACATCCCGGAGGTCCGGGCCCCGCGCGGCGGTGCCGCCGGAGCCCGGGACGCCCGTGGTCCGCGTCGCGAGGGCCCCGGTGGCCCCGGCGGCGGCGCCCGCGGTCAGGGTTCGCGCCCGCCGAAGGCCGGCACCACCCGGCTGTTCGTCTCGGCCGGTCGCGCGTCCGGGGTGCGCCCGCAGGACATCGTGGGTGCGCTGGCCAACGAGTCGCGGCTGTCCGGCCGCGACATCGGCGCCATCCAGATCCACGAGCGTCACGCCCTGGTCGAGGTGCCCGAGCACGCAGCCGACGACGTCCTGAAGTCGCTGCGCGGAGCCACCACGCTCAAGGGCCGCAAGGCCAACGTGCGCCGCGACCGCGACGCCGCAGCCGCGCACTAG
>NZ_JADQDD010000286.1 GCF_019263595.1 Pseudonocardia sp. KRD291 | reverse complement strand
TCCCGGCCAGGCGCAGCGCGAGGTGCACCTGGTCCGCGGTGCCCTCGGACAGCCGTGACGGCGTCAGCTCCTCCCCGTCTGCGCGGACCGCGACCAGGCTGCGGCCCCCGGCCGCGACGTCGGCCGGTGGGCGCAGCGCGACGAACCGGCCGCCGGTCAGCCGCTCCAGCAGGCGTCCCGCGTCGACGAGCAGCGGGGAGGCGTGGGTGCGCTCGTAGCTGTCCAGCTCGCGGCGCAGGATCTCCCGCTGCAGGTGCACCACCAGGTACCGCTCGGCGGCGTCCGCGGCCCGCGCCAGGTGCTCCTGGGCCTCGGCGTGCAGCAGCGCGGCCTCGTCGGCGCCCTCCAGCGCCCGGCGCCGCGCGCGCAGGCCGCCGAGCTGCTCGCGGACCTCGGCGTGGGCGACCTCGAGCTCGCGCTCGGTCTCCTCGCTGCGGGCGCGGGTCTCGTCCAGCGCACCGGTCTCGGTGTCCGGCGCGGCGGCGACCAGCTCGTCTGGGTCCAGGTCGGGGGCGGCCGCGGCGAGCAGGCGCGCCGCCTCGCCGGCGTGCCGGTCCAGCTCGACGGCGCGCACGCCGCGTTCGGCCGCGGCCTGCACGCCGCCCTCGTCCAGGGTCTCGGTCAGCGCCAGCTCGACGGCGAGGCGGTCGAGCACCGAACGGGACGCGGCGGCCGCGCGGGCCGCGCGCACGGCGGCGGACTCGGCGGCGGAGACCGAGTCGTCGAGGTGCGCGGCGGACACGGCCGCGGCGGTGACCTCGCGGACCCGCTCGGCGAGCTCGGACAGCCGCGGCAGCGGGTCCGCCTCGGCGGCCGCGGCGGCGGGCAGATGCGCCCGGACCAGCGCGCCGACGGCCTCGCGGTGGGCGTCGACGGCACCCTGCAGCGCCGCGGCCTCGGACTCGCAGCGCCGGGCCCGGGCGCCGGCGTCCTGCGCGTCGCCGACGGTGTCGCGCCGGGTCGCCCAGCCGGCCGGTTCCAGGTCGGCCGGCAGCCCGGCCGAACCGAGGCCGAACCGCCAGCGCAGCGCGGCCCGGTCGCGTTCGTGACGGGCGGCGTCGGCGGCGCCGCCCGCGCGTTCGGCGTCGGTGCGCAGCCGGGCCAGCAAGACCCGGCGGTCGCGCGCCCGGTCGGCCTCCGCGGCCAGGTCGGCAGCGGCGACGAGCAGCGTGTCCAGGTCCGCGCCGCTGCGGCTGCGCCCGGCCCCGGCGAGCGCAGACGCGAGGGCGTCCTGCTGGGTGCGGGCCTGCCCGGCCAGGCGTTCCAGCCGCTCGTCGGCCTCGTCGATCGAGCCCTGCGCGCGAGCCGCGTCGGTCAGCGCCGCGCACACCGCGTCGGCCTCGTCCGGCTCCGGGGTCGCGACGGCGTGCGCGCTCCAGAGCCCGGCCCAGGCCGACTCCGCCTCACGCCGCGCCGCCGACGCCGCTGCCGCCGACTCCTCGGCGACGGCGAGCGCTTCCCGGGCAGCGGCGAGCTCGGTCTCCCGGTGGGCCAGCTCGGCGACCCGGTCCGCCGAGTCGATCATGTCGTCGGCGACCCGGTCCGCGACGCCGATCGCCCGCTCCGCCCGGGCCGCGGCGCCGGCCAGGTCGGCCGCGCCAGCCAGGTTCGCGGCACCGGTCCCGGCGCGCAACACCTCGACCAAGGCGCTGACCTGGCGGTCGCGCTCCTCGCGGGCTCCGGACAGCGTTCCCGGGTCGACCGGGCGGCCCTGGCCGGCCACGGCGTCGCGCGCGTCGACGGCGGTTCGGACCCGCTCTCGGGCGGCTCCGGCGTCCCGGACGGCCGCCGACGCGCCCTGCTCGGCGGCGCGCAACGCCGCGCGGAGCCGGCGGACGTCGCGCGCGGGCGGAACCGAGATCACGAGGTCGCCGCCGGTCTCGAAGAGTCCGGGCGGCCCGGCCGACGGCTCACGCGCCGCCGAGTGCCCCGGCGCGCCGGTGTGCCCGGCCGCGGCGAGCGCCTCGGCGCGGTGCGTGCGGGCGCGGGCCCGCTCGGTGATCGCCATCCGGCTCAGCGCGGCCGCGGAGCCCTCGGCCTCGATCGCCTGCCGGACCTCCTCGACCCGCCCGACGCGGTCGGGGTCCAGCCCGGCGGCGCCGTCCGCGGCGTCGCGGACCTGGGCCAGCGCCTCGCGGTGCGCCTCCTCGGCGCGCTCGGTCCCGTCCTCGGCGGCGCGCAGCGCGTCGGCCAGGGCGTCCAGGTCGCGGGCGCGGTCGGCGGGCAGGTGCACGGCCGCCAGTCGCTGCGCGGCCGAGCGCCCGTCGTCGGCGACGAGCCCGGCCAGCGACGCCTCGGCCCGGAGGTAGAGCTCGGCCGCCTCGGCGCGCAGCGCGGCCGCCCGCTCGGCGTCGGCGGCGCGGGCCTGCGCGGCGGACTCCAGCTCCCGCACCCGCGGGGCGTCGGCGACCAGGAGGTCGTCGACGTCCAGGGCGGCGCGGCGTTCGCGCAGGTCCTCGGCCCGCGAGCGGTGCTCGGCGAGCTCGTCGGCGGCGGTGTCCAGCTCGGCCGAGGCCAGCTCGAACTCCTCGAGCCGGACGGCGTCGAGCACCACGCCGGACGCCTCCAGCGCCGCCCGCTCGGCACGCAGCGACGCCAGGATGCGGGCCGGCTCGTGCCCGCGGACGGCCTGGCGGGCCCGGTCGCTGTCGGTCGCGGCGACCGAGCGGGACCGGGCCAGCTCGGTGGCGCGGCGCTCCAGACGCCCGATCTCCTCGACCAGCGCGGTGACCTCGCCGGCCCGGGCCATCTGCTCGCCGGCCGCGGTCTCGGTCTGCTCGTAGCGGCCCATCGCGGCCCGGACCTCGACCGACTTGTTGCCCTTGTGGTCCTTGAACAGCTTGTCGGCCTCGCCGTCGAGCGCCCCGACCACGGCCCGCACGTCGCGACCGCTGCGCGCGGTGAACACCAGCTCGGCCAGGTCCCCGCCACCCGCGCAGAGCCGCCGTCCGCCCTCGCGCAGCTCCTCGTGCCCGAGGCCGAAGCCCTGCCGCCAGCGCTTGCGGGCGTCCGCGCCGCCGGGCCCCCACGGCGGGTCGTAGGCGGCGTCCGGCTCGTCCTCGCGGGAGGAGAACAACCCGCGGGTGGTGCGCCGGACCGTCACCTCGTTCCCGTCGCACTCGACCCGCGCGGCGATCCCGAGCCGGGCCGGGCTGAACGCCCAGGCGTGGCGCACCGGGCGCGGCATCCCCCACAGCAGGTCCGACAGCGCGTCGAGCAGCGTGGTCTTGCCCGCCTCGTTCGGCCCGGTGACGATCGTCAGGCCGGGCCCGAGCGCCAGCTCGCGGTTCTCGTACCCGCCGTAGCGCTGCAGCGTCAGCGACCGGATCAGCACGGGCCGTCCTCACCGCCTGCGCCGGCGAGCTGGGCCAGCAGCTGCTGCTCGGCCTGCCGGGCCAGCGACTCCAGCCGGTCGGTGTCGCGCAGGTCCAGCAGGCCGGCCTCGCGCAGCCGCCGCCCGATCTCGCGTTCCAGCGGGGCGGCCAGCTCCCGGACCCGGTCCGTGTCCCCGACCAGCCCGGACGCCGCCGCGGCCACCGCGCCGGTCAGCTCCGGGTCCACGCTCAGGGCGTCCGCGGGCGGGCGGGTGCGGTTGCGGACCTTCTCCACCACCGCACCGGCCTTGCCGGCCAGCAGCTCGATCTCCGAGCGCAGCCACTCCGCCTCGACCAGCCCCGGGGCGGCCGGGGTGGCGCCGGTCAGCGTCACCTGCACGACGACGGCCCGCGGCGCGGCCTGCACGCACCGCTCCCGCACGGCGACCTCGACGGCGTCGAGCACCTCGTCGGCGTCGCGGCAGCGATCGGTGGCGACCTCGACCAGCTCCCAGCGCGCGACGTCGAGGGTCAGCGGCGTGAGCCGGGCCCGCTCGCCGGGTTCCACGTCGACGACCAGCGCGCCCTTCGCACCGGTCTCCTTGGGGTGGCGGCCCTGCAGGTTCCCGGAGAACGCGGCCACGTGCGGCCCGTCGCAGACGACCTTCTGCTCGTGGATGTGGCCGAGCGCGAAGTACTCGTAGCCGCAGCCCGAGAGGTCCTCCGGGCGGCACGGCGCGTAGGTGTCGTGGCGCAGGTCGCCCTGCACCGAGGTGTGCAGCATCCCGGCGTTGACCAGGCCCCGGATCCGGTCCGGGTAGGCCGGGACGAGGTTCTCCAGCACCGCGCGGCGGGCGAAGCCCTGCCCGTGCACGGCCAGGCCGAGGTCGTCGAGCACGACCGTCTCCGGCTCGTCCACCGAGAGGCGGTGGGTGTTCGGGGGCAGCCGCAGCGAGCGGGTGATCTCGGACTCGGCGTCGTGGTTGCCGTTGATCAGGAAGACCGGGACGCCCTCGTCGTGCAGCCGGGAGAGCTGGCGGACGAAGAACGCGCCGGTGGCGTAGTCGCGCCAGTTGCCGTCGTAGACGTCGCCGGCCAGCAGCAGCGCGTCCGCCTTCTGCGCGATCACCTCGTCGACCAGGTTCTCGCATGCCCGGCGGGTCGCGGCGCGCAGCGTGTCGGCCAGGTCCGAGTCACCGAGCCGGGCCAGCCCCAGCAACGGGCTGTCCAGATGCAGGTCCGCGGCGTGCACGAGTCGCATCAGGCCGCCTCCAACCACCTCACGGGTAATGACACTGCTGTAACTCTCCGGTACGAGGGTATACCGCGGGTCCGACAGAACCGCCTCCGTGCGCAAGACCACGCCCTCCGGACGCGACGTCAAGTGCTCCGGTGTGTCAGCCTGAGACAGGGCCACGGGCCACCGCCGGTCCATCCGCTGTCACTGTTGATCGCGCGGCACCACACGCGCTCCGAACCACTCCGCGCTGCTGCGCGCCGAGATCCGGAGGGTGCACCGATGACCCTGCTGTGCGAACGCTGCTACGGACCGATCGATCCGGCCGGCGAGGACTACGTCCGCCTCGCCCACATCTCGCACGCCGAGCCCTCCGGCGACGTCGTCTGGAACGACGCGACCGTACACACCGCGCAGAGCTGCCCCGCGCTCGTGCACGCCGACGGCGCCGGACGGCACCGGAGAGCCGCATGAGGACGCTCGTGTGCGAGCGGTGCTGGTCGCAGATCGACCGGTCAACCGAGCCGTTGCGGCTGATCCCGCACCCCGTCGCCGACGGCGAGGACGGACAGGTCCGCCACCTGCACGCCGCGGTGCACGCCCGCGCCTGCGTGCGGCCCGACACCGGCGAGTGGAACCCGGTCCGCCGCGGTGTCTCCCCCGCCGCTCTGCGCTGGGCCAACGAGCAGGCCGACCACCGCTAGCCTGCCCCGTACCGACCGCCGAGACCCCGGCCCGACGGCTCGGCGGGTCCGCGGGTCCGCGGGTCCGCACCGCTCCCCCATGATCGATGTGTGGGGGAACATCCTGGCCACCGGTGGCCCGAACCTTCCCACACAGATCGATCACCGGAGGCGGAGGCGGAGGCGGAGGTCGGCGTCGCATGGGCCGCGGAGGGCCGGCAGCTAACGGCCCTGGTCGTCCTGGTAGACGTCCGGGACGCCGTCGCCGTCCGCGTCCACGGTCTCCGCGGCGGTGATGCGCCGGTGGTGGGCGTTGCGGACGCGCAGCACGACGGTGGCCAGTACGGCCGAGGTCAGCGACCCCAGCAGCACCCCGATCTTGACGTGGTCGTCCTGCGGCGTGCCGGTGCCGAACGCGAGCTCCCCGACCAGCAGCGAGACCGTGAACCCGATCCCGGCCAGCAGCGAGAGCCCGGCCACGTCCCACCAACCCAGCTCGTCGGCCAGGCGGGCACGGGTGAACCGCTGCACCGCCCATGTCGCGCCGAGCACGCCGACCGCCTTGCCGGCCACCAACCCCCCGACGATCCCGAGCGTGATCGTGTCGGCGAGCGCGGCGCCGAGCCCGCCGCCGTCGACGACCGAGACCCCGGCCGCGAAGAACGCGAACACCGGCACGGCGACCCCGGTCGAGAGCGGTCGCCACCGGTGCTCGAAATGCTCGGCCAGGCCGGGACCCGGCCCGTCGGCGCGGCGGATCACCGGGACGGCGAACCCGAGCAGGACTCCGGCCACGGTCGCGTGCACCCCCGACTCGTGCACCAGCACCCAGGTGGCCAGCGCGAGTGGGAGCAGCAGCCACCAGGACCGCACGCGCCGCTGCACCAGCAGCGCGAACAGCCCGAGCGGGACGAGCGCGAGCAGCAGCGGGACGACGGCCAGGTCGTCGGTGTAGAAGATCGCGATGATCGTGATCGCCAGCAGGTCGTCGACGACGGCGAGCGTGAGCAGGAACGTGCGCAGCGCGGCCGGCAGGCTGGAGCCGATCACAGCCAGTACGGCGAGGGCGAACGCGATGTCGGTCGCGGTCGGGATGGCCCAGCCCGAGCCGGCGCCGGGGGTGGCCAGGTTGACCGCGGTGTAGATCAGCGCCGGGACCGCCATCCCGCCGACGGCGGCGGCCACCGGCAGCACGGCGCGGCGCGGGTCGCGCAGGTCACCGGCCACGAACTCGCGTTTGAGCTCGAGCCCGGCGACGAAGAAGAAGATCGCCAGGAGGCCGTCCGCGGCCCAGGTGGACAGCGACAGGTCCAGGCCGAGCGCGGACGGCCCGACGGTGAGCCCGCCGAGCGCGGTGTAGGCCCCCCGCCACGGGGAGTTCGCCCAGATCAGGGCCAGTGCCGCCGCGGCCACCAGCAGCGCCCCGCCGACGGTCTCGGCGCGCAGCACGTCACCGACCCGGGAGACCTCCCGCCACGACCCGCGGGAGAACAGGCGAGAGGGACGCGGCGGTGTCGAGTCGGGCGGTGTCGAGTCGGGCGGTGTGGGGCTCACGAGGCTCCTCGGTCGGATCCGGGCAGGGCGGAACGAACGCCGACCAGACTTCCCGGCACACCGTGGACCATCTTAACGGCCGTCGCCCGCCGGAGGGCTCCCGGCAGGCGGTGCGTTCGACCACGTCGGTCGCCGTTCTGCCCGCCCGGCGTCCACCCCTCGCGGACGTCGGCCGGGCGCGGACCGGTGTCAGGATCGCGTCAGGGACGCCGCGTCCCGACGGTCGTTGGTGCGACCGTGGTCGTCGTCAACCCAGCGATCGACGGGACGTTTCCGATGACCGACCTGCTCGGAGTCACCATGATCGGCGGCTACGCGCTGCTGGCCGTGCTCGCGGTCCGCGCGGTCCTGCCGCCCCCGGCGCGGCACCCGGTCGCCGCGTACGCCCGGCGCGCACACGCCCGGCGGCGCCGCTGACCTGTCGTCAGCGCAGCGCGGACGCCTGTGCGGCCAGCTCCCGGACGCGCTCCCAGTCCCCGGCCGCGACGGCGTCGGACGGGGTCAGCCAGGACCCGCCGACGCAGCCGACGTTGCCCAGCGCGAGGTAGTCCGGCGCCGAGTCGACCGTGATCCCCCCGGTCGGGCAGAACCGCAGGTCCGGCAGCGGTCCGGCGACGGCCTTGAGGAACGGCCGCCCGCCGGCCGCCTCGGCCGGGAAGAACTTCATCTCGGTGCGCCCGCGCTCGGCGACGGCGAGCATCTCCGAGATCGTGCCGACACCGGGGAGGTAGGGCAGCCCGCAGTCGTCCATCGCGTCCAGCAGCGACGGCGTCGCGCCCGGGCTGACCAGGAACGCGGCCCCGGCGGCGAGGGACTCCCGTACCTGCAGCGGCGTGCGGACCGTGCCGACGCCGACGACGGCGTCCGGGACCTCCTGCGCGATCCGGCGGGTGGCCTCCAGCGCCGCCGGGGTCCGCAGCGTCACCTCGATCGCCGGCAGGCCGCCGGCGACCAGGGCGCGGGCCAGCGGCACC
>NZ_JADQDD010000285.1 GCF_019263595.1 Pseudonocardia sp. KRD291 | reverse complement strand
GAACAGGCCGACGACCTCGCCGTTCTCGTCGAGGTCGATCGAGTGGGCCGCGGGGGTCGCGCCGAGGCCGGGCATCGTGCGCATGTCGCCGCAGATCGGGTAGACGAAGCCGGCGCCGACCGAGGCGCGGACCTCGCGCACCGGCAGCCGCCAGCCCGTGGGGGCGCCCTTGAGCGTCGGGTCCGACGAGATCGACAGGTGCGTCTTGGCGATGCAGACCGGCAGCGAGCCGAACCCGTTGGCCTCGTAGGACTCGATCTGGCGGTTCGCGGCCGGGGTGTAGTCGACGCCGTCGGCGCCGTACACCTTCGTCGCCACGGTCTCGATCTTCTCCTTGAGCGGGGCCGAGTCCGGGTAGAGGAACCGGAACTCCGACGGCTCCTGCGCCGCCTCGGCCACGGCGTCGGCCAGATCGGTCGCCCCGGCGCCGCCGTCGGCGAAGTGCGTGCAGACCGCCCAGCGGGCGCCCATCTCCTCGGCGATCTCGGCGATCGCGCGGTGCTCGGAGGCGTGGTCGGTGGGGAAGGCGTTGATCGCGACGACCGGCGACACCCCGTGCAGGCGCATGTTCTCGATCTGCTTGCGCAGGTTCGCCCCGCCGGCGTGCACGTCGTCCGGGTTCTCGGCGAGCATCGCCTCCGGCAGCGGCTTTCCGGCCACGACCTTGTACTTGTCGGAGTGCGCCTTGAGCGCGCGCACCGTCGCCACGATCACCGCGGCGTCCGGGACCAGGCCCGACGCCCGGCACTTGATGTTGAAGAAGCGCTCGGCGCCCATGTCCGCGCCGAACCCGGCCTCGGTGATCAGGTACTCGCCGGTCCGGATACCGACCAGGTCGGCGACGATGCTGGAGTTGCCGTGCGCGATGTTGCCGAACGGCCCGGCGTGCACCAGCGCCGGCGTGTTCTCCAGGGTCTGCATGAGGTTCGGGGCCAGCGCGTCGCGCATGATCGCCGCCATCGCCCCGGCGCCGCGGATGTCCTCGGAGGTGACCGGTTTGCCCTCGCCGGTGTAGCCGACCACGATCCGGCCCAGGCGCTCGCGCAGGTCGGTCAGCGACGTGGCCAGGGCCAGGATCGCCATCACCTCGCTGGCCGTGGTGATCTCGAACCCGGTCTCGCGGGGGACGCCGTCCATCCGCGTCCCGAGACCGCTCACGATGTTGCGCAGCGCCCGGTCGTTGACGTCGAGCACCCGCTTCCAGGTGATCGAGTGCGGCTCGATCTCGGTCTCGTTGCCCTGGTAGAGGTGGTTGTCCAGGACCGCGGAGAGCATGTTGTGCGCGGCGGTGACGGCGTGGAAGTCGCCGGTCAGGTGCAGGTTGAGCTTCTCCATCGGCACGACCTGGGAGTAGCCGCCGCCTGCGGCACCGCCCTTGATGCCGAACGTCGGGCCCATCGAGGGCTGGCGGACCGCGATGGTGGCCTTGCGTCCGGTCTTCGCCATCGCCATGCCGAGCCCGACGGTGGTGGTCGTCTTGCCCTCGCCCAGGGGGGTCGGCGTGATCGCCGAGACGATGACGTACTTCGCCTTGGGCCGGTCGGCCAGCGCGTCGATCGCGTCCAGCCGTACCTTCGCGACGTCGTTGCCGTAGGGCTCCAGCAGTGCGGGGTCCAGGCCCATCGCGCCGGCCACCTCGGTCGGTGGAAGCAGTCGGGCCGCCTTCGCGATCTGCAGGTCGTCCACGGGCTCTCCTCGTCGGTGGTCGAACATGGGTCGGCTTCACAGTAGATCGTCGCGGAGCCGCGGGGGTGCCGAGAGCGTCCCGCGGGGACCGGTCGGGCGACCTGACGTGGGACGATCTTGGAAATCCGTTGCGCCGCAGGTCACCGCGTATGAATGAGCATGCGCAGGTCGCCATGGATTGACGTGACCCACGTCACGTCCTAGCGTGGTGTCGTCCCCGGGGAGCGGTCCGTCGGACGGCCGGAACCGGCCAACGGCTACGGCAGGTCATCCGACGACACGGTCCCCGGACCCCGGACCGTGTGTACCGATGTGGCATCCGTGGCGACGGACGCGACGAACGTCACGCTCGTCCGGTGCGCGGCCCGGGCGGGGCCGGGCCAGGCGGGTCAGGTGATGGTGAGGCCGCCGTCCACGGCGACGGTCTGGCCGGTCAGGTAGCCGCCGGCGTCGGAGGCGACGAAGACCACGGCCGCGGCGAGCTCCTCCGGGTCGCCGATGCGGCCCATCGGGATGCGCTCGCTCATCCGGTCGAGGTAGCCCTCCTTGTACTGGTCGGTCATCTCGGAGGCGAAGAAGCCGGGGGCGATCGCGTTCACCCGGATGCCCTTGCGGGTGCCCCACTGCTGGGCCAGGTCCCGGGTCAGCCCGATCAGGCCCGCCTTGCTGGCGGAGTAGGCGGCCTGCGGCAGCTCGGCCGTGGTCAGGGCGATCACGCTGGAGATGTTGACGATGCTCGATCCGGGCGCCATGACCTTGCCGCAGGCCTGCGCCATCCAGTAGCAGCCGTTCAGGTTCACGTCGATGACCTGCGTGAACTGCTCGGGGGTCTCCCGCGTCGCGGGGACGGCTGTGCCGATGCCGGCGTTGTTGACCAGCACGTCGACGCGCCCGAAGTCCTCCATCGCGGCGTCGACGAGCCCCTGGCAGTCGGGCTGGCTGGCCACGTCGGTCGGCACGGCCAGCGCCCGGCGGCCCAGCCCCTCGACCATCGCGACGGTGTCGGCGAGCTTGTCCGCGCGCCGGGCACCGAGGACGACGTCGGCGCCGGCCTCGGCCAGCGCGCGGGCGAAGGCGACCCCGAGCCCGGACGAGGCACCGGTGACGACGGCGACCTTGCCGTCGAGGCGGAAACGATCCATCACGGTCATGTCGCGCACCTTATGCGGCGGGCGCCGGACCCTCACGCGGAGCTTTCGTGCGACACCGCCGCACGAAAGCTCCACGAGTGCGCGCCCGGACGCGGCGCGGACGGGGTCAGGACAGGCTGCGGCGCTTGCGGGCGACGACGGCCCGGTAGTGCAGCGGGGCGCGGGTGGTGGCCAGCCGGTGCTGGTAGGTGACCGCCCCGAGCTCCTCCAGCTCCCCGGAGGCCATCAGCGACTTGATCAGCCCGGAGAACCCGCTCTTGTCGGTGTCGGACAGGAAGTCCGCGCGCAGGGTGAACGCCAGCCACCCGTCGTCGCGGACCATGTCGAACGCGGCGCGGAACGCCTCCGGCGGGATGTCGCCGAAGCCGAGCGCGGCGACGCAGGCGAGCGCGTCGAACCCGCCGCCTGCGATCTCGTCGGCCTCGCCCTCGCCGAGGTCCGTGAGATCCACCACGCGGTAGTCGTCGTAGACCTCGGGGCGGTCACGCAGCGCGGCGTCCTTGGCCTCGCCGATGATGTCGACGCCCACCACCTTGGTGATGCCGCGCGCGCGCAGCTCCTCGGCGACGATGCCGTTGCCGGCGCCGACGTCGAGCACCCGCAGCGCGGACGGGTCGATGTTCTCCCCGGCCAGCTGCTCGGCGAGCAGGTCGCACACCACCGGCGGCGACTGGCACTGCAGGACCTCGTAGAACAGCCGCTCGTAGAGCCCGGGGACCTGGTAGATGTCGGAGTAGTCGTGGAAGCGCAGCTCGCGCCAGCCGGAGCCGTCGTCGACGAGGCACCACTCGACGTCCTGCTCGTAGCTCTGGGTCGCGTCGGGCAGTGCGAGCCGGAAAGCGGGGGCGGATCGTGCATCGGCCATGAGGGGACCTTCCTGGTCGAAGACGGGGGCGGTGCCCGGTCGGGGTGGAGGAGCACGGCGGGGTCTCAGCCGGCGGCCACGAGGACACGGACGCCACTCACAGTAGTCGAGTCGGCGCCCCGGTGCGGGTGAGCAATCCCGCTCCCTGCGCTGGGCACAGCCCTTGCGGGGAATGACACGATCACCCCAGAGCCCGGCGCGGGTGTGCGCCGGACACCGATGGAGCATTGCCGAACACCGAGGAGAAGCACGCAATGACGCAGTCGCAGACCCGTACCGCGATCGTGACCGGCTCGGCCCGGGGGATCGGCGCCGCGACCGCCGTCCGCCTGGCGGCCGACGGTTTCGCGGTGGGTGTGGTGGACCTCGAGGAGTCCGCCACCAAGGCCACCGTCGAGACGATCGAGGCCGCAGGCGGGAAGGCCCTGGGCGTGGGCGCGGACGTGTCCGACGCGACCGCCGTGCAGGCGGCCGTCGACGCCGTCGCCGAGAAGCTCGGCCCGCCGACCGTGCTGATCAACAACGCCGGCATCACCAAGGACAACCTGCTGTTCAAGATGACCGAGAACGACTGGGACGCCGTGATGGGCGTACACCTGCGCGGCTCGTTCCTGATGACCAAGGCCGTGCAGAAGCACATGGTCGACGCGAAGTGGGGCCGGGTCGTCAACCTGTCCTCGACCTCCGCGCTGGGCAACCGCGGCCAGGCCAACTACTCCACCGCGAAGGCCGGCCTGCAGGGCTTCACCAAGACCCTGGCCATCGAGCTGGGCAAGTTCGGCGTGACCGCCAACTGCATCGCCCCCGGCTTCATCGCCAGCGAGATGACCAAGGCCACCGCGGAGCGCCTGGGCGTGGACTGGGAGGAGTTCAAGACCGCGCGCGCCCAGGAGATCCCGGTGCAGCGCCCCGGAAACCCGGAGGACATCGCGAACATGGTGTCGTTCTTCGCGAACGAGGCATCGGGCTTCGTCTCCGGCCAGGTCATCTACGTGGCCGGCGGCCCGAAGGCCTGATCGGGGAGACTCGACGAGGCCGACATGACGAGCTTGCGGGCACCGCTGCTGCTGCCCCCGCCCAGCGGGCCGGACCGGTTGTTCCGGGTCGGCCCGCTGCGGGTCGAGTCCGGCGCCGGCCGGGACCCGCTCGGCCGGGACACCGTCGTCGCCGCGAGCATGCGGTCCGGGCCGTGGTGTCACGGTCCGGACGGTCGCCCCGGCGTCGGTGCGCTCTGCGTGCTGCTCGACGCCGTGCTCGGCCAGGCGACGATCGTCGGCCGCCCGGACGGGCACTGGCCGGTCACCACCGAGATGACCGTGGACCTGTGCGGCCCGGTCCCCGACGACGGCGGCACGGTCACCGTCCGGGCGTGGGTGGTGCACGCCGGTGACCGCAGCGTGCTGGCCCGCGGCGAGGTCCTGGGCCCGCACGGCGAGCTGATCGGGGTGGGCACCGAGTGGGGCCGCTTCCTGCCCGAGGTGCCCGACCTGGACGAGCTCGCCGACCCGCACGCCGGCGCCGCGCCACCGGACGGGGACGCGGCGGCGGTGCTGGGGGCCACCTTCCCCGGCCACGCGGTCACCCCGGGCGGAGCGGTGGAGGAACGCCCGACGCTGCTGCTGCCCGGTTCGCCCGCGCTGGCCAACGAGCGCGACACCATGCACGGCGGCATCCTCGCCGCGGTCGGCGAGCTGGCGGCGGTCGCGGCGCTGCCCTCGACGCCGGAGCGGCCGCTGGTGACCGCGTCCCTGCACGTCACCTACCTGCGCCCGGCCGGCCTGGACGCCCCCACCACGGTCGGGACCGACACGGTGCACGCCGGGCGCTCGTTCGGCGTGGTGCGCGCCGACGTCCGCAACGCGGCCGGCAAGCTCGCCGCCGCGGCGACCGTCACCCGCCGCGCGCTGGACTAGTTTCGACCTCGAGCGAGCAGCACCGGAGGAAGGGCGACGACCGTGCACCCGATGACCAGCGAGTCCCTGACCGACGAGGTGGTGGCCAGCGTCGAGAACGCGCCACCGCGGACCCGGGTGGTGCTGCAGGCGCTGCTGCGCCACCTGCACGCGTTCGCCGCGGAGGTGGACCTGACCACCGACGAGTGGGAGGCCGGGATCGACTTCCTGACCCGCGCCGGGCACATCACCGACGACGAGCGCCAGGAGTTCATCCTGCTCTCCGACGTGCTGGGGCTGTCCATGCAGGTGGTGGGCCTGAACGCGGCGCAGGACCCGCGGGCCACCGAGTCCACGGTGTTCGGGCCGTTCTTCGTGGACAAGACCCCGCAGGTCGGGCTCGGCGACGACATCGCCGCAGGCGCTCCCGGTGAGCCGTGCTGGATCGAGGGCACGGTGACCGACGTGCACGGCGCGCCGATCGCCGGTGCGCGCGTCGACATCTGGGAGACCGACGGCGACGGCGTCTACGACGTCCAGTACGGCGACTCCCGCACCGCGGCCCGCGGCTACCTGCTCACCGGTGACGACGGCCGGTACGCGTTCTGGTCGCTGCGCCCGGTCGCCTACTCGATCCCGTCCGACGGCCCGGTCGGGGACCTGCTCTCGGCCACCGGCCGGCGCACCATGCGCCCGGCGCACATCCACCTGCGCGTCACCGCCGACGGGTACCGGCAGCTCGTCACGCACGTGTTCGACCGGACCGACCCCTACATCGGCGAGGACGCCGTGTTCGGCGTGAAGGAGTCGTTGATCGTGGACTTCGAGCCACAGGACCCGGGCACCGGTCCGGGCGGGCGCGAGCTCGACGCGACCTGGTACCGGGTGTCCTACGATCTCGTCCTGGCCGACGCGTGAGCGACGGGCGGCCTCAGGTGCTGGCCGGGACCTCGACGATCGCCCAGCCCGGGATGTCGGCCTGGTCCGGGACCGGCACCGGGTCCCCGCTGAGGTTGACCATCAGCACGTTGCCCTCGTCGTCGCGGAACGCGGTGAGCGGGCTGCCCTGGGCGCGGCCGAACTCGACGTTGCCCTCCTTGAGCCGCGGCACCAGCCACGCCCAGGCCGAGGTCAGCGGCGTCGGCTGTCCTCCGTCGGCCTCGCTGGCAGGGCTCCACAGCGACGAGTACTCCAGGTCCGTGCTGCCCTCGGGGCCCCACAGCAGCGCGCCGCCTGCTCCGGAGCGGGCCATCGCCGAGATGGCGGCGAGCGTGCTCACGGCGCTGGCAGGCTGGTCGTACCCGGCCTCCGCGCCGGCCGGGACGTTCGCGTAGAACTCGGCCCACCAGATCGGGAGCTGGGTCCGCTGCTTGATCCAGTCGTTGACGACGGCGAACTTCTGGGCCCCGACGTCGACCGGGCTGATCGCGTCCTGCACGCCCTTGTTCGTGGTCGAGCCGTCGACGACGATGAAGTCGGCGCCGGCGTTGTTCTTGATCCAGTAGTCCAGGACGTCGAGCGGGCGCTCGTCCAGCGCGCCCCAGACCCCGGTCACGTCCGAGGCGTCCGGGGAACCGGCGGGGACGCTGTTGGTCACCACGTAGGGCCCGCCGACCTGCACGTCCGGGCGGGCGGCCTTCACGGCCTTGTACACCTGGTTGTAGAAGTCGGTGTAGCCCTCGTAGTCCCAGCGGTTCTCGGACTCGTTGTAGAAGCCCTTGAGCTCGTTCCACACCATCACGCGGTCGACCTGCGGGTAGCGCTTGACGGCCTCGGCGGCGAGCTTGGCGTAGTCGCCGAAGTTCTCCGGGTTCGGGGCCTGCTCCAGCTTCGACCAGTCGGTGTCGCCGGGCTGCCCGCCCTTCATCCAGTCCGGGGCACAGCAGAGCGTCATCATCGCCTTGCCGTTGGTCTCCTCGGTCAACTCCATCCGGCGGTCCAGCGACGACCAGTCGTACTCGCCCGGCGCCGGCTCCGGGTTGAGCGTGCCGAACCCCATCAGGTGGTGGTTCTGGTACTCCTCACCGGACCCGGACAGGATCTGCGTGCCGCGCTGGCGGGCCTCGGCGGGCTCGGTGTCGTCGAGGCTCTCCCGGGTGTGGGTGACACCGATCTCGGTGGGGCCGGGCTGGGTGCGCCAGGACCAGCCCTGCGACAGGTCCACGGCGCGCGCCGAGGCCTGCTCGGCCGAGCTCGGCTGCGTCGG
>NZ_JADQDD010000284.1 GCF_019263595.1 Pseudonocardia sp. KRD291 | reverse complement strand
GGTGGCCGCCGTTCCGGTGCTGGTCGCCGGGGTGGTGGTCCCGCTGTCGGGGTCGCTCTCGCCGGCCGGTGTGTGGGTCGGCGTCGTGTCGGTCGGCGTCGTGTCGGTCGGCGTCGTCTCCGGCGACTGCGGCGATGTCGCGGCGGGTGACACGACGGGCGACTCCGTGGGCTGCTCGCCGGTCGTGGTGGTGCCGGACCCGACGGGGGCGCCCGTCCCCGGGGCCGCACGGACGTGCGGGGTCGGCCGCGCCCCTCGCGGGGCCGCGGGCGGCGGTGGCTCGATCGGCCGGCCGTCGACGAACCCGCGCGACCACGGCGGGCCGACCGGCCCGGAGTCCACATCGGAGAGAGCGCGGCCGCTGGCCGGCGCCGCGGTGTCCTGGTCGGACACCGTCGCGGCGGACGTCGTCGCGGTCGCGGGGGCGGTCGCGCCGGCCACCGCGTCCGGGTCGGCGTCCGGCTTCCCGCTCTCCTCGGCGCCCCGGTCCGCCCCGGTCGTGGGACCGGCCGGAGCCGCCGCTGCCGCGGTGTCCACATCGACCGCAGTGTCCACATCGGGCGCGGTGTCCATATCGGACGCGCCGTCCACGTCGGCCATGTCGTCATCGATCACGTCGTCGGCGGTCGAGCCGCCGTCGGAGGACCGGCGCTCGGCGGGGTCGCTCCCGGACCCGTCGTCGCCCACCGTCGCCGTCCCGGCGCCGCCGGTCGTGGAGGTGGTCCCGATCTCACCGGTGACGCCCCCGGCGGCCTCACCGTCGCCGGTGGAGCCCTCGGCCAGGCCGCGACGGCGGTTCACCAGGTCGCGGACGGTGCGAGGCGGCTCCGCCTGCTCCTCCGCAGGCGCGTCGACCTCGTCGTCGCGCTTGCGCCCCCGCAACAGGAAAGCGGCGATCCCGATGGCCACCAGCAACACCACCAACAGCCCCAGCAGGGCCAACGTCGTCATCTGGAGTTCCTCCCGCCGGAGAAGAACGGACGCCCGGCTCTCGCGTCGTCGCAGATCGGGCCGGAACGAACCCGGTACACCGGCCCGGAACCGCTTCCCGGCCGGCACATCCGGCGACGCACCGTAGCACCCGGTGACCGGTGACCGGTGTGGGTGAACGCGGCCCGCGTGTCGCGTCCGTGCAGCTCAGCACGTCCGTCGGGGACCGCCCGGCGGACGGTGGCGAGATCGGCCAGGATCGACGCATGAGCGACGACGGCGGGCCCGGAACCCGGGGGGACCACGAGAGGAGCGAAGGCGGAACGAGCACCGACACCGAGAGGAGCGCAAGCGGAACGAGGATCGACACCGTGAGGAACGCAGGCGGAACGAGAACCGACACCGACAGGAACGCAAGCGGGACGAGGATCGACACCGAGCTGGCCGAGATCGCGGACGCGCACGGTGTCGCCGTCTCCTACCTCGACGGCGCCCGACGGGAGGTGCACGTCGACGCCGACGTGGTGATCGACGTGCTGGAGCTCCTCGAGGTGGACATGACGACCCCGCAGGCCCGCCGCGCCGCGCTCGCCCACGCCCGGGAGAAGGCATCCGCGACGACCGTGCCGCCGACGATCGGGATGCGCACCGACCGCGCGCGGCCGATCCCCGGCCGCGGCGTCCTGACCGCCGAGGACGGCACCCGCCACGACGTCGACGGTGAGATCCCGGCCGGTCTGGAACCGGGCTGGTACGCGCTGGAGGCCGGGCAGGCGCGCAGCACCGTCGTCGTCGCGCCGCCCGCGCTGCCCGACCCGCCGCGGACGTGGGGGTGGATGCTCCAGCTCTACGCCCTGCACTCCGCCCGCTCGTGGGGCATCGGCGACCTCGGCGACCTGACCGACTTCGTCCGGGTCGCCGGGGGCGAGCAGGGCGCCGGGGCGGTGCTGCTCAACCCGCTGCACGCGATCACTCCGGTCCCGCCGGTGCAGCCCTCGCCGTACACGCCGTCGAGCCGGCGGTTCGCGACCCCTCTCGCGCTGCGGGTCACCGACCTGCCGGCCTACGCGGCCGCCGACCCGGCCACCCGCGCCGAGGTGGACGCCCTGCGGCCGGAGCCGTCCGGCGACCGGATCGCGCACGACCGCGTGTGGGCGGCGAAGCGCTCCGCGCTGGAGGCGCTCTGGCGCGCCGCCGGGCGCCCGGGGCCGGACGGCGCCGACCCCGACCTGGACGCGTTCGCCACGTTCTGCGCGCTCGCCGAACGCCACGGCGGGCTCTGGCAGCAGTGGCCGGAGGGGCTGCGCCACCCCGGCTCGGACGCCGTCGTCGCGGAGCGGGCCGCGCTGGCGCCGCGGGTGGCGTTCCACGGCTGGGTGCAGCAGCAGGTCGCCGCCCAGCTCGCCGACGTCCGCGCGGCGGCCCGCGCGGCCGGGATGCCGGTCGGGGTGATCCACGACCTGGCCGTGGGGTGCGACCCGCAGGGCGCCGACGCCTGGGCCCTGCAGGACGTGCTGGCCCTGGACGCCTCGGTCGGTGCCCCGCCGGACGCGTTCAACCAGCGCGGGCAGACGTGGGGCCTTCCGCCGTGGCGCCCGGACCGCCTCGCCGCGACCGGCTACGCCGCGTTCCGGGACATGCTGCGCGCGCTGCTCTCGCACGCCGACGGGTTGCGGATCGACCACGTGATGGGCCTGTGGCGGCTGTGGTGGGTCCCGCGGGGCCGCTCCGCCGACCGGGGCACCTACGTCTACTACGACGCGGACGCGATGCTCGCCGTGCTGGCGCTGGAGGCGCACCGGGCCGGCGCCGTCGTCGTCGGCGAGGACCTGGGCACGGTGCTGCCGGAGGTCCGGGCGTCGCTGGCGGACAACCACGTGCTCGGCTCCACGGTGCTCTGGTTCTCCCGCGACCCGGACCCGGAGACCGGCGGCGACGACGGCCCGATCACCCCGCCGGCCCGGTGGCCGGAGGGGTCGGTGGCCACGATCTCCACCCACGACCTGCCCACCGCGCCCGGCTTCCTGCGCGGCGAGCAGGTGCGGGTGCGCGCCGAGCTGGGCCTGCTCGACGACGTCGACGGCGAACGCGCGAAGGCCGCCGCGGAGCGGGCCGAGCTGGTCGGACTGCTGGTCGACGAGAGCCACCTGACGTCGGCGGACGCGCCCGAGGACGAGATCGTGGTCGCGATGCACGCGCTGCTCGCGTCCGCGCCGTGCCGGCTGGCGCTGGCCTCCCTCTACGACGTGCTCGGCGAGACCCGGCAGCCGAACCTGCCCGGCACCGTCGACGAGTACCCGAACTGGCGGATCCCGCTGCCGGTGACGCTGGAGGAGGCACTCGCCGACCCGCGGGTGGCCCGTGTCGCGGCCGTGATGCGCGCGCACCGGGGGTAGCCGGCGGGACGGGACGACCTGGCAGGATCCGATGGATGTCCGCACCGCACGACCCGGAGCTCGACGCCGTCGACCTGGTCCGAGCCGACGGCACCGCCGGGGCCCTGTGGCAGGCCTGGACCACCGGCGAGCGCATCACGTCGCTGCCGGAGCTGCTGCAGCCGCGCACCCTGGCCGAGGGCTTCGCCGCGCAGCAGCGCCTCGCCGAGCGCGCCGGGCCGGCCTACGGCTGGAAGCTGGCCGCCACCGCGCCCGCCGGGCAGGCGCACATCGGCGTCGACGAGCCGTTGCCCGGCCTGCTGTTCGAGCGGTTCCGGCACGCCCCCGGCGACGTCGTGCCCGCGCACGACCTGCACATGGCCGTGGCCGAGGCGGAGTTCGCGTTCCGGATGCGCGAGACCGTCGAGCCGGGCTCGTCGGTGCCGGCGTTGCTCGACGCCGTCGCGTCGCTGCACGTCGCGGTCGAGCTGCCGGACTCACGGTTCGCCGCGTTCGAGACGGCCGGCGCTCCGCAGCTGCTGGCCGACGCCGCGTGCGCGAGCCGGTTCGTGCTCGGAGCGCAGATCGCCGGCTGGCGCGACCTGGACCTGTCCTCCACGTGCACGGCCCTGTGGATCAACGGCGAGGAGGTCGCGCGGGGCAGCGGCGCCGCGGTTCTCGGCGACCCGCGCACGGCACTGGCCTGGCTGGCCGACGCCCTGCCCTCCTACGGGTTGCGGCTGGAGGCGGGCAGCGTCGTGACGACCGGGACCACCACCGTCCCGGTACCGATCGCGGCCGGTGACGCGGTCCGCGCGACGTTCGGCGACGACGGCGTCCTCGGCGAGGTCGCGTTCACCCTCGGCAGGCCGGCCTGAACGGTCGTCCCTACCGGATGACCGACAGCACCCCGGCGGCGATCCGCACCTGCACGGCGGTGTCGGCGCCGACGTCGTCGACCTCGCCGTCGATCTGCACCGGCATCGGGTCCAGCGCGGTGAACCGGAAGTCCTCGGCCGTCGGCTGCGGCCCGAGCCCGCGCACGGCCGCGCGGACCGCGGTGAACAGCACCCTCCACTTGGGCCGGTGCTCCATCAGGATGACCTCGAAGCGGCCGTCGTCGGGGCGGCCCTCGGACACCTCGGCCACCTTCGCCATCTCCGAGATGTTGGCCAGCAGCAGGTTGTCGACGCGCCGCACGTTGCCGTCGGTGAAGCGGAGCCGGAACGGGGTGAAGGCCCAGAACGAGCGGAACGTGGACACGATCTCGCGGACCGTTCCCTTGCCGCCCTCCTCGATCTGCAGCGCGACCACCGGCGTCAGCCCGAACCCGATGTAGGAGTGGGCGTAGCGGACGGGGGCGTCGCCGAGCGTCAGGGCCAGCAGGTCCATCTGCTCGGTGCGGCCGTCCAGGATCGCGTCGTGCAGCGGGCGCCGGGACGTGACACGGTCGTGGTCGTTCGCGTTGCCGGCGGGCAGCACCGCGGCCGCGGCCTCGGCGTCCGGGACGTCCATGATCCCGTTGACGACCTCGTTGTAGCCGCCGTCGCCGCTCGCCGAGACGATCAGCGGCCGGCCCGGCCCGGACGCCGCCTCGCGGGCGATGTCGCGGGCGTGCCCGGCGTACTCGGTGGGGCGGAGCTCGACCGGCAGCTCGGGCCGGACGGCGGCCAGCTCACCGCGCAGGCGGCGCGCGAGCGTGTCCGCGTCACCGGTGCTCCCCGGGTTGAACACGATCAGCACGGAGTCCACGGTCTCGGCCACACCGCGCAGCCTAGGCCGGACCGCACGAACCGCCCGTACCGCCCGGCACCCGGTGCCGGACGCCCGGGATTCGGGCACCGTGGCGGTCATGGATCTGCAACTGGGTGGGAAGCGTGCGATCGTCACCGGCGCGAGCCGCGGGATCGGCCTGGCGGTGGCGACGACGCTGGCCGCGGAGGGAGCCGACGTGGCCCTGGTGGCGCGCGACGCCGCCGCCCTGGAGCGGGCCGCGGCACAGGTCGAGGGGGCCGGGCCCGGCCGTGTGGTCGCGGTCCCCGCCGACACCGCCGACGACGCCGCGGTGCGCGCGATGGTGGCCACCGTCGCCGACCGTCTCGGCGGGGTGGACGTGCTGGTCAACGCGGCTGCACGTCCGGCGGGTGCGGGCCCGCTCCCGGCGTTGGACGAGCTCACCGACGACGACGTGCGGGTCGAGCTGGAGACCAAGCTGCTCGGCTACCTGCGGTGCGCCCGCGCCGTCGCCCCGCTGATGACGGCGCAGGGGTGGGGCCGGATCGTGAACATCAGCGGACTCAACGCCCGGAAGTCGACGTCGCTGGTCGGGTCGGTACGCAACGTGGCGGTCGCGTCGATGACCGCGGCGCTGGCCCAGGAGCTCGGGCCGCGCGGGGTGAACGTGACGGTCGTCCACCCGGGCCTGACCGTCACCGAGCGGATCCCGGGGATGATCGCCGACCGGGCGAGCGACCGCGGGGTCGACGAGGCGACGGTGCGCGCCGAGCTGGACGCCACGACGACCATCGGCCGGATGACCACCGCGCAGGAGGTGGCCGACGTGGTCGCGTTCCTGGCGTCACCGCGCAGCGTCGCGGTCAACGGGGACGCCGTCGCCGCGGGCGGCGGGTCGCCCGGCACCGTGCACTACTGACCCCGGCACCGTGCACGACCAACAGGACGCTCCCCGACAGGGCTCGCGGAACCCGCCGCGGGTGGCAGGATGGACCGATGGACTCGACCCGCGTGGACCGCTGGTTGTGGTCGGTGCGTCTGGCCAAGACCCGCTCGGACGCCGCGACATCGTGCCGCGGCGGGCACGTGCGCGTCAACGACCACCCGGCCAAGCCGGCGACACCCGTCCGCCCGGGCGACCGGGTCCGGGCCCGGGTCTACGACAGGACGCGGACGGTCGAGGTCACGAAGGTGATCGAGAAGCGGGTCGGTGCGCCGGTGGCACAGGAGTGCTACATCGACCACACGCCGCCGGAGCCGGCCGGGCCAGCGCCCGTCTACGCCCGCCGCGACCGCGGTGCGGGACGCCCGACCAAGCGCGACCGGCGTGTGCTGGACCAGCTGGGCCTCTCCCGCCGCACCACCTGAGCGCCTGTGAGGATGGGGGCATGTACGACGCCCTGTTCCGTCTCGTGCTGCGCCGGATCCCGTCGGAGACCGCGCACCGGCTCGGTTTCGGCCTGATCCGCGGTGTCGGCGCCGCACCCGTGCTCGGTCCCCGGCTCGGGGCGTCGCTCGCCCCGTCCGACCCGGTTCTGCGCACCCGGGCCCTGGGCCTGGACTTCGCCTCACCCCTGGGCCTCGCCGCCGGGTTCGACAAGGACGCGCACGGGGTGACGGCGCTCGGCCGGATCGGGTTCGGGGCGGTCGAGATCGGGACGGTGACCGGACGGGCCCAGCCGGGCAACCCGGCACCGCGCCTGTTCCGCCTCGTCGACGACCGCGCGCTGATCAACCGGATGGGGTTCAACAACGCCGGGGCCCCGGCGGTCGCCCCGCGGCTCGCCGCGCTGCGCGCCCGGCCGGAGCCGGGAGCCCCGGTCCTCGGCGTCAACATCGGCAAGAGCAAGGCGGTGCCGGCCGGGGACGCCGTCTCCGACTACCGCACGAGCGCCCGCCTGCTCGGCCCGTTCGCCGACTACGTGGTGGTGAACGTCAGCTCGCCGAACACCCCGGGCCTGCGCGACCTGCAGCAGGTCGACGTGCTCGAGCCGTTGCTGACGGCGGTGCGTGCCGAGCTCGACGACCTCCCCGGAGGCATCCGCGTCCCGCTCCTAGTGAAGATCACCGTCGATCTCGCCGACGCCGACGTGGACGCCGTCGCCGACCTGGCGGTCCGGCTCGGCCTCGACGGGGTGGTCGCCACGAACACCACGGTCTCCCGGGACGGCCTGTCCACCCCCGTGGCGCAGGTCGAGGCCATGGGCGCCGGCGGGATCTCCGGACGTCCCCTCGCGCACCGGTCCGCGGAAGTGTTGCGGCGCCTGCGTTCGCGCCTGTCCGCGGGCCAGGAGGTGGTCTCGGTCGGGGGGATCGAGGACGCCCACGACGCCTACCGCCGGATCCGCGCCGGCGCCGCCCTGGTGCAGAGCTACACCGCCTTCGTCTACGGCGGGCTGTTCTGGCCGTCGCGTCTCAACCGCGAGCTGGCCGCCCTCCTGCGGGCGGACGGCCACCGCAGCGTCACCGACGCCGTCGGCGCCGATCTCTGAGAGCGGCTCCACCCGGACGCGCCCATGGGCCCGGAGGTGCGTACGAACCCGGACATGCGCCAGCGACCCGGCCGGCAACAGATGTCCGGCTGTCACGTAATGGTCGGCCTGAGCGCCGTTACGTGACGTTCGGCGCGACACCCCGGGCCGGAAACAGACCGGGCGGCACCTTCCGGACCCGCAACCAGCCATTCCGTGACGCCCACCGCGCACCGCGCACCACAATCAGCACAACGCAAAAAAGGAGAGGGCCCGCACAGATCACTCTGTACGGGCCCTCTCCCATT
>NZ_JADQDD010000283.1 GCF_019263595.1 Pseudonocardia sp. KRD291 | reverse complement strand
ACCCCGCGAGCCGGACCCGTCCTTCGACGAACTACCCGACACCACCGAGCGCTCCCTCGTACTCCCCACCCGAGAGCGGGCGCCCCCGGCACACGAACCCCACGAACACGACCCGCTCGAGCGAGCCCGCAGCGACGAGCCGCGCCGGCGTGCACGCGGCCGGTCGGTCCATACAGGGCCCGAGGACGACCCGCCGCCGTTCTAGTGGCGGACCCACCGCCGCCGTCCGGGTCGCCCGCCCGCTCGGTTCTGCCCCCGGGGGACGGCCGACACGGCGGGATCGACCGGGGAGCGTCTCGCCGACCTACCCACCGAGGCGTTCAACGGCCTGGGCCCGGTCGCCGACCACACCGAAGTGCGCAGGTACACGGAAGTGCGCAGGTCCACCGAAGTGCGCAGGTCAAGCGTCGAGCTGAGGTCCCGCACGGTCCCGGGCGCCCATCCGCTCCAGCTCGGCGCCGGTGAGGCGGTAGGTCGTCCAGCCCTCGTTCGGCACGGCGCCGATCGCGCGGTAGAAGCCGATCGCGGGCGCGTTCCAGTCCAGCACGTTCCACTCCAGCCGGGCGTAGCCGTCGGCGCGGCAGCGGGCGGCCAGGGAGGCGAGCAGCGCGCCGCCGAGACCGGAGCCGCGGTGTTCCGGGCGGACGTAGAGATCCTCCAGGTGGATCCCGGGTACGCCCTCCCAGGTGGAGAACGTGCGGAAGAAGATCGCGCAGCCGACGACCTCCCCGCCGGCACCGCCGTCGGTTCCTCCGCCGATGCCGCCTCCGGTGCCGCCGTCGAGGACCGCCACGTGCGCCTGCGCCGAGGGATCCGGCCCGAACAGGGCGGCGTGCAGCTGCGCGACGGTCAGCCCACACTCCTCGCGCGCCTTCTCGTACTCGGCGAGCTCGTGCACGAGCTCCACGATCGCGGGGACGTCACCGGGCCCGGCTGCTCTGACCATGGCTGCTCCGGTCATGCCGGGGGGACCACGTTCACCGCGTCCAGCCGGGCGACGCCGCGCTCGTCGCCGAGCACGGTGACCGCGGCGGCGTCCATCTTCAGGTGCACCCCGCCGGTGGCCGGTAGCCCGATCCAGCGGGCGGCCAGGACGCGTCCGAAGTGGCCGTGCCCGACGAGCACCACGTCACCACCGGCGGTGAGGGCGCGGGCGTCGGTGAGCACCGCGTCCGCGCGGTTGCCGACCTCGTCCGGGGTCTCGCCGCCGGTCCACGGGCCGTCCCAGATCGTCCAGCGGGGGTGGCGTTCGCGGACCTGCGGCGTGGTCAGGCCCTCCGCATCGCCGTAGTCCCACTCGGCGAGGCGGCCGTCGACGGCGTCGACGCGCAGGCCGGCCAGCTCCGCGGTGACCCGGGCCCGCGTCCGCGGGCTGCAGAGCACGCGGGCCGGAGCCGGGGCGTCGGGGCCGCGCAGGAACTCCAGGGAGTGCCGTGCCCGGCGGGCCGCCTCCCGTCCGGCGTCGGTCAGGGGGATGTCGGTGTGGCCGGTGTGGCGGCCGGCCGCCGACCATTCGGTCTCGCCGTGGCGGAGCAGGAAGACCCGGCCGGGCGGGGCGCTGACGTCGTCGGACACGATCCGGCACGGTAGTCGCCACGGGGCGGGCGCACGGCACGGCACGTCACGGCACGTCACGGCGCGGCGCGGCGCCACCGGAGGTTCGCGCACGGGCGATATCGTGATGTTGACCCGAAAGTGACAGTCACCACCCGGGTGCCCGGTCGTTCATACGGGTACGGGGATGTCGGCGCGCCAGGCCGGACGGTGCTCCCCGGTTCGAGGAAGAGGAGACCATGTCGCGTGCCTTGCTGACCGGACGCCGGATCGCGGGAGTGGGAGTCGCGCTCGGCGTGGCCGCCGCAGCCGCACTCGCCGCACCGATGGCGGCCTCGGCCGCTCCCTCCGCCGGGTTCGCCCCGGCGGAGACGGCCGCGATCGGGCCGGGTGTGCAGATCGCCACCCCGCTCGCCGGCGGCGCGGAGCTGTGCACGGCGAACTTCCTGTTCACCGATGGCGCGGGTCAGGACGGTCACGCCGACGAGCCGAACGGGTCCGAGGGAGAGCGCCAGTCGGCGCACACCGAGTCCGCGGCCCACACCTCGGGCACCCCGGACGGCGCGGTCTACCTCGGCACCGCGGCGCACTGCAACGCGGGCGAGAGCGCGACCTCCTCGGTGGACGGCTGCCGGGAGCCGGTCATGCCCGAGGGCATCGAGGTCTCGATCCTCGGCCGCGACGGGCAGACCTACACCGGCCGGGTCGCCTACAACTCCTGGGCGACGATGCAGGCCCGCGGCGAGACCGACCCGCAGCTGTGCAACCTCAACGACCTCGCGCTGATCCGGCTCGACGACGCCGACGTGGCGAAGGCGAACCCGTCGGTGCCCGGCTTCGGTGGCCCCACCGGGCTCGACACGGACGGCACCACGCAGGGCGAGAAGGTCTTCAGCTACCAGCCGAACCAGCTCGTCGCGACGCCGAACAAGCAGGGAGTCAGCTTCGGCCAGCCGGAGGGCCCGCGCACGCACGTCGTGGCCACCGTGCCGCCGGGTGTGCCGGGTGACTCCGGCAGCGGCTACCTCGACGCCGACGGCAAGGCGTTCGGCGTGCTGAGCAGCCTGATGGCGCCGACCACCACCAACGGTGTCGCCGACATCGCCCAGGCGCTGGACTACGCCGCGGACAACTCCGCGATCGGGCGGGTCTCGCTGATCGAGGGCGACGCGCCGTTCGCGCCGACCGGCCTGCCGCTGACCGACATGCCGTCCGGCCCGCAGCTGCCGGCCCTGCCGCTGCCGGACCTGGTCCCCTCGCCGCTGGGTTCCTGAGCCGCACGCGCCACACGGCGGGCCGTCCGGGACGGCCCGCCGTTCGTGTGTGCGAGACGACACGTGCGGTGCCCACCGGCGCACGGGGCATTCTGCGGTTACGATCTGCCCGTACCCGACAGCCCACCCCCGGGACGTCCCGCCGCATCCTGCGTGGACACCCGTGGTGGCCGTCCGGCACCGCGAACTGGTTGACGACACCCGCGACCTCCGGTGCAACGGCAGGCCCGCCTCTCCGGCGCGCCCCGCATCGCCCCCGTGAGGAGCTCCTCCCGTCATGACCCTTGCCGACCAGACCAGCCATATCTCCACCGACCACCGCCCCGGCCCCGATACCGACCACCGTGCCGACGGCGTCCCGACCCGGGACGAGGTGTTCGGCGCGCACGAGGGCGGCAAGCTCTCCACCGGCCTGACAGCCCCGCTGAGCAACGCCCGAGAGCTGGCCATCGCCTACACCCCCGGGGTCGCCGACGTCAGCCGCGCGATCGCCGCCGACCCGTCGCTGGCCGCGCGCTACACCTGGTCCAACCGGTTGGTCGCGGTCGTCAGCGACGGCACCGCGGTGCTGGGTCTCGGCGACATCGGGCCGCGGGCGGCGCTGCCGGTGATGGAGGGCAAGTCGGCGCTGTTCAAGTCGTTCGCCGGCCTGGACTCGATCCCGGTCGTGCTGGACACCACCGACGTCGACGAGATCGTGGAGACGATGGTCCGGATGCGGCCCACGTTCGGCGCGGTCAACCTGGAGGACGTCTCGGCGCCGCGCTGCTTCGAGCTGGAGCGCCGGCTGGTCGAGGCGCTGGACTGCCCGGTCATGCACGACGACCAGCACGGGACCGCGATCGTGCTGCTGGCCGCCCTGCGCGGGGCCTGCGCGGTGCAGAGCCGTGCCCTGTCCGGCCTGCGGATCGTCGTCTCCGGGGCCGGGGCGGCCGGGGTGGCCTGCACCCGGATCCTGCTCGCGGCCGGCGCGAGCGACGTGGTGCTGCTCGACTCGCGCGGTGTCGTCGACGCCGGACGCGGCGGGGTGAAGGCCGAGCTGGCCGCCGTCACCAACCCGCGTGGCGTGACCGGCGGCGTCGTCGAGGCGATGGCAGGCGCGGACGTGTTCGTCGGCCTGTCCAGCGCGACGCTGCCCGAGGAGATCCTGTCCACGATGGCTCCGGAGGCGATGGTGTTCGCCCTGTCCAACCCGGACCCCGAGGTGCACCCGGCGGTCGCCGAGCGGCACGCCGCGATCGTCGCGACCGGCCGCAGCGACTTCCCGAACCAGATCAACAACGTGCTGGCGTTCCCCGGTGTGTTCCGCGGGGCGCTGGACGCCGGGGCCCGCCGGATCACCGAGCGGATGAAGCTGGCCGCCGCGGAGGCGATCTTCTCGGTGGCCGCGGACGACCTTGCCGCGGACCGGATCGTGCCCAGCCCGTTCGACCCGCGGGTGGCCCCGGCGGTGTCCGCCGCCGTCGCACACGCCGCGGGCGACACGCCGGGGAAATGATCACTTTCCGTACCTGCGCCGAAACGCAGAGCAGCCTTCGGTGAACGGCAGCCTCTGCAGGTCAACTCCATTGTGGCCGTTGGGCGACCGTCCGTGACCCCTCGGCGCGTCGGTCGGCGGTTACCTCCGGGTATTCGCAAGCAGACGATCCCTCGTTAGGCCGAACAGTCCCGTAACGCCCTGTGTAACCTGGCTCGATCGGGCTACTCGGGCGGATCGCCCGGGCTGGTGGCTCGTTGGTTCTGATGCACGGAGTCGATCAGAACGGAGGCGGGCGTGGGCGACCTGGAACCACGTGCGGGCGACCGCTCGTCCGGTAACCCGGGCGGGGCGGCACCGCGCTCGGGCACGGTGACGCGTGCCGGTGGACGGCGGCCCGGCGACGGCGGTGAGCGCCCGTCGGGTCTCGCCGACGACCTTGCCCGGGCCTTCACCGACTCCGGCATCCCCGGGCCGTTCGCCGACGAGGCCGACGAGGCGCCCCCGACCGCGGTGCCCGACGTCTCCGACGTCGTCCTGCCGCACGCCGCCACGATGCTGTGCGACCGGTCCGGCACCGTGCTGCGCACGAACCCGGCCCTGCGCAGGCTCGCCGGATCGGCGGACCCCACCGGCATGCGGCTGCCGCAGCTGCTCGTGGGGCCCGAC
Source organism: Pseudonocardia sp. KRD291 (assembly GCF_019263595.1). GTDB lineage: Bacteria > Actinomycetota > Actinomycetes > Mycobacteriales > Pseudonocardiaceae > Pseudonocardia. Next base: position 2,864 of record NZ_JADQDD010000283.1, on the reverse strand, counting down.
TCCGACGCCCGGCTGGTCCGGGCGGACCGCCGGCTCGCGCGGGTACGGGTGGTGCGCTGGGCACAGCCCGGTGACCGGTCCGCCGTCGTGCTGGTGCCCTTCCCGGAGGCCGAGACCGCCCCGTCGGACGAGGCGCCCGCGCTGGACCTGGAGCGGGCCACCCGGTCCGGGACCTGGACGTTCGACCTCAACGCCGGGACGCTGACCCGCAGCGAGGGCCTGGTCGAGCTCTACCGCTCGCTCGAGGTCCGCCCGGACGGGCCGGACGGCCCGATCGAGGGCGAGCAGGTGGAGTTCGTGTGCCGGTTGCTGCGCCGCGACTCCCCGTCCGGTGCCGGCGAGCCCGCGGGCGCGGCGGACACCGGCGGGCACAGCGCCGAGCTGCGCCCGGCCGGCGACGGGGTGGGTGCCCCGGTGCTGAGCTGCCGGACCCGGATCGAGCGCACGGCGGGCGGCGGCCCGCTGCGGCTGATCGGCACCGTGGCCGACATCACCGACCGCCGCCGGGCCGAGCACCGGGCCCAGCGGGCCGGGCAGCGTTTCGCCGACCTGGTCGCCACGATCACCACCGGCGTCGCGATGCTCGACGACCGCGGACGCGTCGTCGACGCCAACCCGGCCATGTGCGCGCTGCTCGACGCCGACCTGGAGGCCCTGCGCGGAGTGCCCGCGCGCAGCCTGACCGCGGACCCGCAGCGCACGTCCTCGGAGCTGCCGGACTGGCTGCGCGACCCGTCGGACCCCCGCCCCAACTACCGGATCGACTCGCTGGCGCTGCTGCGCGCGGACGGCACCCGGGTGGACACCGAGATCGTCGTCAACGCCTCCCCGGCCGACGACGGGCGCCCGTTCTGGCTGCTGGTCTGCACCGACGTCGGCGAGCGGAACCGGGCCGCGGGCGTGCTGCGCGACGCCGACACCGTCGACCCGCTGACCCGGCTGCAGAACCGGGCCGCCGCGCTCGCGCACGCCGACCGGCTGCTCGCGGGCCCCACCGCGGACCGGGTCGCCCTGGTCGTCGGCGACGTCGACGACTTCGCCCGCGTCAACACCTCGCTCGGCCACGACGTCGGCGACGGGCTGCTGGTCGAGCTCGGTGCCCGGCTGCAGCGCGAGCTGCCGGTGTCCTGCACCGCATCGCGCCTGTCCGGCGACGAGTTCGCGGTGGTCTGCGCCGACGTCGCCGAGGTGGGCGGGCCGCAGCGCCTCGCGGCGCTGGTCGCGGACCTGTTGCGCGGCACCGTCGCGGTGCAGGGGCGCCCGGTCGCGATGACGACCTCGGTCGGGCTGGCCACGCCGGAGGTGATGCCGGCCGTGCCCGGTGCCGTCGCGGCGCCGCGCGGGTCCGACCTGCTGCGCTACGCCGAGGTCGCGATGCGCGGAGCCAAGAAGCGCGGCCGCGGTGCGGTCGCGGTGGCCGACCCGCGCAGCGGTTACGAGGCCACCCGCCAGCTCGAGATGGAGGCCGAGCTCCGCGCCGCCATCGAGAACGACGGGCTGCGGCTGGAGTACCAGCCGGTCGTCGGGCCGGACGGCACCGTGCTCTCCGCGGAGGCGCTGCTGCGCTGGTCGCACCCGGTGCACGGCGAGGTCACGCCGGGCGAGTTCCTGCCGGTCGCCCAGCGCGGCGGGCTGCAGCGCGACCTGGACATCTGGGTGCTGCGCACCGCCGCGACCGAGGCCGCGGGATGGCCGCGGTTCGGGCAGCGGATCGCGGTCGCGGTCAACCTGGCCGGCCTGCTGCCGGCCGACCCGGACTTCCTCGAGGTCGTCACCTCGACGGTCACCGGGTCCGGGCTCGGCTGGGACCAGCTGGTGCTGGAGCTGGTCGAGACCAGCCTGGTCTCGCTGCCCCGGCCCGCCCTGGACGCGATGAGCGAGCTGGTCCGGCGCGGTGTCCGGTTCGCCGTCGACGACTTCGGGACCGGCTACTCGTCGCTGGCCCGGCTCAAGGAGCTCCCGGCCCAGACGGTGAAGGTGGACCGCGCGTTCGTCACCGGGGTCGGCACCGACCCGGCGGACTTCGCGCTGGCCCGGGCCGTGGTCGAGGTGGCGCGGGCGATGGGCCGTAATACCGTCGCCGAGGGCGTGGAGACCGCGGAGCAGTTCCACGTGCTGCGCGGCCTCGGGGTGAACGCGTTCCAGGGCTGGCTGTTCGCCCGCTCGCTGCGCCCGGACGAGCTGCACCGGGTGCTGCGCGGCGGCGGGCTGCCGACACCGGCCACGGCCGCGGGCGGACCGCCGGACGCGCCACGCCCGGGTCCGCCCGGGCAGTGGTGACCGGCTGAGCCCGAGGTCGGTCCCCTACCAACGGCTCAGCGCACGAACGCGCTGTGCCCGGTGACGGCCTTGCCGACGATCAGGGTGTTCATCTCCCGGGTGCCCTCGAACGAGAACAGGGCCTCGGCGTCGGCGAAGTACCGCGCGACGCCGTTGCCCAGGATGATCCCGTTGCCGCCGACGAGCTGGCGGGCCCAGGACACGGTCTCGCGCATCCGGCTCGCGCAGAACTCCTTGGCCAGCGACGAGTGCGCGTCCGAGCCCTTCCCGGCGTCGAGCAGCTGCGAGTTGCGCACCGCCATGCCCAGCGACGCCGTCACGTTGCCCAGCATCTGCACCAGCAGGTCCTGCATCATCTGGAACCCGGCGATCGGGCGGCCGAACTGCTCGCGCTCCTTGGCGTAGGACAGTGCCAGCTCGTAGGCGGCCATCTGGGTCCCGACCGCGCCCCAGGACGCGTTCGCGCGGGTGCGCTGCAGCACCCCGCCCGCGTCGGCGAAGGTTCCCTTCCCGCCGGAGAGCCGGTGCGACTCGGGCACCCGCACCCCCTCGAGTGCGATGTCGGCGTTCTGCACGATCCGCAG
>NZ_JADQDD010000282.1 GCF_019263595.1 Pseudonocardia sp. KRD291 | reverse complement strand
CGACTACGACCAGTGGGTCGCGGCCGAGGGGCTCTCCGCCGTCGCGGCCGCCCCGATCATCGTCCGCGGCCGGCCGGCCGCGCTGATCTACGGCGCGACCCGGGAGAGCGTGACCCTCGGCGACCGGGCCAAGGCGGCGCTGCTGTCCTGCGGCCGCAGGCTGAGCACGGAGCTCACGGTCCGCGACGAGGTCGCGCGGCGGCTGCGGGACGCGGAGGTCGTCGCCTCCTCCTCGCAGGGCGACGTCCGTGACGCCGCCGACCTGGAGGAGATCCGCGCGCTGCACGCCGAGCTCCGCGCCGTCGCCCAGATGATCCCGGACTCGAGCCTGTCCGCGCGGGTCTCCGACGTGTCGCGCCGCCTCGCCGACGTCGGCAGCAGGTCCGCGGCGCCGGAGCGGGCCGCGGACCACGGGGTCGCCCTCTCCCCGCGGGAGATCGACGTCATCTCGCAGATCGCGCTCGGCTGCACGAACGTCGAGACCGCGACCCGGCTCTGCATCAAGCCCGAGACCACGAAGGCCTACCTCCGCAGCGCGATGAGCAAGCTCGGGGTGCACACCCGGTTCGAGGCGGTGGTGCGCTCGCGCAGCCTCGGGCTCGTCCCGTAGGGCTCCCGCTCACAGCCGGTCCTGCGGATTCGTGAGCGGCACGTTACGCCGACGTCACGACGGGTCGCGTCGATGTAATGACCGGTTCCTACCGTCTCCGGGGTGAGCAGACGACTCGTCGTGGTGGGCAACGGAATGGTCGGGCACCGGCTGGTGTCCGCGCTGCGCGACCGCGACGCCGAGGGGGCCTGGCAGGTCACCGTGCTCGGCGAGGAGAACCGCCGCGCCTACGACCGGGTCGCGCTCTCGTCGTACGTGGACGGGACGTCGGAGGAGCAGCTGCGGCTCCCGGACGACGACCTGCGCGCCGACCCGCTGGTCGCGCTGCACCTCGGCGACGCCGTCACCACCATCGACCGGGACGCGCGGACCGTGCGCACCGCGTCCGGCGCCTCGTTCGGCTACGACGCGCTGGTGCTGGCCACCGGATCCACCCCGTTCGTCCCGCCGGTGCCGGGCCGGGACCTGCCCGGCTGCTTCGTCTACCGCACCCTCGACGACCTGGACGCGATCACCGAGGCAGCGCGGGCCGCCGTGGGACGCACCGCACCCGGGCGGCGCTCGGCCGTCGTCGTCGGCGGGGGGCTGCTCGGCCTGGAGGCGGCCCGCGCGATGCGCCTGCTCGGGCTCTCACCGCAGGTCGTGGAGATCGCGCCGCGGCTGATGCCGGTGCAGGTCGACGACGGCGGCGGGGCGCTGCTGCGATCGCTCGTCGAGGAGCAGGGGCTCAAGGTCCGCACCGGCGTCTCGGTGGACGGGATCCGCGCCGACGCCGACCGGCTGGTGGCGCGCCTGTCCGACGGCGTCGAGCTCGACGCGGACCTGGTCGTGTTCTCGGCCGGCATCCGCGCCGCGGACACGCTGGCCCGGAAGAACGGGCTGGCGGTCGGCGAGCGCGGCGGCGTGCTCGTCGACGACCGCTGCCGCACCGCCGACTCCCACGTCTGGGCGATCGGGGAGTGCGCCGCGCTGCAGGGGCGCACCTACGGCCTGGTCGCGCCCGGGTACGCGATGGCCGAGGTGGTCGCGGACCGGCTGCTCGGCGGCGACGCCCGGATGACACCTGAGGAGCTGGACATGTCCACCCGGCTCAAGCTGCTCGGCGTGGACGTGGCCAGCTTCGGCGACGCGCACGCCGCCGCCGAGGGCGCGCTGGAGATCGTGGTCGACGACCCGGTCGCCGGCACCTACGCCAAGCTCGTCGTGTCCGCCCCGGGCGGCGCAGGCGGAGCGGGCACCGGCGCCGACGCGCCCACCCTTCTCGGCGGTGTGCTGGTCGGCGACGCCACGCGCTACGGCTCGCTGCGACCGCTCGTCGGGTCGGCGCTGCCCGCGGACCCGGTCACGCTGATCTCGTCCGGCGGCGCGGAGCCGGACGCGGGGGCGCTGCCGGACTCCGCGCAGATCTGCTCCTGCAACGCCGTCACCAAGGGAGCGCTGTGCGCCGCGATCGACGACGGTGCGCACGACGTCGCGTCGCTGAAGGCGTGCACCCGGGCCGGCACCACCTGCGGGTCCTGCGTCCCGGTCCTGGCGAAGATCCTCACCCAGCAGGGCGTCGAGGTGTCCACGGCCCTCTGCGAGCACTTCGCGTACTCCCGCGCCGAGCTGTTCGAGATCGTCGCCGGGGCCGGGATCACCTCTTTCTCGTCGCTGGTCGCCTCGCACGGCACCGGGCTCGGCTGCGACGTCTGCAAGCCGGTCGTCGCGTCCATCCTGGCCACGCTCGGCAGTATCGACGGGCGTGGCGGGCACATCCTCGACGGCGAGCAGGCCGCGCTGCAGGACACCAACGACCACTTCCTGGCGAACATGCAGCGCAACGGCACCTACTCGGTGGTGCCGCGGATCGCCGGCGGGGAGGTCACGCCCGAGGGCCTGATCGTGATCGGCGAGGTGGCGCGCGACTTCGGGCTCTACACCAAGATCACCGGTGGGCAGCGGATCGACATGTTCGGCGCCCGGGTGGAGCAGCTGCCCGCCATCTGGCGCCGCCTCGTCGACGCCGGGTTCGAGTCCGGGCACGCCTACGGCAAGTCGCTGCGCACGGTGAAGTCCTGCGTGGGCACCACGTGGTGCCGCTTCGGCGTCCAGGACGCGGTCGGGATGGCCGTCGAGCTGGAGCTGCGCTACCGGGGGCTGCGCAGCCCCCACAAGATCAAGTCTGGGGTGTCGGGGTGTGCGCGCGAGTGCGCCGAGGCCCGTTCCAAGGACTTCGGGGTGATCGCGACCGAGGACGGCTGGAACCTCTACGTCGGCGGCAACGGCGGCTTCACCCCGCGCCACGCCGAGCTCCTGGTCTCCGGCGTCGACTCCGCGACCCTGATCCGCACGATCGACCGGTTCCTGATGTTCTACGTACGCACCGCCGAGCGGCTGCAGCGCACGGCGCCGTGGATCGAGGCGATGGAGGGCGGGCTCGACCACCTGCACGCCGTGATCGTCGAGGACTCGCTGGGCATCGGGGCCGACCTCGACGCCGCGATGGCCGCCCACGTCGACTCCTACGCCGACGAGTGGCGCGGGGTCCTCGACGACCCGGAGAAGCTGTCCCGCTTCGTCTCGTTCGTCAACGCCCCGGACACCCCGGACCCGACGATCAGCTTCGTCACCGAGCGGGGGCAGAACATCCCGGCGAGCACGCCCGAACCCGTCCTGATCGGCCTACCGGAGGTGCACCGATGACCACCACACGCCCGCTGGAGAACGCCCTCACCCCAGGTTCGCGCCGGGCGGGGGTCGCGGACGATGCGGCTCTCGAACCGCGCCGCTCACCGGAGTCCCGGCCCGCGGCCCGCGTCGGGACCGAGGTCTCGGGCTGGCTGCACGTCTGCCCGCTGCAGCGGCTGCAGCCCGGCCGTGGTGTCGCCGCGCTGGTCGGGGACACCCAGGTCGCGATCTTCCGGATGGAGGATGACGTGCTCTACGCGGTCGGCAACGTCGACCCCTACACCGGCGCCGCGGTGATCTCGCGCGGCATCGTGGGCGACCGCGGCGGCGTGCCGACCGTGGCGTCGCCGGTGCACAAGCAGGCCTTCCGCCTCGACGACGGCCGGTGTCTCGACGACCCGGCCGTGTCCCTCGGCGTCTACCGGACCCGGGTGTGCGGCGCGGACCTGCAGATCGGGCTACGGTGAACGCCCGGATCCGGGCGACGCCGCACCCCCCGCCTGCCCGTTCCCGCGCCGTCCCCGGCCGGGGGAACGGAGGCCACGTGGCCGCACGACCGGGCGATGACCGGACTGCCGAGGCCGGGAGCAGCGGACGCGGCGCGAGCACGGGCGCAGCGGCGCGCGGCACCCGTCGCGACGAGCCGGTGCCGGCGCTGGCCGGGTTCACCGTCGGCATCACCGCGGCACGCCGCGCCGGTGAGCTCGCCACCATGCTCGAACGCCGCGGTGCGGTGATCCAGCAGGGTGCCGCGCTGCGGATCGTCGCGCTCGCCGACGACGCCGACCTGGAGACCACCACCCGCGCCCTGATCGCCGAGCCGCCGGACATCGCCGTGGCCACCACCGGCATCGGCTACCGCGGCTGGATGGAGGCCGCCGACGGCTGGGGCATCGGCGAGGAGCTGCTCACCGCGCTCGGCCGCTGCGAGATGCTCGCCCGCGGGCCGAAGGCGCGCGGCGCCATCCGCGCGTCCGGGCTGGTCGACGCGTGGTCGCCGGAGTCGGAGTCGACCGCCGAGGTGCTCGAGCACCTGCTCGAGCGCGGGGTCGAGGGCTGCCGGATCGCGGTGCAGCTGCACGGTGAGCCGCTGCCCGACGTGGTCGAGGCGCTCGAGCTGGCCGGGGCACAGGTCGTCACGATCCCGGTGTACCGCTGGGCGCCGCCGCTCGACATCGCGCCGCTGGACCGGCTGATCGCCGGCACGCTGTCCGGTGGCATCGACATGCTGGCGTTCACCAGCGCTCCCGCCGCGGCCGGGCTGCTCGCCCGCGCCGTCGAGCTGGGCGTGCGCGAGGACCTGCTGACCGCGATGCGCGGCCCGGTGCTGGCGCTGTGCGTGGGGCCGGTGACCGCGGCGCCGCTGGAGGCACTCGACGTCCCGACGCTGCAGCCGCAGCGCTCCCGGCTCGGAGCCATGGTGCGCACCCTGGAGTCGGCCGCGCCCTCGCGCGCCCGGCGTCTCCCGGTGGCCGCGCACGAGCTGGAGCTGCGCGGGCACGCGGTGCTCGTCGACGGCGTCCTGCGTCCGGTGCCGCCGACGCCGATGGCGTTGCTGCGGGTGCTGGCCAAGCGGCCCGGACGGGTGGTGCCGCGGGCCGAGCTGCTGGCCGCGCAGCCCGGCGGGGCCGGCGACGAGCACGCCGTGGAGAACGCGATCGCGCGCCTGCGCCAGGCCCTCGGCGAGCCCGGCCTGGTGCAGACCGTGGTCCGCCGCGGCTACCGTCTCGCCCTCGAGCCGGGTACCGGCACGAGCGGACCCGGGGCGCACTGCACGACCGAGGACCGGACCGACGAGGGGCGACGGCGGTGACGCCTGCCCGGCAGGAAGCCGGCGTGACGCGCGCCCGGCAGGAAGCCGGAGTGCCCGGGGGCGTACCGCCCCGGGTCCCGTTGCTGCTGGTCGCGCACGGCAGCCGCAACCCCGCCGCCGACGTCGTCGTGCGCGGGCTGGCGGCGGCCGCCGCCGTCTCCGAGCCCGGCCTGGACGTGCGGGTCTGCTACGTCGACGTCCGCGGCCCGACGGTGGGCGACGCCGTCGCCGAGCTCGTCACGCAGGGCCGTCCCGGCGCCGTCGTGCTGCCGGCGTTCCTGGCCGCGGGCTACCACGTGCGGTCGGATCTGCCCGAGCAGCTGCGCGCCGCCGGCGCGGACCCCGGCCGCTTCCCGGTCACCCCCGCACTCGGCCCCGACCACGGGCTCGCCGCCGCGGCCCACGACCGCCTCCGCGCGGCCGGGTACCGCCGCGGGGACGCCGTGGTGCTGGCCGCCGCGGGCTCGTCGGATCCGGACGCGGTCTCCCAGGTCCGCCGGGCCGCGGGGATGCTCGGCACGTCGGTCGGGCGTCGGGTCCGGGTCGGCTTCGCCGCGACCGGGCATCCCGGGGTCGGCGCGCTGGTCGACGGGTTGCGCCGGGCGGGGGAGAGCCGGATCGCGGTGGCGTCCTGGCTGCTCGCGCCGGGGGTGTTCCAGGACCGCCTGCTCGCCAGCGGCGCGGACGTGGTGGCCGATCCGCTGGGCGTGCACCCGGACGTCGTCGGCACCGTCATGGACCGCTACCGGGCCGCCGCACCCGCCGCCGCGCGCGCCGCCTGACTCCCTCTTTGCGGCAGCCCCACCGGAACGACGGGACGGTTGTCGGTGCTCCCGGCTAGGGTCGGTGCGGGGCGCCGCCGTTCGGTGGCGTGGGTGGAGGGGGACGATGAACGCCGGGTCGGTCAGCCGGGTCCACATACGGTCCGACGCGGCGGTCCGGGTCACCGTCGATCCGTACACGAGCGTGCTGGCGCTCGCCTGCGCCGCAGCCGCGGCGCGGATGCGCGGCGGCCGTTCGGCGGTCGGGGACCGGTGGTCCGGGGCGGAGCTGCACGCGGTGTCCCGGCTCGTGGTGCCCGGGAGCTCCGTGGCGCCGGAGGCGTTGACGCCCGCCGCGCCGGACCGCGACACGACGGTCGCCGACGAGCTCGACCGCCTGCGGTCGATGTCGGCCGCTGACCTGCACGCGGACCTGGACCTCACCTACGCCGGCGACCCGCCGCCGCACTGGTCGGAGGTGGCCGGGGCCGCCCGCCGGTGGATATCCGACACGGCCGCCGCGCTGGAGACCGTGTGGCGCCTCGTCGAGCCGGTCTGGCAGGCGCAGGACCGACGCCGCGGCCGGGAGGTCGAACGCGTCGGGACGGCGGCCGCCCGCGGTGCGCTGGACCTGGTGCTGGCCGGGGCGCACCCGCGCGGCCGGATCGTCGACGGGGTGCTGGAGTTCCCGGACCCCGAGGGCACCGACCTGGACGCGAGCCGGCACACCGTGGTGCTCGCGCCGCTGCTGTCCGGGGTGGACGTCTCGATCAGCAACCTGGACCGGCCCGGCCTGGTGTGGCTCGGCTACCCCGCGCCGGTGCCGAACGGGGAGGACGAGGGTGGCCTGGCCGCGCTCCTGACGCCGGTCCGGGCGACGCTGCTGCGCCTGCTCGGGACGCCGTGGACGATGTCGCGCCTCGCCTCGGCCGTCGGGCTCGCGCCCGCCACGGCCACCCACCAGATCTCCGCGCTGGTCGCGGACGGGCTCGTCTCGCGGCGGCGCGAGGGCCGGCACACGGTGGTCGTGCGCACCGAACGCGGATCCGGGCTGCTGGAGCTCTACGGGGTGCCCGACCTGCCGACCCGCGCTGCTCCACCACGGCTGGTCGCTCCGCCGCGCGGCGGGCCCCCGGCCTGAGCGTTCCCGGGCCGGGCGGCCGCCGGTGACGGGCCGCCCGCGATGATGGGCCGATGAGTGCTGATCCCGGGCCGGTCGTGGAGCGGCTGCGGGCGGCCGGGTGCGTGTTCGCCGAGGACGAGGCCGCACTGCTGATCGAGGCCGCGTCCGACCGGTCCGAACTGGACGCCCTGGTGGAGCGGCGGGCCGGGGGGCTGCCGCTGGAACATCTGCTCGGGTGGGCGGAGTTCGGCGGGCTGCGGATCTCGGTGGCCCCGGGGGTGTTCGTCCCGCGGCGTCGGACCGAGGCGTTGGCGCACGAGGCGGTGGCCGCGCTGGCCGCGTCGGCCTCGTCACCGGGGTCGCCCGGGCCGGCCGGGCCGCCGGTCGTGGTCGACCTCTGCTGCGGCACGGGGGCGATCGGGGCGGCGGTGGCGGCGATGCTCCTGCGGTCCGGGGCCGGGCCGGTCGACCTGCACGCCGCGGAGATCGACCCGGTCGCGGTCGCGTGCGCGCGGCACAACCTCGCCCCGTTCGGCGGGCGGGTCCACGCGGGCGACCTCGACGCACCGCTGCCCGCCGAGCTGCGTGGACGCGTGTCGGTGCTGGTCGCGAACGTGCCCTACGTACCGACCGACGCCATCGCCACGATGCCGCCGGAGGCCCGCGACCACGAACCCCGGATCGCTCTGGACGGCGGCGCCGACGGCCTGGACGTCGCGCGCCGGGTGGCGGCCGTGGCACCGGGCTGGCTCGCGCCGGGCGGGTCGTTGCTGATCGAGACCGGGGAGGAGCAGGCGTCCGTCCTGGCCGGGGTGTTCACCGGCAACGGCCTCCACGCACGGGTGGTCGAGGACTACGACCTCGGCTCGACGGTCGTGATCGGAACCCGTCCCTGACGTCCGCCGCCTGCCACCC
>NZ_JADQDD010000281.1 GCF_019263595.1 Pseudonocardia sp. KRD291 | reverse complement strand
CGTGCTGGCCGTGCTCACCGGAGTCACTCTCCTCATCTGAGCCCTCCACGTCGCGACGACGCCGCACCCCCGGCCGGCGCTCGACATCGCACAGCCCTGCGACAAGAGTCCCAGCTGACCTCGACGCCTCGCAGCCCGCACTGCCATCGCCGCAGCGAGTCCGCGCGATGCCGACCCCCGATACAGCCTGACACCAGGCCGGATGACGGCCTGGGACTCTCAGAAACCCGGCTTCGGGTAGAGCGGCACCGGCCCGATCACCGTCGTGGCGGTACCCGTCAAACTCACGCTCAAAGCCGCAAGGCATGAACCATGCGCCTGCCGCAGGATCCGCGATCCGCAGAGCGAAGGGGGCTCACCACCAGCCCTGCCTATCGATCTTCAGCTGTGCAACTCGCACCACGCGTCCGGTGCAGTTTAGACACTGCCGCACTGTTTGCACTGCTCAGTGGGTGGAGCTGAGGGGATTCGAACCCCTGACCCCTTGACTGCCAGTCAAGTGCGCTACCAGCTGCGCCACAGCCCCTTGCGATGAAAAGAACGATACATGGCGCTGCGGGGCGCTCCGGAACCGGGTCGCCACCGCCGTCGCCCGCCCCTAGCGTGACGCCCGTGCACCCTCTCGACATCGGACGTCTGGTCACCCTCGGCTCCACCGCCGTCTCCCCCGACGGGCGGCGGATCGCGTTCACCGTCCGTCGCGTCGACCTCGATCGCAACCGTTACCGCAGTGCGGTGTGGCTCGCCGCCGCGGACGGCAGCAGCGCTCCGTACCAGCTCACCGCGGGTGAGAACGGGGACGACGAGCCGGTCTGGTCGCCGGACGGGTTGCGGCTGGCGTTCACCAGCGGTCGCGGCGAGGGCGTCGAGGGCTCGGCGCTGCGGGTCGTCCCGGTCGGGGTGCCCGGCGAGACGGTCACGGTGTGCGAGCGGGTCGAGGCGATCGCGGAGCCGGCGTGGTCGCCGGACGGGTCGCGGATCGCGTTCGTGTCGCGGGAGCGGACGGCGCGCTACGACGCCGGGGACGAGCGGGCGCGCGAGCCGCGCCGGATCGACCGGCTGTTCTCCCGGGTCGACGGCGAGGGCTGGATCATCGACCGGCCGGCGAGCGTGTTCGTGGTGCCGGTCGACGGGTCGTCCGCGCCGCGGGTCGTCGCCGGCGGGCCCTTCGAGCACTCGTCGCCGGCGTGGTCGCCGGACTCGCGCACGCTGGCCGTCGTCGCGGCCCGGGAGCCGGGCTGGGACCTGCGCGAGCACGAGGACCTCTACCTCGTCGACCCGGACGCCGAGCCGGGCACGCCGCCGCGGCTGCTCTCGACCTCGGGACGGTCGCACCGGCTGCCGTCGTTCTCCCCGGACGGTACCCGGGTCGCGACGCTGGTCAACGACAGCCGGGTCGTGCCGGCGCACGCGACGCCCACCGTGGTCGACGCGCGCACCGGGGCCGAGCGGGCGCTCGGCGCGGAGCTGGACCGGACCTGCGCCCCGCAGCCCGGCGCGCGCTCGCCGATCTGGGACGGCGAGGACGTGCTGTTCTCGGTCGAGGACCGCGGCAACGTGCACCTCCACCGGATCGCCTCCGACGGGTCCGGTGAGCCGGAACGCGTGCTCGGCGGCGACCGTGTCGTGTCCGGGGTGGACCGTGCCGGCGGGACGACCGCGTTCCTGTCCGCCACCTCGTCCCGGCTCGCGGAGCTCCACGTCCTGGACCCGGACGGCTCGGAGCGCCGGCTCACCCACCTCACCGACCCGTTCCACGCCGCGGTGCCGAGCCCGGCGCCGTCACACCTCGCGGTGCCCTCCCCCGCCGGGGACGGCGACGTCGACACGTGGGTGCTGCTCCCGGACGGCGACGGGCCGGCACCGGTCCTGCTGTCCATCCACGGCGGACCGATGACGCAGTACGCGACCACCTGGCTCGACGAGTTCCGGCTCTGGAACGCGGCCGGGTACGCCGTCGTCTGGTGCAACCCGCACGGCTCGACCGGCTCCACCGAGGCGTGGGCGCGGGCGATCCGCGCGCCGGAGGCGCCGGAGAAGCCCGGCACCGGGTGGGGCGGCATCGACGCCGACGACGTGGTCGCGGCCCTGGACGGGGCGCTCTCGGCGTTCCCGCGCCTGGACCCGGACCGGGTCGGCGTGCTCGGCGGCTCCTACGGCGGGTTCCTGACGAGCTGGCTGGTCGGGCACAGCGACCGGTTCGCCGCGGCGTGCAGCGAGCGCGCGGTGAACAACCTCGAGTCGGCCGAGTGGAGCTCGGACATCGCGGCCTGGTTCCGCTGGGAGATCGGTGTCGACCACGTCGAGCACCCCGAGGTGTACCGGCGGATGTCGCCGGTCACCTACGTGCGCGCCATCGAGACGCCGCTGCTGATCCTGCACTCGGAGAACGACCTGCGGTGCCCGATCGAGCAGGCCGACGCCCTGTTCGTGCCGCTGCGGATGCTCGGCAAGCCGGTCGAGTACTGGCGGTTCCCGGAGGAGGGCCACACGCTCTCGCGCACCGGCTCACCGCGGCACCGGGTGGCGCGGGCGCGGATCATCCTGGACTTCTTCGCCCGCCACCTCGGGGGCGCGGCTCCGGACGAGGTGCCGACGGGCTGATCAGGCCACGGGGTCGGCCGAGCGCCACCAGAGCCACACCGACGTCGCCCCGGCCAGCGCGACGAGCACCCCCAGCGGGATCGCCAGCTCCGTCACGTCGACGAACGAGGTGGTCAGCAGCGGTGCGGAGAACCCGACGTAGGCCCAGGTGTAGAACAGCCCGTTGCACGCGCCGCGGGTGGCGGGCGTGGACACCCGCGCGACGAGCACGAGCCCGGCGTTGAGGCACAACCCGCCGCCGGCGCCGAGGAGCACCCCGGCCAGGAACGTCAGCGGGACGGCCTGGGTCACCCCGGACACGATCCCGACCGCGTAGCCGAGAGCGCCGAGCCCCGCCCCGACCGGCCCGGTCCGGGTGCCGAGCCGGTGTGCGAACGGCTGCACCAGCGTCCCGGCCCCGAGCGCGGCCGCGGACAGCACTCCGGTGAACACCACCAGCGACGACCCGTCGGCCAGCAGCAGCGGCAGCACCGTGACCGCCACCGACGGGAACGCGTAGACGCAGATCGCCGTGGGCACCGTGACGCGGGCGAACAGCCGTCGGCCCGGCCCTGTCAGGTTCGGCCGCGGCAGCCAGCCGGCGCCGTCGCGGCCACCGCGCCCGGGCGTCCCGACACCGACCACCACCAGCGCCCCGACCAGCGCGATCAGCACCAGCGCGGCGTGCACCAGGTAGGGCAGCGTCAGCGGCGCCGGCCCGTACCCGGCCAGCAGACCCGACGTCAGCGGCCCGAGGCAGAATCCGGCGGTCTGCGCGATCGACGCGCGGCGGGCCGCGGTCGCGGCGTGCGCGGGTCCGGCCAGGTCCTGCAGCCACGCGCTGCCCACGCTGAACACCGCACCGGACGCCAGCCCCTGCACGAACCGCGCCGCGAACAGGGTGGCCAGCGAGCCGGAGCCGACCAGGAACAGCAGCGACGCCAGCCCGACCAGCAGCGTCAGCGGGAGCAGGACCCGCACCCGTCCGAGCCGGTCCGAGGCGGGCCCGCCGAGCAGCAGCGACGGCGCGAGCCCGAGCGCGTACACCCCGAAGATCGCGGTGAGCACGGTCGGCGAGAGGTCCAGGGTGTCGCGGTAGACCAGCAGCAGCGGGGTCGGCACGTTCGTCCCGAACGCGGCCGCGAACAACAGTCCACACGCGACCCACCACACCCGCTGCCCGTCGTCGCGCACCCGCGCATCATGCCCCGCCGGCGCGCCGGAACCTACGGGCTGTGACGACCGGGCCGCCGCGGGTCAGATGAGCCCCTGGTACGCCCCGCCGTCGACCTGCAGACCGGCCCCGGTCAGGTAGCCGGCCTGCTGCGAGCACAGGAACGCCACGACCGCCCCGAAGTCCTCCGGCGCTCCGAGCCGCCCGGCCGGGACCTTCGCCAGTGCCCCGCGCAGCGCGTCCTCGTCGGGCAGGGTGGCGCGCACCCGGTTCGTCTCGTGCAGGCCGGGCTGGGCGGAGTTGACGGTCACGCCGTCGGCGGCGATCTCGCGGGCCAGGGTCCGCAGGAACCCGGTCGCCCCGGCGCGGGCGGTGTTCGACAGCGCCAGGTGCGGGTACGGCTGGCGCACCCCGAGCGAGGTGACCGCGACGATCCGGCCCCACCCCTGCGCGCGCATCCCGGGCGTCGCGGCCAGGCACATCCCGACGACGGCGAGCAGGCTGCGGTCCAGCGCGGCCCGGTAGTCCCCCAGCGCGGTGTCCGAGACCGTGCCGGGCGCCGGTCCGGGTCCGTTCACGACCAGGATGTCGAGCCCGCCCATCCGCTCGGTGGCGCCGGTGACGAACGCCGCGGCGGCGTCCGGGTCGGTGAGGTCGACCGTCATCGCCTGCGTCCCGTGGCCCAGCCGCCCGGCCGCGGCGCGTGCCCGGTCGGCGTCGGAGCTGCACAGCGTGACCTGCACGCCCTCGGCGACCAGCGCCGCGGCGCTCGCGTATCCCAGCCCGGTGCTGGCGGCGGCCACTGCCGCCCGCCGACCGGCGATGCCCAGGTCCACGCCCGGCCCCTCTCGTCGAGGCCGGACCTCTCTCGCCCGGCTCCCGGCGAACCTACCGCCGGTCGGTCCCGGCGACCGCTCCGCGAGCGTCGTGGTGGCGGGGCATGATCCGACGACCCCGACACCCGACATCGCCGCCGAGCTCGCCGCCGTCCGCCACCGGCTGGACGTACTGGAGTCCCGGGAGGAGATCCGGAGCCTGCGCACCCGGTTCCACGACTACGTCAACACCGACCGCTGGGACGAGATCGGCGGGCTGTTCTCCGCCGACGCCGAGCTGGACTACGACTATCTCGGCTCGGCATCCGAGCGGCAGGCGATCGACGAGTTCTTCGGCGCGATCCCGCGGCTGCTCCCGGACGGTGAGGGCGGCCCGTTCGTCCGCCAGTTCAGCCACGCCCACGCCATCGCGGTCGACGGCGAGACCGCCACCGGATCCAGCCACCTGTTCGCGACGCCCGTCTACCACGGGCAGAGCTTCGTGGTCAGCGCCCGTTTCGCGGACCGCTACGGGCGGCACGACGGCACCTGGCTGTTCGACTCGGTCGCGATGACGGTCTGGTACTCGGTGCCGCTGGAGCAGGGCTGGGCGGGCGCGGACCGGCACCACATGCGGCTCTGACCGGACACCTGCCCCATCGTGAGACATCGCTCACACAGGAGCTCTCTTCGGTGAGACGCTCGGGACCGTGCCCGCCGCAGGGCGGGGCCGTACCTCGCGTTCGGCACGAGTCACCGAGGAGACCACCATGAAGACCGGCACGGCAACGAAGCTGTGGGCGCTCGACGGCGCCAAGTTCACCCTCGACCGCGGGCTGCTCGTGGTCGGCGGGACCGGCCAGATCCACCTGCCGGTCCCGACCTACCTGATCCAGCACCCGCGGGGCCTGGTGCTCTTCGACACCGGTCTGGCCCCGGAGTCGGTCGAGGACCCGCACGGCACCTACGGCGAGCTGGCCGACCACCTCGGCCTGGACTTCACCTCCGACATGCGGGTCGACCAACAGCTGGGCACCGTCGGGTTCACGCCCGACGACGTCACCCATGTGATCATCTCGCACGCGCACTTCGACCACACCGGCGGCATGAAGGTGTTCCCGAACGCCCGCTTCTACATCGGGGCGCAGGACCTGCCCTACGCCTACTGGCCGATGCCCGCCGCCTCGGTGTTCTTCCGGACGGCCGACATCGACGCGGTCCGCGACGTCGACTGGCACCCGCTGACCGGCGACCTGGACCTGTTCGGCGACGGGGCGATCCAGATCCTGTTGCTGCCCGGGCACACGCCGGGCAACACCTCGACGCTGGTCCGGCTGCCGAACCAGAGCGTGATGCTCACCGGTGACACCGTGCACGTGCCGGAGGCGTTGGAGAACGACCTGCCGATGCCCTCGGACTACTCGACGCTCGACGCCGTGCACTCGATCCGGCGGATGAAGCAGATCGCGCACGCGCACGATGCGGAGATCATCATCCAGCACGACTTCGACGACTGGAACAAGCTCAGGACCATCGGCGAGGCGATCTCCTGATGGCACTGCTGGTCGAGTACGGCTGCCCGGACTGTGGCGCGCGAACGGATCGGTGGGTGAGCCGGCCGCTGCCGCCGACCACCGACTGCGCCCGCTGCACCGGGACGGCGCGACGCCGCTTCGGCGGGGCGCTGCTCACCCGCTCCCCCGCCCCGGACGCCGGAGCGCGCACCACGCAGGCCCCGGCCGGTGGCTGCGGGCACGGAGCCGGGGTCCCCGGGACCTGCACGCTGATGCCGACCGCGGCGCGGATGCTCTCCGCGCGCGCCCGCGGCGACAACCGGGCCCTGGACCGGGAGATCGCCCACCAGGAGTCGGCGATCAGGGCCGGCACGCTGGACCCCGCCGGTCCCGTGACCACCCAGTACGCCGGGGGCCCGCCGGCCACCCGGTGATCGTCGTCCTGGCAGCGATACGCGTCGAATCCGGCGCAGATCGCTGCCGGGACGCCGATCACGGCCGACGTCGCCGACGGGGACCCGGACGTCAGCCCGGATCGGTGACCGGGCGCATCGCCGCGGCCGCCTCGTCCAGGATCGCGCGCATCGCGGTCTCGGCGGCCGCGGCGTCGCCGGCGCGGACGGCCTCGGCGACGTCGCCGTGCAGCCGGATCGCGGCCGGTTCCGGGACCGGCGGCATCAGGTGGTGCCGGGTGCGCCCGGCCAGCACCTCGGCCACCGTCGCGTCCAGCGCGGCGATCATCTCGTTGCCCGACGCGGCCAGCAGCACGGCGTGGAACCGGACGTCGGCGACCAGGTAGGCGTCGAGGTCCCCGGCGCGACCGTGCACGGCCATCTCCATCACCGCGCCGGTCAGCTCGCCGCACTGCGCCGGCGTGGCCCGACGCGCGGCCAGTGCCGCGGCGACCGGCTCGATCCCGTGGCGCAGCTCGGACAGCGAGCGCAGCTGGGCGTCGCGGTCCGGGCCGTCCAGGCGCCAGCGCACGATCCGCGGGTCGTGCACGTTCCACCGCTCACGCGGCGCGACCGTGACCCCCACCCGGCGCCGGCTCTGCACCATGCCCATCGACTCCAGGACACGGACGGCCTCGCGCACGACGGTCCGCGAGACGCCGAAACGCGCCCCCAGCTCCTCGGCGCTGAGCACCTGCCCGGCACCCAGGTCCCCGCTGACGACGAGCGCACCGAGCCGGTCGACCAGTCCGGCGTGCAGTCCCGGTGCCGTCTCGCTCACGCCAGTCATGCTGGCATACGACGGACTAGTTCAAGGTCAACGACGGGAAATACCTGCTCTTATTCGATCCAGTATTGAATAAGTAGTACTTTTGACGCACTCTGGGCGACGCTGTCACCACCACCCACGAGGACGCCGATGACCTCCCACTTCAGCCCACCGCCGCCGCTGATCGTCGTGATGGGGGTGTGCGGCTCCGGCAAGACGACGCTCGGTGCCGCTCTCGCCGGCCGTCTCGGTCTGCCGTTCTGCGACGCCGACGACCTGCACCCGCCGGCCAACGTGGCCCGGATGCGCGCCGGCGTCCCGCTCACCGACGCGGATCGTGCGCCCTGGCTCGACGCCGTCGGGGCGTGGCTGGCCGCGCGGGCCGGGACCGGGGCGGTGACCAGCTGCTCGGCACTGCGCCGCGCCTACCGTGACGTGCTGCGGTCGCACGCACCGGGCGTCGCGTTCGCGCACCTGGACGGCGCACCGGCCACGATCGCCGCCCGCATGGCCGCCCGGCCCGGCCACTTCATGCCCGCCGCGCTGCTGGAGTCCCAGCTCGCCACCCTGGAGCCGCTCGGACCGGACGAGACCGGCACGACGCTCGACGTCGC
>NZ_JADQDD010000280.1 GCF_019263595.1 Pseudonocardia sp. KRD291 | reverse complement strand
GGCAAGCCCTACGTCTGGGGCGCCAAGGGCCCCGACGGGTTCGACTGCTCCGGGCTGATGCTCGCCGCCTGGGCCGCCGCCGGCGTGCCGGTCCCGGCCGGCACGGTCAACCAGAAGACCGCCGGCACCCCCGCCTCGATCGCCCAGATCGCCCCCGGGGACCTGGTGTTCATCCCGGGCTCCCTCGGCTCGCCGTCGAACCCGCGCCACGTCGGCATGTACGTCGGCAACGGCCTGGTCGTCAACGCCTACGACTCCTCCACAGGCGTCGTGCTGCAGCCGTTGAGCGACTGGTCCGACGAGGTCGTCGCGGTCCGCCACATCGCCGGGCCCGCCGGGCAGCCCGCACCCCCGGTGACCGCCGCGCTGGCTGACGCCACCCCGCGAGGTGGCCCATGACCACGGTTCTGTCGGTGCGGGGTGCTATCCGATGACCGTGCACCGCCACCCCGGGCGTGACCTCTACGCCGAGCTCGGCTTGCAGCCGGACTCGAGCGCCGAGGATGTGCGTCGCGCCTACCGGCGCCTCGCCCGCGAGCTGCACCCCGACCTGAACTCCGACCCGGCCGCGCTGGCCCGGTTCCGCGACGTCGCGGCCGCCTACGCGGTTCTCTCCGACCCCGTCCGCCTCGCCGACTACGACGCCACCCGCGCCGACGCTCAGGCCGCCGACGTTGATCCGGCGGCCGCGGCGGATCAGCCTCCGCCGCCCGGCGGCGTCGACTACGTCCCCGCCGGCCCGGCCGTCGCCTACACCGACTACGTCCCGACCGCGGCGGAGAGCTGGACGCCTCCGACCCCTCCCCCACCGCAGCCGGGCTCCTGGCCGCCTGGGTGGCCGGTCGGGCGGATCGATCCGCACCGCGGCCTGGGGCCGGTGCTGCTGGCCGCGTGGCGGATCGCGCCGCTGCCCCGCAGCCGATCGGGCAAAGCCTGCGTCGTGGCTGGGGTCGCGTTCGTCTACTGGGTCGCCGGGCCCGCCGCTCTCGCCCTGCTCCCCGCCGGGCCTCGGCCGTGGGTCGCGCTGGTGCTGCTGCTGATCGTGTGGGTCGCGGCGGCCTGCTGGGTTCTGCGCGCCCTGACCTGGGCCTGGTTCGCCCTCACCGACGCCACCCACCGAGCCACCGCACGACTACGCCGCACCACCGGCGGCAACCGCCGCGGCCCCTCCACCTCGGGGCCACCCCACGGAAGGCGCCACTGATGAGCTTCCTCGAACGCCGCCCAGCACCGGCGGCACCGGCAACCCGACCGCCCAGCGGAGCGCCCGCACCCGCCGCGAACCCCGGAGTCGCCCGGATCACCTGGCGGCACGAGGAACGCTCCGGATGGGCCCGGCTCCCCGACCAGGCCCTGCACCTTCTGCACTCGGCCGGATGGTGCCGCAATGCGGCGCTCGCCGCGTGGGCCCACGACCCCACCACCCGCCGCAGCCCGGACGGCACCCACTGGCACGACATCGACGCCTGGTGGATCAACACCGACACCCTGCTCAGCATCCGAGCACGCCGCCGCCTCGTCCCCGACGGCACCACAGCAGACGGCCGCCCGCGCCTGCGCCCAGGCAGCTCACCCTGGACCGTCCAGCTCGCCGCGCACCAGCTGACCGGGCCACCTCCGACGGTGCAGCGCTGGTCGCGACCACCCCAGACAGGCGAAGACTCCGCGGCTGGCCCTGACATCCGCACGACCGAATCGGCTGTCGGCCTACTCCCCCAGGCCGTTCAGGACGCCGTGGGCCGGCCCACCGGGCAGGGCGCGATCCGCACCTACCCACCCGCCGGCGGCTACAGCGACCAGGTCTACGCCCACCGCCGCCACGACGGCCGGCTCATCGCCGTCTCCGCGAGCCGGCAGGCCGGCGCCTTCCCCGACCCCGACACCGCGATCGACGCCGCGGACTGGCACGTCACTACCTACCAAGCGCAGGTCGGCCCGCCTGCTCACCACGCACTCGGCCGCGGCTGAGTGCGGATCTGATCCCAGGAGGACTCGATGGCAGTCACGGCACGGGCACAGGCCAGTCAGGAATGGCTGCTGCTGGGGATAGTGCTCATCGTGGTCGCCCCGGTGGTGGTGCTGGCGGTGCTGTCCATGGCGGCACTCGCGCTGGCCGGCGCTCTCGCTGGGGGGCCTGTTGCGTGGCCGAGCCTGCCCGAGGCGGTGATCAGCCTGGCCGCGCTGAGCGGCGAGTCGTTCGCGCCGTTGCCGGCGCCGTACGCGGCGCTCAGCGACCAGCGGGGCCTGTTCTGGGCGACGTTGGCGGTTTTCGTCGTGGTCGCCGCCGCGGTGGTGGTCCTGCTCGGCGTCCCGTTCTGGAGGCGGTGGGGTCCGACCCCGGCCGGGCATGCCACCCGCCGCGAGATGCGCCGCCAGGTCTCCCCTGCAGCCTGCCGCCAGCAGGCCCGCTACACCCGCCCGACCTTGCCGCCCGGGTCCCCCGCCGAGGAGATGGGGACACCGGTCGGCGAGGGAGCGGGCGGGCCCGTCGTCGTCCCGCACCGCCACCACGTCGGGATCATCGCCCCGACCCAGGCCGGTAAGACGCGGCGCCTGATCACCCCGATCGCGCTCGCCGCACCGGGCGCGATGTGGTGCCAGTCGACCAAACCCGACATCCTGCTTCACACCGCACTCGCCCGCACCCGCCGGTCCGGCGCGGGTCCCGTCCTGGTCCTCGACACCACCGACACCGTCTCCTGGCCGGCAACCCTGAAGTGGTCACCGATCACCGGCTGCGCCGACCCCGAGACCGCACGACGCCGGGCCATGACCCTCGTCGAGGCAGCCGCAGTCACCGTGGAAGCCGGCGACGGCCGTGGCGCCGGCAACGACCGAGTCTTCCGCGAACGCGCCGTCATGGTGATGCGCGCCTACCTAATGGCCGCCGCGCTCGACCCCACCGCCGGAGTGGACGACCTGTTGACGTGGGCGGCGAACCGGCAAGGCACAGCGCCGACGGAGATCCTCGCCAAACGCGGACACCCCAAGATCGCAGCCGACCTAAAGGCCGAGGCGAACATGACGGCCAGGACCGCGGACGCGGTCTGGATGAGCGTGCGCCGCGTCCTCGAACCCCTGGCCAGCCCCCGGGTGCGGGCCTTCTGCTCGCCGGCGCCGAATGAGGCGGTGGATCTGCGCTCGCTCATCGGCTCCGGCGGCACGGTGTATGTCGTGGCCGGGCGCCGCCAGGCCCCTGACTGGGTACCGCTGCTTACCGCTCTGGCCGAGGAGTGGCTCCACGCCGCCCAGGACATGGCGCTGGTGGGTCCTGGCGAACGCCTTGACCCGCCGGCGGTGGCGGTCCTCGACGAGCTCACCAACTCCACCCCGATGCCCGGGCTCCCCGACGTCATCTCCGACGCCGCCGGCCGCGGTGTGCTCACGCACTGGGCGGTGCAGTCGGTCGCCCAGCTCCAAGGCGCCTTCGGTGAAGGCCCCGCCGCGGCGCTGCTGGAGAACTCCAGCACCAAGGTCGTCTTCGGCGGTATCTCCGACGCCACGACCCTGCGGTGGCTCTCCACCGTGTTCGGCGAGCACGAGCAGCTACGCAGCCAGACCCAGACCGACGGATTCTTCGGCGGTGGCCGCGACACCCGCAGCGTCGAGACTGTCCCGACGATGCGCCCCGGAGATGTCCGCACCCTCGGCCAGGACCAGGTCCTGGTCGCGCATGGCAACCTGCGCGCTATTCGCGCCCGCACACGCGACCTGAGCAAGCGGCGCGACTGGCGCCACCTCAATGCCGACGCTGAGTCCATTCGTGGCGGCTACGCCGAAGTCAACGCCGATGGTTACTCGACTCTTCGTCCGCACGGGTGAATGCGCCCTCCGCTGACCGCTAGCTCGCCGGGCCCACCAGATCATCGAGCGCCCGCCGAAGGGGCTTGTGGTCGCCCTCGTGCGCGGCACGACTTGCGGCGATGTTGTCGGCTGGGTCGAGAAGTGCCCAGTCGAGGTTGTAGCCGGCTTCGCGTGCGAGCTGTGTGAGCAGCAGTCGTTGTGCCCGTCCGTTCCCTTCCCGGAACGGGTGCAGGTAGGTGAGCGCGCTCAACACATCGGTGAGCCCTCGCACGAACGCCGGACGGTCCCGTCCTCGTAGGTAGTCGCCGTCGGCGAGGTCGGCGAACACGGCCTCCCCTTTGACGGTGAGCTGATCGGGTGGGCAGAAGAGGTGCCGGCCCTTGCCCAGGGCCACGGTGCGCAGTTGACCGGCCCAGGAGTAGATGTCGGAGAAGATGTGCCAGTGCAAGCTCTGCAGCAGGGCGAGGTCGTAGCGCCCGGGCAGCGGGTTCTGCGTCAGTTCCGCGATCCGTACCGCGGTCAGCTCGGACTCGACTCGGGCGAGGGTCTCGGCATCGGTGATGGCGAAGCGGTTGCGAAGTACGCCGTGCTCGAGGTCCAGGTAGGGGTCCCAGCTCACCGGCGGTAGTGGGCCACGATCCTGGCGACAGCGTCGGCGTAGCTAACCTCGCCCGCGGCGACGTCACGAAGGACCGCCGAACCGAAGGGTCCAGGCTCCAGCCCGTCGACGCGAAGCGAGCCGAGGGCCTCGGTCACCGCGGTCCGGGGGTCGGACACGCCGACCCGGGATGTTCCGCTGTCGTTGACCAGTGTCATCGGACCCTCCAGTTCCTTCGAACGACTTCAGTCTCTCATAAGCGAGCAGTAGCCAAAGGCGGCGCGCAGCCGACCCACAGCCCAGCGGCTACTTCGCTGCCTGCGGGTCCTGCCTGCGAGACCGGTCCCTCAAGGCCCGACGCGACATCCAGGCGAGGGCTCATCTTGCGGGGGGCGGGCTGGCTGCCCAGGCACGGCACCGCACCGGTCGGGGCGTCTGGCGGCGGGGCGGCGGGTCGCTCTCACGGTCGTGCAACAGTCGACCTGGCCGTGGCGATCGTCGATGTGAGAGACGACTACGGACGCGCAGCGTCGCCTTGGGCGATACCGTCGGGATGTGACAGCCGAACCCACAAGCCGGGAGACCCCGACCCCTCCCCCGCCGGCCACACCGGGCGAGGTGCGGCGCGCGCTGCTCGCCGAGGAGGTCGGCCAGTTCGACCGCGAATGGCGGGCCGCCATGGCTCGCGCGGCCGAGGACCTCGACCTCACCGACGTCTACCGTGTCCTCGAGCGCTGGCGCGCCATCGCCGCGATGACCCGACATGACGCCGTCGCCCATCGCCGGATGCTCGACCGCGCCGATCGCGTCCTGGCCGGCGCCGAGCGCGGCACGGTGACCGCCGACGACCAACGCGCCATGATCGCCCGCCGGCTCGGCCAGCAGTAGCTCGATGTATCAGGTCGTCACCGACGGCGAGGTCAACGCCCAGGTCAACGCCCTGCCCGACGGGCTGCTCCCCCACTACGCCCAGGTCCTCGACCTGCTCGAGCTCGCGCCCTGGAGTAGCGAGCCCTACACCGACGCCAAGCCCGACGGTGTCATGCGCCGCCTGGCGTTCGGCCCGCCCGGATACACCGCCCAGGCGATCTTCCTGATCCTGGAACGCGAGCAACGCGTCGAGGTCCTGCGCGTGCTCTGGCTGCACTGATGGAAGCTCGCGGAGTGCTTGCTCGGCGGAGGCGTTCCGTCGCCGCCGGTCGTCGCTGCTGTCGGACTCGACGTTTTCCACCACGTGATGAGCGCGTTCTCACTTACCTGCACGTCGAGCGCGCGAGAGCGGGACTCCAGGGCTGAACTCCCTGACTCGGGGGATCCGCGCTCACCCCTCGCGCGACCCCGCGGAATCGCGGCCGCGGTGGTCCCTGGCAACCGCCCTGCGGCACCACGAAGATCGGTAGGGCGGTCAGGCTTGCTCGTCGATGCTGGTGAAGGTGACGGCTGGGCGGATCTCGGCGCCCCCGCAGGCATGCCAGATGCGTTTGACCTGCCCGATGGGCAGCCCGCAGTCATCGGCGAGTTGCGCGAGGGTGTCATCGGTAGGGCCGACCAGTTCGAGAGCTCGAGGCAGTAAGACCGGGGCTTCGGGTGGTCCGAGGCTGCCAGGTTCGGGGTAACCCCAGGTGCTGAGTTGCCGCATCCCTCGCTGGTAAGTCGTGGGGTTGATCCGGCCGAGGGTGTGAGCCCGTACGACTAGTGCCTTGAGGCTGATGCCCCAGCGTCGCTTGAGTTGGTGAAACACGACCCAGTCGAGCTTGTCGGGTAGATCGCCGATGATCTGAGAAGCCGGGGTGAGGAAGTCCGCGGCGAAGGTATGAGCCTGCTGCTCGACCAGGCGGGATCCGGGTTCGACGTCATGGTGCATGAGCAGGTGCCCGAGTTCGTGGGCGGCATCAAAACGGCTACGGGCCTTGTCCTGTTTGGCGGGGCTGAGTAGAACCAACGGGCGTTGGCCCTGTTGGTGGCTGAACGCGTCGACTTTCTTGCTGGCGTCCTCAAGCCGGACCACGGCGACACCGTGCGCCTCGAGGAGACGCACGATGTGCGGGACCGGGCCGGCAGGGATCCCCATCTCCTCCCGGGCCTGATCGGCGAGGGTGGCAATCGCTGACGGGTCGAGCTCGGCGGGGACGTCGAGTTCGGGCAGCCCGACCGGGGGGAGCTCGACGTGGTGTTCAAGGGCTGTGAACACAGCGAGGGCAAGCTCGCCAAAGGAGAGAGCTTGGTCGCGTTGCAGCACGGTCGTTGAGCGCAGGCTGCGAAAGTGCGCCCCAGCAGCGGACAACCCGGGGACAGGACTACCGGCGCGGAGAAACTCCACCGGGACCTCGAGGCAATCAGCGAGTTTCTCGAGCACCGGCAGGGTCGGCTTAGTCTGGCCTTTCTCGTACTGGGTGATCGCCGATGGGGTGATGTCAACGGCGCGGGCCAGACGGGTCCTGGGCCATGCAGTGAGGCGGCGAGCGAGCGAGAGGCGGGCCGGATCGAAGTCGACTACGACCCCAGCAGCGCGGCGGGCAGCAGCGCGCTGCCGTGCCTGGTGCAGCTCGTCGGGCTTGTTCATGCTCCCGCCGGCCGCGAGCGGCCGTCTCGCTCGATCTTGTCGGTGCGGCGGGCCAGAGACAGCGGGGGCTCACCGAGGGCGTCGAAATCGCCGGGTCCGACCGGCAGCGGCCCGTTCGTGGGATCGAGACGAGTAGCTCCGCGGCCGGGGTTGTCGCCGAGGAGCGCGACCGCATACCAGGGCGAGTTACCCAGCCTCGGGAATCCGACCCAGGAGCGGGTAGAGCCGTCGTCGAAGCCCTGCCAGAGCAAGTGCAGGTGCTTGAGCAGGGCAGGGTCGTTCGGCTGCCCTGGCAGCGGGCCATAGGTCTCGAACAACGTGCCCTTTGCCGGCATGTACGCCTTGGAGTTGGCCTCGGCGCTCACCATACGAACTTCGCTCTCCGCCCAGTTGATCAAGTGCGGATCCCAGCCTCGGGTACGGGATCTGGCCTTGCTGATGTGCAGGACTCGCCCCTGGTGACTCAGCTCCAACGTGCTGGGCTTGCGGGCCGTGACCCCGTCGACACCCTGGAAGTGACTGACCGCGAGGTTGCAGACGTTGCGACTGGACTGCACCCCGAGAGTTACCGCGTCGTCCCCAAGGACCGACTCGAAGCGGTCCAGGTTCTTCCACCAGACTGTGGCTGTGAGCTGACTCAGGTCCCGAAGGACACCTTGGCCGTTCCAGTCCAAAACGACCTGGTCCAGCATCGCGCGTGCTGCAGAGTCCTCGTCCACGCCCACAGTTGTAGCAGAACACGCAGAGTTTGCTTGAATATTGAGCGGAGCGGCTTGTCGAGCGGGGCGAATGAAGTGCCCAGCGGTCACACTCGCTGCTGACCGGCGCCGCGGCCAGCATCACGACCAACGGCCGCCACACCTGGCGCGTCGCCGCCCCTGGCGTAATCCCGCCGACCGACCACTGACGGACAACGCGGCACCTAGTGCCCGATAATGTTGCGTTATCGGACCCCAGCGGGTCTGCGCAGGTCACGGCGGGT